>CAZTCY010000004.1:0-67825 GCA_964612715.1 uncultured Nitrosomonas sp. | reverse complement strand
ATTATTGCTTGATTCAGGCGCGCTTGCCAGCAGCGGTGATTATGAACGTTGTATCATGCTCAACAATGTTCGTTATGGTCATGTGCTCAATCCGAAGACAGGATGGCCGGTGAATACGATGGCGGCGGTCAGTGTGGTGAGCGATTATTGTGTCGTGGCAGGCAGCGCATCCACTATCGGCATGCTGATGGAAGAACATGGCCCGGACTGGCTGCTTGAACTCGGTTTGCCACATATGTGGGTGGATGTGCACGGACAGGTCGGGGGGACGTTAATCAGAACAGTATGATATCCACACTACAGATCTCACTGAAGGGCGTATTGCGGCGTTAAAATCGAACTCAAAATGCTCACATACTTCACGGTATGCTCCGCTTTTTCGTTCAATTTTGCCTTGCATTGCATCCCTTGATTGAGATCTTGAACAGCCCGAGTAGGCCTGATTAGCGCCGCGTAATCAGGCTTTCATGTTTTATGTGTTGAGATGAGCCTGCACCCCTCCAATGTAAACGCCGCCACAAACGTGATGAATGATGTTGGGGTTCATTGCATTCACCGCCAACCTACCGAATTCGTAAGCAAGAATCGATTGGGCGAAATCCGGCTTTCTCATGCGGACAAAATGCCCGATTACGTAAAGCTAATCGGGCTAGAAATCATCATGCACCGCCTTGGATTTTTTGCGCACGGATTTCGGCAATAACGACAGCTTATCTTCAGTTTGGCGGATATGCCTGGTCAGTGTGGTTTCATCGGCATCAAACAGCTTTATACCGACGATGGTCGCTACTTCGAATACGGCTCCGATCTCACATTTAAGATCACCTTTCTCGATACGTTGCAGCAACCCTCTGGAAATACCCGCGCGATCTGCAATCTCTTGAGCAGTAAGCTTCCGTTCTTTTCGTGCAATACGAATCAACCCCCCGAGGAGGAAAGACGCTTCACGACTATGACGTGAGTAAGTTCGTGTAATTGATTTTGGCATCGCTTTAATTTGGGGTCATATATAGATCATAAAATGCCTTTATGGTCATTTTGTGAACCACCATAGTAGGTATTAAGTTTCATGTCAAGACGAAAATGATCCATATATAAACCACAAGATAATATAATGGTTTATATAAAGACCATCTTTGTGCGGAAGATACTAACTAATGGTGGATATTGTTTTTCTCATAACAGTCATACTTGGAATACAAAAGCCCTGACCAATATGAGGCAGAGATGGTAAGTTGGGTAGATAAATGGCAAAAGATGAGCGATCACGATCCATTGTTGCAGCAAGTCAGAATGATGACCGAATCAGGTGATTAAAACAAAAGTTGGCAGGAAGATTCGAATGCCGACGAAATTTCCTCGAAAGAAGATGTGTCAGACAAGAACGATAGGGTTAATTTAAATGCTAAATGCACGTTCATCCCGTAAATCTGCATCAGCTGAGATCTACATAAAACGGCTATTCTAAGAAAGGATAAGTTGGTTGCGGGGGTAGGATTTGAACCTACGACCTTCGGGTTATGAGCCCGACGAGCTGCCAGACTGCTCCACCCCGCGTCTGAAGTTGCACATTATATATCATTTGGCATGGCTTATGCTAGGCTTAGATAAAGCAATTCATTTGGGGGAGATTGGAGGTGGCGGAATACGGCTTGCTTCTTCCTGTGCCGCGGGTGGATGTGGATTCACAAGTATATGTTTTGGATATCAAATACTTTTTGTAATCAGCAGTTAATTTTGCCTTTGATCTGTAATTCATCATTGATGCGGGTTAATGGTGTATCTTTTTTCACATATCAACTCAGGAATGGATCAATGGATGATACAAAAGAAAAGCCGGAAATTTGCTGGCCGGAATACTATGCGCCGCAAAACAGCGCTGTTCATGTGCGCAACGCGCTGACAATGGATGCGCCGCCGGAGAACGTGTGGGCGTGGCTGGTGCGTGCACTGTTATGGCCGGAGTGGTATGTCAATTCGGCGGACGTACGTTTTCTTGAAGGCACGGCTCCTGATCTGAAGCTGAATACGCAATTCCGCTGGAGAACGTTTGGTGTCACGATTTCATCGACCGTACTTGAGTATGTTCCCGGTGAGCGTATCGCCTGGGATGCACATGGACCGGGTTTTGACGGTTATCATGCATGGTTGTTGCAGCGAGCCGGGCGGGGATGTCATGTGTTGACGGAAGAAACGCAGCATGGCTGGCTGGCGCGGCTTAATCGGCTGTTTCTGCCGCACCGGATGTCGAAATATCATCAGATCTGGCTTGAATCACTTGCGGCCAGGGCGCGTTCCGGACTGCCGCCTGATACGTTAATTCAGTAGAATTGTGGCGGATTAATGTAATGCGGCCCGGCGCTCATCGCTCAGTTTTGCGGCTGTGTTGATATGGACATTATTTTACGAAACGAAAAATTGCCGGATTTTTACCCGCTTTCAGCACGCTGATCGCTTCTTCTCGGGTTCTGACAGGGTGTTTGTCCGGACACAGCAGATTTTTGGATAATTCGCGTTGTGCATAGAATTGCTTGACGAAACTCAGCGGTTGCCATTCGGATGTTCTGGGTTTGGCCCAGGTTTTATTATCGCGCCCGATGGCATAGAGTTTTCTTTCGTTGGTTTCGCAGCGGATACCTTCATAACTGATATTCATCGCACCGGCCGAGGAACGGGAAACCAGCGTAAAGCGCACGACGCCATCGTCACCGATGCTGATGGATTCCGGATCGACAGCATGCTGATAATCGGCGCTGGTTTGAACGCTAACAGGAATCAGGTTGCTGAGGTCAGGGTAGGGGGGCAGTTGAGCCAGTTGTTCCAGCCAGGGTTTTTCGGTATCAAATGTTTCCTTGAATTCTTTTTTGGCTGCGCAGGCGGCCATCAGCAGACACGACAGCAGCACGAATGCCGGTAGCGATGATTTGTTGAACATATCCGGATTTCCGCAATGATGCCTAAGCCAGATCGTTGACCAGGGCTGTGCGGCTCTGCTCATCGACGGCGTCAATGGTCGCCTGATAGGCGGGGTGATCGACGCCCATAGACAATTGACACTGCTGCTTCAGCGCCCGGATCATGTCCTGTGTCAGTTCAAAACGCAGAAAATGCACCGAAGATGTTTTTTCACTGTTCTCACGAATGATATCTTCATCGGCAATGGCGTAAACCGGTGGAAAACCATCGACCCTGACCCATACCCTGTCTTCAATGCCGATCATTTGCGCAAGCCGTGCCGCGCGTTCAGCGGGGTCGGGGTATTCGATCATCATGGTCGCTTTCCAGTTTGTGCCATCGGGCACCAGAGGCAGATAGGTTTCCAGTTCATAAACGATTTCATCTTCCTGGAAAATACGTTCGATATGCAGCATTTCCTGGATCTGATACCGGATAGTGACATCGTCTTCGAAAATCAGCGTAATGTGCTTACCCAGCGGGATTTTGCGTGGTTTCTTATGCGCCATGACTTCGGCGCGTTTCTGTTTACGGACCTTGGCGTAATCTTCAAGTGTCAACAGGCTGTCGCGGGTTATTCGGGCCATTTTTTAATCACTTTTCTCGTTATGGGTTGGAATCGGTGCAGCGGCTTCCTGTCCGCTGACAGTATAGAGCCGGCCTTCGTAGGCGAAACGCAACAGCGTCAGCGGGTGCAGTTTCTGCGCCGTGTTTTCGTCTCCTATGCCCTGTTCGATATGGCGTGCGGCGATGGGACAATCCGAACTGATGTAATCGGGTTTGTTCGCTGCCATCTGCCGGAAAACCGGGCGGCCGATTTTCATTGCGTCGGCAAAAAATTCGCTTTTAACACCCCAGGTACCATCGTGTCCGGAACAGCGTTCGACAACGGTAATTTCAGTACCCGGAATCAGTTGCAGGACATCGCGCGTTTTTTTGCCGATATTCTGAACCCGCTGATGGCACGGTATATGGTAGGCCACCTTGCCCAGCGAAGTTTTGAAATCGGTTTTCAGCAATCTGTCCTGATGGCGCAGCATCAAATATTCGAAAGGATCGAACATTGCCGCAGCAACGGTTTGCACGGCCCGATCATCCGGGAACAGCAAGGGCAGTTCCTGCTTGTACATGAGGGTGCATGACGGTACGGCGGACAGAATAGCATAGCCGTTCTCGGCCAGTTTCATTAAATGCGGAATATTGACGTCCTTGAGTTTCTCGACGGTATCGAGATCACCCAGTTCCAGTTTCGGCATACCACAGCATACTTCTTTTTCAACGAGTGTGGTGGGAATTGCGTTATGCGCGAGTATTTTCAGTAAGTCACGCCCGATGCTGGGTTCGTTGTAATTGATATAGCAGGTGGCATAGATCGCGACTTTTCCGGGAGTACGTTCACCGTTGATGACGGCGAACGTGTCATTGGTCTGTGCTGTTGGGCGGAATGTGTTGGGCGTGTATTCGGGCAAAACCCGGTCGGCATGTATGCCGAGTTTGCTGTCCATGAGTTTGCGGACGGCGGGCGTCTTGTTCAAGGCATTGACCGTCTGCACGACGACCGGAATTGTCGCCAACTTGCCGACCGCGTCGGTATTGGATAACAATGTGTCGCGGAAACTGGCGCCCTTGTCTTTGAATTTGACTGCCTTGGCGCGCAGCATCAGGTGCGGAAAATCAATATTCCATTCATGCGGCGGGACATAAGGACACTTGGTCATGAAGCACATATCGCACAGAAAACAGTGATCGACAACTTCCCAGAATTTTTGTTTATCGACGCCGTCGATTTCACCGGTGGCGCCATCGTCAACCAGGTCAAAGAGACGTGGAAACGCAGTGCACAGATTGACGCAACGCCGGCAT
Organism: uncultured Nitrosomonas sp.; assembly: GCA_964612715.1. Taxonomy (GTDB): domain Bacteria; phylum Pseudomonadota; class Gammaproteobacteria; order Burkholderiales; family Nitrosomonadaceae; genus Nitrosomonas. The sequence continues at coordinate 63,007 of CAZTCY010000004.1, read as the reverse complement.
CCATGGCAGATATCGAACACGCGCTCCATTTCATGCATCAGGCTGGCTTCGTTATAGAATTCGATGTTTTTCCAGTCGATGGGATGGCGTTTGGGTGCTTCCAGACTGCCTTCACGAGTAGTCATAGAATTTCGGGAGAAAAAGCAACATTAAAAAGATGAACAACCGAAAACGGGGTTTATGCCGTTCTGCCATAAACCCCATTCTTTAATTGTGTCTGATCCAGCTTTTAGCCGGTCAGTTCCCAGCGGTTTTATCAGTCAGTCAGACTATCCAAAGCGCGCTGGAAACGATTGGCGTGTGAACGTTCGGCTTTGGCCAGCGTTTCAAACCAGTCGGCGATTTCATCAAAACCTTCATCGCGTGCGGTTTTGGCCATGCCGGGATACATGTCGGTGTATTCGTGCGTTTCACCGGCGATCGCGGTTTTCAGGTTGTCGCGGGTTGCACCGAAATGCAGGCCGGTGGCAGGATCACCGCAGGATTCCAGATATTCCAGGTGACCATGCGCGTGCCCCGTTTCGCCTTCGGCTGTAGAACGGAAAACCGCAGCAACATCGTTCTGACCTTCAACATCCGCTTTTGCAGCAAAGTACAGGTAGCGGCGGTTGGCTTGCGATTCTCCGGCAAATGCGGCTTTGAGATTGCCCTCAGTCTTGGATCCTTTGAGTTCCATTGTTCTCTCTCCTTGTGTATGTGACGAATTTTAAAAAGTAAAACTATCTCATTTATTTTTATTGTGATCAGCAATGCTGTGCGCATCGCATCTGGCATAGTATAAATCATATGGCAGTGTGCGCGCGCATTGTATTGTTAATGAAACGCTGTCAGTAAAATAACCTGCCTGACACCGCCGTTATGCGACGCAACTCGATTCAACGAGACTAGCGAAGCCCTTTCTGCTTGTCAAGATCACCGATGAGTCATCGGATTGATCAGCCCGGTTTGCCGTCGATTCGAGGGCGCCAGTATATCGGCACATAATGCGCTGCCCACAAAAAGAAGCAGGCGAGCCAGATCAGTCCCGCGAGCAGATAGAGCACGGGTGTGAACGATCCGAACACAGGGATGATCTCCGGCAGGATTCTGACTACAGTGCTGGCCTGAAAACCGATAAACAATTGCCAGGTGAGCCGGTCCAGTTCCAGGGGGCGGCCGGAATGCCCGAGGGTGACGCGTGACGCCATGCCGAGCACCATGCTGGCAAAATAACCGATGGCAAGTGCGTGCAAAGGTGCAAGACCCAGAGTCAGTGTGTTTCCCGGGGTCTGCATGTACAAATAGCTTTGCAGGCCATAGAGCAGCATGGCAACACCGAGCCAGGCGAACGAAATATGCAGCACAGCCAGCAGACTGACCTGGAAACTGCGCAAGAACCCCCATCGGATCGACAGATAAAGGGTGCATGCTGCCAGCAGAAAATCGGCCACCCATAGATACTGGATTTGGCCGGATAATTGCAGAATGCCATGTGCCGCAGCACATGCAAGCATAATCCAGAGCATCCAGTACGGTCTTACCATGACATAGTTTTCCAATACGCGGCTGGAGAAAAATGGGATCATGCGGTGCGAAACCGCCAGCAGAATCGGCATCAGGAAAAACCAGACACCGGTGTGCCGTGAAAAGCTCAACAGGAAATTTATGTCGGTAATCAGCCAGAACAGATAAGCCGCAATTCCCAGGCAGCCCATGAAAAGCGCGGCGCTGGTGACGATCGCATGCCGTCTGTCCTGACCTTTGGCCGCCAGGAGTACACGCAGTAAGGCGTTAAACGCGACGCCAAAACCGGCCAGCAGCGCAAGAACGCCCAGTATGACAATACCCTGACCGTAGATTAATCCGGTATAAAACAACGCAATACCGCCGGTCATTAAAAGAACGGTAGTCATATAGACGCGCGGCGGGATTTTTGCGCCATTCATCCAGTTCGGGTATGTCGTAAACAAAAAACCGAAGATAAAGAAGGGGAAAAAACCATAAATCATTAAAAAGGCATGCGCCCATGTCGGCGGAGTACTCCATACAGTAAACGTGCCTGCAATGGCATAGCGTCCGGCAAGATCGTAGAGCCACCAGACCAGGGTAAAAACACCCTGCAATGCACCTGCCAGAAAAAGACTGCGATGCGGTGCTGCCGAAAGATGATGCCAGGGAGCTGAATTATTGTGCATTTAAAAATTCCTTTTGCGTTCTTTGTTTTAGCATTTGATATAATGGATTCCTAATACCCGTTTTTCTAAACCCGGTTAATTTGTTATGATGCGTGTCCTTTCCAAGCGATGCGCAACCAAAGTTCTTTATGCTCAATATTGATTTGCATTGCCATTCTACCGTTTCTGATGGGATTCTGACCCCTGCGCAGCTTGTTGAACGCGCGCATCGGCGTGGAGTCAGGGTACTTGCGTTGACCGATCACGATGATGTTGCCGGACTCGGGGAAGCAAAACGTGTCGCTGCCGAGAAAAATATCATATTTATAAACGGCGTGGAAATTTCTGTCACTTGGCGGGGGCGGACAATCCATGTTCTGGGCTTGAATATTGATCCTGACTACAAGCCGTTGTTTGATGGTTTAACGGGTATTCGCGACGGACGTACACAACGCGCCCGCACGATTGCGGACGAGCTTGAAAAAATTGGCATCAGAGGCAGCTTTGAAGGTGCGTTTGCTTATGTGGGTGAACGCGGCTTGATCGGCCGCACGCATTTCGCCCGGTTTCTGGTCGAAAAAGGCTACGCCAAGGATATGAAAGCGGTTTTCAAGAAATACCTGGTTCAAGGCAAGCCTGGTTATACGCATCATGATTGGGCTCAGCTCAGTCATGTGGTTGACTGGATTAGCGGCAGCGGCGGCAGAGCTGTTATCGCGCATCCGGCAAGGTATAATCTGGGTAAAAATGTCCTGAATGATTTGCTCGATGAATTTCTCATATTGGGCGGCGCCGGAATTGAAGTGGTGAGCGCCAGCCATACGCAGGAGCAGGTCGATATTTTTGCCGATTATGCCCGGGTCAAGGGGTTTCTGGTATCCTGCGGCTCGGATTTTCATGGCCCCGGCGAAAGTTTTTACGATCTCGGACAATTGCCTGATCTGCCACCGGGGTGTGTTCCGGTATGGCATGATTGGAAGATACCGCTGCCTTCTTAACTTGAATCCGCATCAAATATTACTAACCCAAGACGCTAACCCGATGGCTCAGTTTTTTACGATTCATACTGACAATCCGCATTCCAGATTGATTAAGCAGGCCGTCAATATTGTGCACAGCGGCGGCGTGATCGTGTATCCGACCGATTCCTGTTATGCGCTGGGCTGTCAGATTGGCGATAAAGACGCGATGGCACGGATACGCGCCATCCGTCAGGTCGACGACAGGCATCATTTTACGCTGGTGTGCAGGAATCTCGCTGAAATCTCGCTGTATGCCCGCGTGGATAATACCCAGTATCGTTTGCTCAAGGCCAATACGCCCGGCAGCTATACGTTTATTTTGCAGGCCAGCCGCGAAGTACCGCGCCGTTTGCAGCATCCCAAGCGCTATACGATAGGCTTACGCATTCCGGACCATCCTGTGGCGCTGGCGCTTTTGGAAGAACTGAATGAACCGTTGCTGAGTTCGACATTGATTTTGCCCGATGATGAATTGCCCATGAATGATGCCGAAGAAATCCGCGAACGGCTCGAGCATCAGGTCGATCTGGTCATGGATGCGGGTTCCTGCGGACTGGAAATGACTACGGTAATAGATTTAACCGGTGATGCGCCGGAACTCGTGCGGGCCGGAAAAGGGAATCTGGCGCCTTTCGGACTTACAGATGGATTTTGACGGTATCATCCAGGGCATCGCGATTTATGCGCTGCCGGTCATTCTGGCCATTACAATGCATGAAGCGGCGCATGGTTACGTCGCCAGGCATTTTGGCGACTTTACCGCATTCAATGCCGGGCGCATCAGTCTGAATCCGGCCAGGCATATCGATCCGGTCGGCACCATACTGGTGCCCGTTGTCTTGTTTATCATCAGTAAAATGACAATGGGCGCCGGTTTTCTGTTTGGCTGGGCGAAACCGGTGCCGGTAAATTTTTCAAACCTGCGTCATCCCAAACAGGACATGCTGTGGGTCGCCGCTGCAGGACCCGGCGCAAATCTGTTAATGGCACTCATCTGGGCATTGCTCATCAAGCTGGCGATGTTGCTGCCCATCACCGAATTTACCCGGCCCATGATTTTGATGGGTATTGCCGGAATCGAAATCAATGTCATTTTGATGGTTCTGAATCTGCTGCCCCTGCCGCCACTGGATGGTGGCCGTATGGCAGTGAGTCTGTTACCGCATCGGATTGCCTATCCGTTTTCCAGAATTGAGCCTTACGGTTTTATGATTCTGCTGGTTCTGCTGGTCAGCGGCGTGCTCGGTGTGATCGTCTGGCCGATGATTAAATTGATCAAGCTGATGCTGGTTTCTTTTTTTGGATTATATGTCTAGGCTGTATCTGGGAATAGCCGGAAATTCACTTATAACGATTAACTTCTGGGATTGAAAACATGTTTGCTGATCGTGTCTTGTCAGGTATGCGCCCTACGGGGAATCTGCATTTGGGGCATTATCATGGTGTATTGAAAAACTGGGTGGCGTTGCAGCAGCAATACGAATGCCTGTTCTTTGTGGCGGACTGGCATGCTTTGACGACGCATTACGATGCGCCCGAGATTATTGAAAAAAATGCGTGGGACATGGTGATCGACTGGCTTGCCGCGGGCGTGGATCCTGCAAAAGCCGTTTTGTTTATCCAGTCCAAAGTACCTGCGCATGCCGAACTTTATCTGCTGTTGTCCATGATGACGCCGCTGGGCTGGCTCGAACGTGTGCCGACGTATAAGGATCAGCAGGAAAAACTCAGTGAAAAAGATCTCAGTACCTACGGTTTTCTGGGTTATCCACTGCTGCAGAGCGCGGATATTCTGATCTACCGTGCGAACCGCGTGCCTGTCGGGGAAGACCAGGCGCCGCATATCGAATTCACGCGCGAAATCTGCCGCCGCTTTAATCATATTTATGGCAAGGAAATCGGGTTTGGAGAAAAAGCACAGGCTGCGATCAAAAAACTTGGCTCGAAGAAATCCCGGTTGTACATTGAACTGCGCAACCGCTATCAGGAACAGGGCGATGAGCATGCACTGGCGGAAGCCAAATCCCTGCTGGAGGAACAGCAGAATCTGAGCATGGGCGATCAGGAACGGTTATACGGTTATCTTGAAGGCGGCGGCAAAATGATACTGTGCGAACCGGAAACGCTGCTGACCAAAGCATCGCGCATGCCGGGCCTGGACGGCCAGAAAATGTCGAAATCGTATAACAACACCATCAGTCTGCGCGAGGATGCGGACAGCGTGCGCAAAAAAATCCGCACCATGCCGACTGATCCCGCGCGCGTGCGGCGCACCGATCCCGGCAATCCGGAAGTGTGTCCGGTATGGCAGTTTCATTTGGTTTATTCCGACGACGAAACCCGTAACTGGGTGCAGCAGGGCTGCCGCAGCGCGTCTATCGGTTGCCTTGATTGCAAAGCACCGGTCATCGACAAGGTGCTGGCCGAACAGGAACCCATGCATGACCGTGCCCGCATGTATGAAGAAGACCCTGTTCTGGTGCGTAATATCATTGCTGACGGTTGCGAGAAAGCCAATCAGCTGGCTGAAGAAACCATGCGCGATATCCGTGCGGCAATGGGACTCGATTATTCGTGATACGCTGCATCCATCGTCTTTGTTCGATCGAACCGAGCGGGATTTGACGGCAAAAGGATAGAACATCCGCTGTGACAGTGACCGCCGGTACGCTGGAAAAAAAACCATTCGCAAGAATCTGCGGCGAACCGTTGATGGAAATCCCGCAGGATTTGTATATTCCGCCCGATGCGCTGGAAGTGTTTCTGGATACTTTTCAGGGGCCGCTGGATTTGCTGCTTTATCTGATACGCAAACACAATATCGATATTCTCGATATCCCCATGGTGCAGTTGACGCAGCAATACATGGCCTACGTGAAAATGATGCGTGTGGATCAGTTTGAGCTGGCGGCCGAATATCTGCTCATGACAGCTTTGCTGATTGAAATCAAGTCGCGCATGCTGTTGCCTGAACCCGTCAGCGAGACTGATGAAGAAAAAGACCCCAGAGCCGAACTTGTGCAGCGGCTATTGAAATACGAACAAATCAAACTGGCCGCCGTGCGGCTCAACGAACTGCCGCAGATTGACCGTGATTTCATGGTTGTCCAGGTATGGATGGATACGCAACTGCCTGAATATTTGCCGGATGTTACGGTTGACGATCTGCGCCAGGTCTGGCTGGCGCTGCTGGCCAGAGCCAGAATCAACCGCAATCATCAGATCAGCCGCGAGGCCTTGTCAGTGCGGGCTTATATGAGCCAGGTGCTGCGGGCATTGCAGCATCGCGGACAGATGGCCTTCTACGATTTATTCAGTCCAGCGGCGACGACCGCAGAAGTGATTGTCACGTTTCTGGCGATACTTGAATTGGCCAAGGAAACCTTGATCGAAATCATGCAACCGGAATTACTGGGAACCATTTATGTCCGATCCATCGACGCCACAACCTGATCGACACGTGCAGATCATAGCCATGGACGATGCAGTGGATACCCTGAGTACAGGGACGGAAATGCCGCCGGAATTTTCAACGCACTATGAACCGAAGCAGATTAAACGCGTACTGGAGGCCGCGCTGTTGACAGCACAGGAACCGTTGCCCATGGCGGCGCTGCGCAAATTGTTCGACAATGCATTGAGTGCCCGGCAGATTTCCGGCGCGATTGATGAAATCGCCGGGGACTGGAACGATAGCGGCATAGCGCTTGTGCAGGTGGCGAGCGGCTGGCGTTTCCAGGCCCGGCAGGAAATGCAGCCCTTCCTTGACCGTCTCGATCCGCCCAAAGCGCCGCGTTATTCCCGCGCGGTACTGGAAACGCTCGCGATCATCGCTTACCATCAACCGGTCACCCGTGGCGACATCGAGGAAATACGCGGCATCAGCGTATCGTCGTCGGTTCTGAAAACATTGACGTCACGCGGCTGGGTTGATCAGGTCGGGCACCGCAATGTTCCCGGAAAACCGGCGTTGCTCGCAACAACGCAGCAGTTTCTGGATGATCTGGGATTGCAGTCGCTCGAAGCGCTCCCGCCTTTACAGGAGCTCGGTGCGCTGGTGGAGGCGGACGCCGGGCATGCGCTATCCGCCGAAGCGGAAACAGAAACAGAAATAGAAGCTACAACCGACCCTGAAAACCAGGCATGAGTCTGAAGATGACATCGCGGCGCAGTCCCCGGTTCATCGTCGGTTATTTCTTTCTGGCTGCATGGTGATTAGCTTTCAGTACTTCGGTCAGGTGCGGCGCAATAATTTGCAGTAACTGGGAAAAAACCTTGGGATTTCCCGCCAGAATCTGGCCACTTTCGAGATAGGTATCGTCACCTTCCAGATCACCGACCAATCCGCCGGCTTCCTGGATCATCAAAGCGCCGGCAGCCATATCCCAGGGCGCCAGGCCGATTTCCCAGAAACCGTCATAACGCCCCGCAGCAACATAGCACAAATCAAGCGCAGCGGATCCGGGGCGGCGGATGCCGGCAACACGCGGGATAACATCCTTGAAGATATTCAAATAAGCATCCATGTGGGTTAAATCCCTGAACGGGATGCCTGTGCCGATCAGGCAGTCCTCAAGACGGATACGTTTACTCACGCGCAGACGCTGGTTGTTGAGATACGCGCCGCCGCCTCTGCTGGCGGTGAACAATTCGTTGTTAGTGGGATTGTAAACAACGGCTCTGTTCAGAACGCCCTTGTGTTTCAGTGCGATGGAAACCGAGTATTGCGGAAAACCATGCAGAAAATTCGTGGTGCCATCGAGCGGGTCGATAATCCATTGATATTCGGCATTCCGGGCATCACCGCTTGCGCCGCTTTCTTCTGCCAGAACCGCGTGATCCGGATAGGATTCATGCAAAATCCGGATAATGGCATCTTCCGCTGCGCGATCGACTTCACTGACAAAATCACTGTGCGCTTTTTTTGAGATATTGAGTAAATCCAGATTCCGGGAAGCTTGGACAATAATGTCACCAGCCCGGCGCGCGGCTTTAACCGCGATGTTCAACATGGGATGCATAAGTTTGATTCAAGGTTAAGAGAACATTAAAAAGTGTGATTATTTCGTTTTTGCCTTTCCGGATAACGCAGCGATCCAATGTACTGCGCTACGCGTCAGATTTTGTTGCACATGATTTTGGGTCGTGGTGATCGGAATGGCGGCAGAAATCAGTCGAGATTGTGATGTTTGCGATGTATTCGATTGGCCGCTGAACAGTCAAAATCCGTAATTTTAATATGAATCCGAATTACTTGCGCGTATATATAGGGCATGCTGTTCTCGCCATGTTGAGCGGATTGCTTTTTCGGCTTTTTTGTGTGTTTTCGGCGCGGCATAATCATGCGATATACTGCTACCCGACGACTTATTGCCTGACATACCAATGCATTGCCACAATGGATAAATAACCTATGACTTATCTTTTTAATCAGCCGGAAATGTTTGTAGACGAAATGATCCGGGGATTCGCGGCAGCGTACCGGAATCATGTTCTTCCGGTCGATGGCGGCGTGATCCGGCGGCATAAGACGAAGGCCGGACAGGTGGCAGTCGTCATCGGCGGCGGTTCCGGGCATTATCCGGCATTCGGTGGATTGGTGGGGCAGGGGTTGGCGCACGGCGCAGCCATGGGCAATGTTTTTGCTTCGCCTTCGGCGCAGCAAATCTGCAATGTGGCACTGGCTGCGGATGCGGGCGGCGGCATTATGTTCTGTTATGGCAATTATGCGGGTGATGTGCTCAATTTCACTCAGGCGCAGGAACGTTTACAGGCACAGGGCATGGCTGTGCGCACAGTGGTGGTGACCGATGATGTCGCTGCTGCGCCGGCAGCGGAATGCCATCTGCGCCGTGGCATAGCCGGGACGCTGCCGGTGTTTAAGGCTGCCGGGGCGGCGGCCGACGCCGGAAAATCACTGGATGAAGTCTGCCGCATTGCGGCTGAAGCCAATGCGCACGTCCGCACGCTGGGCGTCGCTTTTTCAGGCTGCACACTGCCGGGTGCCCGGCAACCGCTGTTTGACGTGGCGCCTGGGCAGATGGCGGTCGGCATGGGCATACATGGCGAATCCGGTTTATACCAAATGGATGCGCTGCATGCCGACGGTCTGGCGGAAATGCTCGTCGGCAAGCTATTGCAGGATATTCCGGCAGTTGCCGGTTATCCGGATGGCGCGCGTGTCGGCGTGATATTGAACAGTCTGGGCAATGTGGCGCAGGAGGAGTTGTTTGTCGTCTATCGCAGGATTGATCAATTGCTGTGCGAACGCGGACTGATGATTGCGGAACCGGTTGTCGATCGCGTCATAACCAGTTTTGATATGGCCGGTGTTTCGCTGACATTGTTCTGGTTGACTGATGAACTCGAACACTACTGGCTGGCCGCAGCCGATACACCGGCATTTAAACGAGGGCGTTTGTCGCACCCTTCAAACGATCGTGATGATGCGTTTACGCCGCAGCCTGCGGATATAAATCAGCACGTGGTAGCCGGTTCCCGCGATTCGCAAAAGGTAGCGGCAATCGTTCTGGAAGCGCTTGAATCGGCCGCACGTATCATAGACGCGCAGCAGGAAGCACTCGGACGCCTGGATGCCATTGCAGGTGATGGTGATCATGGCATCGGCATGCAGCGCGGACTGGCGGCGGCTGTTGATGCTGCAGGAAAAGCCCGTGCCGCGCAGGCGGGCGCAGGGACAATGCTGGCGGCGTCCGGCGATGCCTGGGCCGCCCGTGCGGGCGGCACATCCGGCGCGTTGTGGGGTGTTATGCTGTGCAACCTTGGACGTGCACTGGGCGACGCGGCCATACCCGATACTGCAACCGTTGCGGCGGGCATAGCATCCGCACTGCGTGAGGTGATGCAACGCGGCAACGCGCAGCCCGGTGACAAGACGCTGGTGGATGTGTTGCAGCCTTTCTCGGCCGCGCTGGACCAGGCGGCTGCGTGCGGTGTTCCGCTGGCTGCCGCCTGGAAAGATGCTGCTGATAGTGCGGGTCAGGCCGCGCAAAAGACCCGCGATCTGCTGCCCAGAATCGGCCGTGCACGTCCGCATGCGGAAAAAAGCCTCGGCTCGCCGGATCCGGGCGCTGTTTCACTGGCGCTGATTATCGGCGCGGCATGCGAGGTTATCCGCAGGCATTGCGCCTGAAGCCGGTGTGTTCCTGTTACTTATAATCTTTCCACGGCACAAATTTAACCGGATTGCGTATCCTGTTTGTACATCATCTAATGGTTTTACTTAAGCAAGATTAATGGTTACCCCAATATTCATAATGCGTTGGTTTGTTTACACTGGTAACCATGATGAATTTAATTAGAGGAGTTCTACTCATGAAAGCCACCGGAACAGCTCAAAGTTTTACCGTTATATCCATACTTGCTTTTGTTTTGATTGCTTTACCTGTACAGGCTATCGCAGCGGATGTTGATCACAAAACACAGGCACAATATTACACAAGCCAAGCTAATGAATTGCAGGCCAAAATTGAAGATCAGATCAATGCGCTCAAACATAAGCCAAAATCCAGTTTTCTCGGAAGAAATGGCCAGCATGTCAAAAAACATGTGGAATTTAAAATCCATCAGTATGAAATCGCCATTGCAGACAATCTGAAAAAAGCAGAGCATCATCAAAAAATGGCTGCCGAACAACAATTATTACGTCCTGCATCAGTGCCATCAGGCAAAATGAAAAGCTAAGCGGACACACCGAGCAATAAAAAACGCCAACCTTACTTGAAAACCCACTTCGGTGGGTTTTTTTTCGTGTATTGTTCCGGATCCAAATTTTTGCACAAGTGTCTTAGGCGCTATTTTCCCAAATGTATTCCGTTGCAAGCAAGGGAACGATGCTTAATCGCTGAAGAAAGAGAAGTAAGGGATTGTAATGGATTGTGCACGACATGGATGGAAGTGGATCCTGTGGTTGGAGCAATAATTGGCGGAATTATAAGCCTCATAATACTTAGTATCGTAAGCAGTATGATTGCTGAGAGCGAAACTATAAAAGAAAATCTTATGACATTCGGGGCGTTTGTGGGGTTTTTCCTTGGCGCGGCCACTGTTCATGAAAATTCACAACAAGAAGGTTTTTCCTGGATTATTGGAGGGATCGTTGGAGGTGCTATTGGCGCCGGTATAGGACAGATCGTTGCTGCGGTAATTGTATTGGTGCCTTCGCAATATTATTGCTGAGCAACGGACCAATTGGACTCGCGGTTCGTACGTATATTTTGAACTTCAATTAACCCAACAAGCTTATGTAACTGACCTACTTTCCACTCGCCTTTGTCTCTGTTTTAAGTTGTTATACTCAATATATAATATTATATAAAACAGCAAGATATGAATTATTGGCTTTCGGGTGATTATTCCAATTAACAACCTGATGCAGCAGTCGGCATATCGGAACCGTTAACGCTGTCGTTGATGATTCTGCCTATGCTGTGGCTTGCAGGCTTGGCCAGGAAAAATGTCAGTTGATCTGTATACAATCCAGAGACGTATTTATATCTTCATGCACTATTTGTATTCCGTATGAGATAAATCAGACTCAGACTCTGGATTAATCGGTTATTTCAGATTGTCCAGAGTCTTGCGATTTCTGGAACGAGGCTATGTTAACTTCTCCCAGAAATGGCTTCACTATCACCAACTTCAGTTAACCCCATGTTGCGTGAAAATTTGTAATTTACAATGCGGTCAGGGCTTTATAAAGATTAAATATGCTTATCGTGGTGATTAAGACACCGACAAGAATGAGCAAGGTGCGCGCATGGAATTTTTTGCATAAATAGGCTGCAAACGGCGCTGCGAATAAGCCGCCGAATACCAGGCCTACAATCAGCGGCCAGGTATTTGTTTCCATCAATAAAGCAAAGGCAGCTGCACTGGCTAATGTCAGAAAGAATTCGGCAAAATTGACCGAACCAATTGTGGTGCGCGGGTCGGTACCTGTGCCGACCAATGTAGTTGTAACAATAGGCCCCCAGCCACCCCCGCCTGCGGTATCCATGAAGCCTCCGAAACAGGCCAGCTTGCCGACGTGTTTAGGCGATTCTTTACGAATACGTAACTGACGGAAAGCTTTACTCAGGATGTAAAGACCCAGCAGTATCAGGTAGCCCGATATAAAAGGCTTGAACAGTTCGCCGTCGACGTGCGTAATTAACAGCGCACCGAGTATACCGCCGAGCATTCCGGGTACCAGCAGGCGAATAAATAATTGTTTATTGACATTACCGAATTTGGCATGCGCAATGCCGGAAACACCCGTAGTGAAAATTTCAGCGATATGTACACTGGCACTGGCCGCGGCAGGACTCGCTCCGGATGCCAGTAAAAATGTGGTTGCAGTTACGCCATAGGCCATACCCAGAGCACCATCGACAACCTGTGCGAGAAAACCAACAGCGACTGCACTCCAGAAAATTCTGCTATCAAGCGTATTACCGATAATCTGCCAGCTATTGCTCCATTCCTGTCCCAGGAAAAAACGGCCAATCAGAAATATAACGAGTAGAATCAGAACAATAGCTGCAAACCAAACAGAGGCGCGTAGAAAAGGATGGGCATCCAGATGAGATACCGTATCTTCAACAGGTGGCAATCCTAACTGCTGATGTTCTTCATTTACAGGATTTTGGGTCAGGTCAAGATCGCGAAGTTTCATAGGGTTATTTTTAAAAAATGTACGGCAATATAACTAATCCTGAAGGATATTATAAATACCATTAAGTAATATCCTTATAACCAATTCTTAGAGAACCCGTATCCTGATTTTAGTCAATATTGCCTCATTCACCAGTTTTAACTGGTAGCTGTCTGGTTTTATACAGGCTTCTTAAAGTATGCTGCGGTGTTCCTGTCGACTGTACCAATTAGACGGCAAGCCAATCATATCGGGTAAATCATCCGGCAAGCATCCGGTAAATCCGCCGGTAGGCTGCTGCGCTGTTGTGCCAGCTGAAGTCTTTTGCCATGCTATTTTTCTGCAGAACACGCCATGTTGCGGTATCCCGGAATACTTGCGCGGCACGCCGGATCGTGGCGAGCAATTGTTCCGCAGTCATCGGGTGAAACACGAAGCCTGTCGCGCTGCCGTCGTTGAGCGTGGACGGGGTGTAGTCCACGACGGTATCGATGAGTCCGCCGGTTGCATGCACCAGTGGCGGCGTGCCGTACCGCTGGCTGTACATCTGATTCAGGCCGCAGGGTTCGAAGCGCGACGGCATCAGGAAACAATCGGCACCGGCTTCGATCAAGTGCGACAATGCCTCGGTATAGCCGATCCGGACGGCGATTTTTCCCGGATACGCCTGGGCAAGTGCGGTAAGGTTTTTTTCCATTTCTGCATTGCCGCTGCCCAGTATCGCCAGCTGCGCAGGTATTTCGACGAGCTGCGGCGCTATCTGCTGCAATAAATCAAATCCTTTTTGATGCGTGATGCGGCTGATTGCGGCAAATAGCGGAATGGTGTCGTCCGGCGTAAGCACCATGGCTTCCTGCAGTGCCCGTTTGTTGGCTGTTTTGGCCGGCAGGTCGGCGCTGGTGTAGTGGCTGGTGATATAAGGATCGCTGGCGGGATTCCAGACGTTCTCGTCAATGCCGTTGATGATGCCGGTAATCTGTTCACGCCGTGCCGACAGCAGCCCTTGCAGGCCGAAACCCAGCGGTTCGCACTGAATTTCCCTGGCGTAGTGGGGGCTGACCGTCGTGATATGGTCGGCGTAATAAAGTCCTGCTTTTAAAAAAGACATCCGGCCGTGGAATTCAATGCCATGCATGTTGAAACTGTTGGCGGGCAACCCGAGTCGGGCGACATTTTCCGGCGGGAAATTACCCTGGAAGGCAAGGTTGTGGATGGTCATGACAGACGCCGCTTTCCAGCCTGAACTGTGGCTTACATGAAAGTGCAGGTAGGCCGGTGTCAGACCGCTTTGCCAGTCATTGCAGTGCACGATATGCGGCTGCCATTTCAGCGGGCTGGCATCGCTGCCCAGGATAGCGCCGATTTTGCCGAGCAGCCCGAACCGTAAGGCGTTATCCGGCCAGTCCTGTCCCGCCGTGTCCTGATAGGGTCCGCCTTTCCTCGAATACAGCTCCGGGCAATCGATGATGAATACCGGAATACTGCCGGAATCGCTGACCGGCAGTTTTGCCGCGCGTAATACGCATGGCGGGAAGTGTTTAAGATCATCGAATATGGCAACTTTCCGTTTTGGCTTCAGTCCGGACAATACCGGTGGGTAGCCTGGAATCAGCAGTCTGACATCCATGCCCAGGGCGCGTAAGGCCGCGGGAAGTGATGCGCTGACATCGCCGAGTCCGCCGGTTTTGCAGAGGGGATAAACTTCGGGTGTGATAAAAAGCACACGCGGTTCATCGCGTGAAGGGACGGATACAGCGTTTTTTGGCATGCTTTAGCGGTGTTGTTTGTAAAAATGAATCAGTCCATTGGTCGAGGCATCATGCGATGCGGTCAATTCCTCCTGTTCCAGTTCCGGCAGTATTTTTCCGGCCAGCTGCTTGCCAAGTTCAACGCCCCATTGGTCGAATGGATTGATATTCCAGATAACGCTTTGTACAAATACTTTGTGTTCATAGAGTGCGATCAGCATACCCAGCGTTCCGGGGTCCAGTTTTTTGAAAAGAATCGCGGTGACAGGGTGGTTTCCGGGATGGATTTTATGCGGGATGAGTTTTTTCTGCAATTCAGCAGGCAGGTTGCCGGATTCCAGCTCAAGCCTGACTTCACGCTCGTTCTTTCCGCACATCAGCGCTTGTATCTGGGCAAAGTAATTGGCAAGCAGCAGTTGATGGTGCTTACCGATCGGATGCTGGCTCTGGCAGGGGGCCAGAAAGTCGGCGGAAATCGATGCGGTGCCCTGATGCAATAACTGGTAGAACGCATGCTGGCCATTCGTGCCCGGTTCTCCCCAGACGACGGTTCCGGTGGGGTAATCGACTTCCCGGCCGTTGCGGTCAATCCGTTTGCCGTTGCTTTCCATGTCGAGCTGCTGCAGGTACGCTGGAAAACGATGCAGGTACTGGTCGTATGGCAGGATGGCATGCGATGTGATGCCAAGAAAGTTAATCTGCCAGACGGCGATCAAACCCAGTATGACCGGTATGTTTTTTTCCAGGGGTGTATTGCGGAAATGCCGGTCCATGGCGTTTGCGCCATCCAGTAATGCGCGGAAATGATCCATTCCGATCGTCAGCGCAATGGGCAGGCCAATGGCGGACCACAGCGAGTAACGGCCGCCGACCCAGTCCCAGAATTCAAACATGTTACCGGGGTCGATGCCGAATTTTTCGACAGCCGCACGGTTGGTGGAGACTGCGACAAAGTGACGCGCAATATCCTGTTCACGTCCGCCCTGTGCAAGGAACCAGCTGCGCGCGGAATGTGCATTGGTCAGGGTTTCCTGCGTCGTGAATGTTTTCGAGGCGATAATGAACAGCGTTGTGGCCGGGTCGAGTTGTTGCAGTGTTTCATAGAGCTGAGTGCCATCAATATTGGATACAAAATGCGGCCTGAGATGCGGAGATCCGTAGGGCTTGAGTGCCTCAGCGACCATGCAGGGCCCGAGATCGGAGCCGCCGATGCCGATATTGACGATATCGGTGATGGGTTTGCCGCTATAGCCTTTGTGACTGCCGCTGCGAACGCTCGCAGTGAATGCCGCTATGCGCGCGAGCACGGCATTGACTTTTAGGGTTACATTCTCGCCTTCGAGCATGACAGGTTCCTTGCTGCGCAAGGCGATGTGCAATGCCGGGCGGTCTTCGGTATTGTTGATGCGTGCGCCGCGAAACAGCTGTGCGATCCAGTGTTCCATAGCCTGCTGCCGGGCCAGTGCAAGCAGCAGAGCGATTGTCTCGCTGGTAACCGGCTGTTTGGAAAAATCGACCAGCATATCGTCAAATTTCAGGGAGAATCGCTCAAAACGGTGTGCGTCCTGCCTGAATAGATCGTATACAGCCTGTTTGGCGATTACCGGTTGATGCGCTTTCAATGCCAGCCAGGCGGGGGATTGCGTTAATGGAGTCATTGCGAAGTCATCTATCGGCGGTAGACATCCAGTGAGAGGGTTAATGTCCCGGTTTCAACAGGCCACGTCAGCAACAGTGTAACCGCCTGCATGATTTTTTCGAATCCCTGTTCGGATTGGGATACGGTAAAAAGCGGTTGTGCGTGTAACTGACCGGGGATGGAGGTCTTGAGCAGAAGGCTGCCCTGCAATGTATCGTCGTCGAGTGTTATTTCGGTCAGATGCATCAGTGCGAGCTGTTGGCCGAAACCACCGGCCGGTTTGTCCTGGACAATGAAGCGTCCGCCCGGTCCGTCGCAGCTGGGCATGGCAAGATTGATTTCGGTACTGAAGCTGTGTTTTAAGCCGCCTGTGAAACGATAGATTACCTGTAACCGGTTGTCCGAGAGTTCCCATTGCTTAACAATGTGCAACGATTCATGCCGGGCCTGAAAGCGGATGCTGCCTGCATCGGAATCCATGTGCCGGTATTCGATCAGTGTATCGTTGAGCCGATCGATGAACAGTGCGCGGGCACGGCCGTCCGGTTCCAGATCCGCTGCATAGATGCTGTGCTTGCTGACAATGCGGTCATGCGCCGAAGCGATCCCGCTGGCGGCATCGACAGCGCTGCCGGAACCGCTGGGATCAGCGTCATCATTCGGCGGATTCTGATCGCACAGTTGCACTTTATCAAAGTAGTCTTCCTTATGGCGGCGCAGGATATCGCCAAAATTGTGTTGCAGGTCATAGGCATCGAATTCGACAATGCCGGCGGATGGGTCGTGTTTCAGAATGATTTGCAGCGTGCCATTCTGCAGGCAGGTTTCGTCGATGCCGTCAAAGTCGATATCCTGGGTTATGCAGCTTGTGCGCGGTGCGCATTGGTCGAGCATCGCTTCCAGGGCAATCAGGTTGTTGTATATGGCGCGGCGCAGATGCGGCAGGTACAGGCCGCCGAACAAGCCATGCCAGTAGGCGTCATTCGCCTGGGCGGCATACAGTTTCCGCTGCATTTCGCTGGTGTACGGGTTTTCCGGCAGCGCGGCCAGCCGGTTGGACAGGCCGAGCATGCGCTTATGCATCCAGTTCGATTCCGGGTAACGTGACAGGAAGTTTTTCCAGATACCGCCGCGTAAAAAAGCTTTATTGCGTTCAAAATCGCCGGATGCTTTCGATTGTTTCACCAGGTCGGCGTATATCCGGGCGGATTCCGCCGGCAGCGTCCATTCATTCATTTCGATGTACGAAGTGGTGGGCAGATAAACAATGCCTTTTGTTTTTCCGGCAGCATGATAGTCGCGGTAATGCCGCGGCGTTACTTTCGGTGAGGACAGGATGCCTTGAATAAACTGTTCAAGCCAGCCCTGTTCATAGACCCATTCGTAGGTTTCCGGCCATATGCCGAATTTTTCGATATCGTCAAAGTAAATCGCAGCCGTATGCTGATCGCCTGCGTTTCCGGTCGCGAGTGATTCAATATGCGCGATTGCATCGTTCGCGGGTGAAAAAGGCAGTTTGTAGCGTAATGTTTCGGATATCGGGAAAATATCGAGCCTGCGGGCATCTTCTTCCGTTGTAAAAAAACCGCTGAGTTGTTCGGTAGTTTTGCCGGTGCAGAGAAAATGGTAATCGTCAACGATCACATAACGGATACCGCACGCCGCCAGCGCGGGCACGACGGTTGAATCCCATACCCGTTCTGTCAACCAGGCGCCGCTGGGCCGCTGGCCGAATTTTGTTTCCAGTTTCCTGGAAAAGGTTTCGATTTGCCCGGTACGGTCGCGGGCGGGTATGGCTGCCAACACAGGCTCGGTTTCACCGGCGCCGAAGACTTCGACTTGGCCGCGCCGGACCATTTCCGTCAGCATGGCCATGTCCTGCGGAAAATGCGTGAATAAATAATCGAGCAGCCATCCCGAGAAATGGACCGCAAAATGAAAATCGGGATAGCGGAACAGCACTTCCAGAAAGGGTTTGTAGCAACGTAGATGCGCGTCAGCCAGAACTTCGGGGAAATTACCAATCGGCTGGTGCGCATGAACACCAAAAAGCAGTGATACAGGTCGAGGCATTTGAAATTCCTACTTGTTGATGTGTATTCTGTAGCTATACGCCTGAACGTTCGAACCGGTCATTGAATGTAAATGATTGCCGGGTGCGGCGGTGTATCGCCGGTTCGTTTTCATGACGACCGCCGCATGACGCCGCTTTCTTCGGCATATTCATCGCCTTTGCTGATCGGCTCGGTCAGTGTTGCGGGAACCGGCAGTTTCAACAGGTGATAAAGGTTCGCCAGATTATCGCGGTAGAGCTGATCAAACCGGATCACTGTACTGGCCTGATTGTAATCGCCAAACCACCAGAACCAGTCAGAACTTTCACATGAGGCGAGTTGCAGTTCCGCTTCGGCTTTTTCTTTCTCCGACAATCGGTCGCTTTGTATGACCAGATCAAAACTTTGCTTGGCCGCACACAGCAGATCCCAGGCATGGTTTTTTTCCGGATCGCCGATCCAAGTCGAAAATGACCCGTATACCCAGCTGCCTGCCGTCAGAGCGGGTAATAGTGCAATATTATCCATATGTTCTATTGAAGCGATATAGTTACTGTACGTCGTGGTGCCGATGGCGGGGTGGTTCTCCAGCAGCGTATATAGGTCATCGAGAAAGAAGAAACCGTTATAGGGATAATATTCCCAGGCATTCTCGCCATCCAGAATAACACTGACGATATTTCCTTCAGGGCCGGCATGCTGGGCTATCTGCTCAAGCAAATCGACAAAATGTTCGGCCGCATCCCGTCCATACCATTTGGCATACTCAAAACCGATGAGATCGGATAACCGGTCGTCGCGGAAAAAACAGATGATGTCGCCTGTTTTCGCCTGGATGCGGTAGGGGCGGTACAAATAGTGATTACGGTCGGACAGTGTTTCATTCACAGAAGACCGGCGCAAACTGTTGACCAGCACGCCTTCACTGCTGGCGCACCATTGACAGCCGAATTCCGTCAGGATCGGTATCAGCGCGGACGACACC
This sequence comes from uncultured Nitrosomonas sp., assembly GCA_964612715.1. Taxonomy (GTDB): domain Bacteria; phylum Pseudomonadota; class Gammaproteobacteria; order Burkholderiales; family Nitrosomonadaceae; genus Nitrosomonas. The sequence goes on along the minus strand of CAZTCY010000004.1, from coordinate 43,751 downwards.
GCGCCTTCAGCGGGCCACATACCCGACGGTTTCGTGGAAAAACGCCGGGCATGGCTGGTCACGGCTTTGTTCACATGAAACGCCACGCGGCTGCGTCCACCGGGGTAGGTGCAGTTGGCGGGCAGGGTTGCATCGGCAACGCTTTCACGCGCAGAAGTAAAATCAATCAACAATGGTGCCAGCGGATGATAATAAGGGGTCGTCGAGATTTCGATCTGCTTCTTCTCGGCAAGCTTGCGGTAGCGGGGTATCAGCGCTTGTATCAATGTGCCGATCAGGTCAAAAAGCTGCATTCTCTCGGCATGATTGAAGTTTTCGCTTTTTGTCATTAGCCGCATGACTGTTTCGCTGTGACGCCGCACACTCTCGCCTGTCCAGGCGAGGTGGTACCATACCAGCAAATCGGCCAGATAGCGTGCCGAAAAATGAACCAGGCCCGATGCATGCTTTTGTTGCAGCGTATCGTACAGATCATGCAAACGCGCATAAGCCGGATAAGGCTTCAGCATGTTATTGTGATTGCCTTTGAAGCAGTTGGTTAAGATGCGCGCCTGATCCTCGTGGGAAATTGTTTCCAGATCCGGCGTAGCCAGCAGGCGCAGCAAGGGATCGCGTATTTGCCCTGAAGCAAATTGTGCGGCATAGTCTTCCAGTTGATCGAGAAGCACCGGCACGAAATTGACAACCGCTTTGATTCCAGGGTGCGTTTCCAGGTGATAGGCCATATCGGTGTAATCTTTTATGGCGTGCAGATACACCCAGGGCATTTCAAATTCCCGGGTGTCGTAATGACGATAATCGGGCTGATGCATGTGCCACAACAAGACGAGCTCAATTTTTTTCATGGATACATCAGCCTTGGTAATGTGTCCTCTGTCCGAGCATTTCAGGTGTGATCAGCGTGACGCCTTTTTCAGTCACATGAAACTGCTTGCTGTCTTCAACTGCATCGAAGCCGACCTTGAGACCTTCCGGAATTTTGCAATTTTTTTCAACCACGACACGCTTCAGATGCGCATTCCGGCCGACATCGACGTTGGGCAGAATGACCGAATCCTCGACCCTGCTGTAGCTGCGTACCTGTACATTGGAAAACAGCAAGGAACGCCGTACCGTGCCGCCGCTGATGATGCATCCGCCGGATACCATGGAGTCAAGCGCCTGACCGCGCCGGTCTTCATCATCGAAAACGAATTTCGCTGACGGCAATTGTTCCTGATAAGTCCAGATAGGCCAGCCGTTGTCATACAGATTCAATTCCGGGGTTACCGTCGTCAGGTCGATATTGGCTTCCCAGTAGGCGTCCACCGTGCCGACATCACGCCAGTACGGCACGCCTGCAACCATATTGACGCAGCTGTCCCGGAACCGGTGTGCGAAGACACGATGACGCGGCACCAGGTAGGGGATCAGATCCTTGCCGAAATCATGCGACGAAGTTTCGGTTTCGTGGTCGCGGATCAGTTGCTCGAACAGAAACGCCGTATTGAAGACATAAATACCCATGCTGACAAGCGCTTTATCAGGATGACCTGGCATGGGCTGGGGGTTTTCCGGTTTTTCAGTGAAGCTGGTTACGCGCCAGTCATCGTCAACGCCCATGATGCCGAAAGCGCTCGCTTCTTCCAACGGGACTTCGATACAGGCGACGGTCAGGTCGGCTTTTTTGTCGATATGTTCGGCGAGTAATTTACCATAGTCCATTTTGTAGACATGGTCTCCACCCAGAATCAAAACATAATCATTGTCATGATGATGCAGTATACTGAGATTCTGAAATACCGCGTCGGCTGTTCCCTGATACCAGGATTCCTTGATCTGCTGCTGCGCAGGCACCAGTTCGACATATTCATTGAAACGCCCGTCCAGAAAACTCCAGCCGCGCTGGATATGCTGAATCAGGCTTTGCGCCTTGTACTGCGTCAGAACGCTGATTTGACGCACGCCGGAATTGACGCAGTTTGACAACGGAAAATCGATGATGCGGAACTTGCCGCCAAAGGGTACGGCGGGCTTGGCCCGCCAGTCGGTCATTTGTTTCAGGCGTGTGCCGCGGCCGCCGGCCAGTATCAGCGCGATGGTGTTGCATGTGATTTTGTTGGGAACATTATTTAGCGCGTACTGCTGCTCCATCGATGACCTCCTGTTCGAATAGGGGTAATTTTTCCGTTAAATCCAGGTTCTAACGGGTATCACAAGGCATTACGGTACTATGATATCAGTAAATAGGCAAACCCAAACGCGGTTATATTATAATTTACATATGTCTTCCAATATCTTAAAACACGCAACGTTAACTGCTTCCCGAGACCCGCTTCAGGATGCGCTTTTGGGCGGGCGGCTGCATGATCCTTTCGCTTATCTCGGCATACACAAGACAACCCATGAGTACCGGATGCGGGTTTTTCAGCCGCGCGTCCATGCGGTCTCGATTAAAACAGCGCAGGGTTTTGAGCCGATGACGCGCATGCATGCCGAAGGCGTCTATGAATGGCGTGGCGCGGCATCCCCACCGTTACCCGTCCGGCTGCGGATTGAAACACGGGACTCTGCGACGCAGGCGAAGCAGGTTTATGACATTTACGATGTCTATTCATTGCCATTGCAAATCACTGACCATGATCTGTATTTGTTTAACGAAGGTAAGCTTAAACAGGCCTACCGCACTTTGGGTGCGCATCGCGTGTGCAATGCCGGAATAGAAGGCATGCGGTTTGCGGTGTGGGCACCGAACGCCGAACGTGTCAGTGTCGTGGGTGATTTTAACCATTGGGATGGCCGCATGCACCCGATGAGCGTGCACCATAACAGTGGTGTTTGGGAGTTGTTTATTCCGGAGCTGCCGTCTGGCGCGTTGTACAAATATGAAATACGCAACCGTCATAGTGGAGAAATCCTGCTGAAAACGGATCCCTATGCGACACGTTTCGAATTGCGCCCCAATACGGCGGCATTGACGCCCGCGAACCATGCCTACCCGTGGTCTGACAGGGCATGGATGGAAAAACGTGCGCGCTGGGACTGGTTGCATGCGCCATTGAATATTCTGGAAATCCATCCCGGTTCATGGAAACAGCATCCTGACGGCCGCTTTTATAATTACCGGGAAATCGCCCAGCACCTCATTCCCTATGCGTTGAAGATGGGCTATACCCATCTCGAACTGATGCCGGTTTCAGAGCATCCGCTTGATGAATCCTGGGGCTATCAGACCACCGGGTATTTTGCCGTGACAAGCCGCTATGGTTCTCCCGATGATTTCAAATATTTCGTTGATGCCTGTCATCAGGCGCAGATCGGCGTGATTCTTGACTGGGTGCCGGGTCATTTTCCGCTGGATGCCTTTGCGCTGGCGCGCTTTGATGGCACCGCGCTGTATGAACATGAAGATCCGCGGCTGGGTTATCATCAGGACTGGGGCACGTATATTTTCAATTACGGCCGCAACGAAGTGAAATCTTTTCTGTTATCCAGCGCGTATTACTGGCTTGCAGAATTTCATCTTGATGGATTGCGGGTCGATGCGGTTGCCTCCATGCTTTATCTGGACTACTCGCGCAATGAAGGCGAATGGCTGCCGAATCCGTTCGGCGGGCGGGAAAATCTGGATGCGATCGATTTTCTGCGCGAACTCAATATCATGGTGCATGAAGCATTTCCCGGCGCATTGACGCTGGCGGAAGAGTCTACTGCCTGGCCGGCGGTATCACGCCCGACGTACCTGGGTGGACTGGGTTTTTCGATGAAATGGAATATGGGCTGGATGCACGACACACTGTTGTACATCCGGCAGGATTCTATCTACCGGCGTTATCACCATGACCAGCTTACTTTCAGCCAGCTTTATGCGTATACCGAGAATTTCGTGCTGCCTTTTTCCCATGATGAAGTTGTCCATGGCAAAGGTGCTTTAATCGATAAAATGCCCGGCGATGCATGGCAGAAATTCGCCAATCTGCGCCTGTTGTTTACCTACCAGTTGACATGTCCCGGAAAGAAGCTGAATTTCATGGGCAATGAATTTGCGCAGGGTGCCGAATGGGATGTCAAACGGGAACTTGACTGGAAATTACTCGAGAACAAGGCAAATTCCGGGATACAGACGGCTTTGAAAGATCTGAATCATTTATACAAAAACACGCCTGCGCTGTATCAGCTTGATTTCTCGAGTGAAGGCTTCTCCTGGATAGACTGCCACGATTCCGATCAATCAATTATCAGTTATATGCGTAAGTCGCGCGACGGGCAGTTTGTCATCGTGGTGCTTAACTTTACGCCGGTTCCGCGTGAGAATTATCGCATCGGCGTACCGGTAAAAGGCATTTATTTGGAAAGATTCAACAGCGACTCGTTTTATTACGGCGGGAGCAATATGGGCAATGCCGGACATATCAGCGCCAGCTGTGAGCCGTGGATGGGATTGCCGCATTCACTGATCATCACTTTACCGCCGCTGGCGGGTGTTATTTTTTCGCTGCAGGATTAGCCGGATTATGAACGCGGTGTCCGCGTACCCTCATAATTTGTATTGATGACATCAGATATTCCGGCCGATTGTTCAAAGACTGAAATCAACCCGGGCAGATTCACTGTCAGCAGGTGACAGGTGAATCTGCCCGGGTTGATTTTCAGCTGTTAATCCAGTTGTGGCGGAAGCGTAAAATGACCGGTTTTTTCCGTCCGCTATTCAATAATTCTGCTTAACGATCTGAATTGAGGCGGGTTTATCAAATCCGTTCTGCTGAATTTAAACATGAACAAGAAAGTGTAGTCATTAAAATAGGCTTCCGCGGTGTACGGCATCGTTGAATGCACGAAACGGCCGGACGGCAATTCATAGATATCCATCCGGAAGTTGGTATAGCCGACCTGATTTTGTGATTTATAGATGGATAATTCGGGCAGCGAAATCGGAATAAGGGAGCCGCTGACAGGGGGTATGCCAAAAAAAGTCTCACCGAGTTCTGTTCCCAGCGCACTTACAATGACATGGATTTTATACTGGGCGTTTTCGGAATTGTCGACGATATATCCCTGTCTGCCCAGCCAGCTGCCGATCATTTCTCCGGCAAACGGGTTGTCCGCACTTAATCCGGCGGTACTCAGCGCTACTTTTGCGCCTGCCGGGATGTGCAACTGTACATCGTTTTGTTTCGCCAGACTCCTGGCTATCGCTTCGCTATGCAGCAATTGTTCGATGGGGGTTCTTGCGGAGGATGTGATTTTTTGCGTGGTTGAGCAGGCTGACAAAAACAACGCAAATACTACGGTAGTAATCATGAAATACATTCTTGTTTTTAAGACCATTTCTTTAACCTCTCCGGTTTGGTTTTTAATATTGAATTATAGTAGTAACATTAAAATGCAATGATGCGGCGATCTTTATGCTGGCTTACGCAGGCGATGGCTGACCCAGAGTGAAGCGGCAAATAATAATACCGCACCGCCCTGGTGCGACGCTGCCAGATGAATCGGCACAACATGCAGTAGCGTGGTGATGCCGAGTGTGGCCTGGATGATCAGCATCAATAAAAACAGGTGGCAGGCCAGCTGTGTTGTCTTCGACAGGCTGGCGCGTATCGCCTTGAACCAGAACAGCGGTACGCTAAACATGAGTATCCATGCGATCATGCGGTGATCAAACTGTACCGTGGTCATGTTTTCAAAGAAATTGCGGTACCAGGGGTCCAGTATGAACAGGTCCGGTGGAATGAAATGACCGTTCATCAGCGGGAACGTATTATAGGCCAGTCCGGCGCGAATCCCTGCCACAAAGCCACCCGATAAGACCATGATAAAGATAAGCCAGGACAATCCATACGCGAAACGCCGCAGGCCATCCTTGTCCGGACTGGCGGCAGTTGCGTCGGATTGAGACAGCAATCCCAAAGCGACCCAGAACATGGCTGCAAATATGACAAATGCAAGCCCAAGGTGTGCTGTCAACCGGTATTGGCTGACATGGGGGTTGTCAACCAGACCACTCATGACCATATACCAGCCCATAAAGCCCTGCAGCCCGCCAAGAATGAAAATACCCGTAAGTTTCAGGCCAAGGGGTTTATCAATTTTCTTTTTGAGCAGGAAATAAACGAACGGTATGAAAAATACCAGGCCGATCAACCGTCCGAGTAGTCGGTGAAAGTATTCCCACCAGAAAATCGTCTTAAATTCATCAATGCTCATGCCTTTGTTGATCTGCTGGTATTGCGGTGATGTGCGGTATTTATCCAGCAGTTCGTCCCAGTCCGTCTGGGTGATCGGAGGGAGGGTGCCAATTAGGGGCTGCCACTCGACGATTGACAATCCCGAGTCGGTTAATCGTGTCACGCCGCCGACCACGATCATGGCGAAAACTAAAGCACAGCAAATAAGCAACCAGATTGCAACAGGTTTTTTTTCTGAATTCATGGAAAAATACAGTTGAAAATTAAAAATGTAATCGTTTTCTTATTTGGATCGGATTAAACGTTGCTTTTTACGTAACGCTGCTTTTCACGTTCCCATTCTTTCTGCTTTTCGGATTCCCGTTTATCGTGCAGTTTTTTACCTTTCGCAAGGCCGATTTCCAGTTTGATTCTGCCTGTTTTGTAGTGCATGTCCAATGGGATCAGTGTATAGCCTGCGCGTTCCGCTTTGCCGATAAGCCGTTTAATTTCTTCGGCATGTAATAGCAGCTTACGCGTTCTCACCGGGTCAGGAAGAATATGGGTCGAAGCCGTTTTCAGAGGACTGATATGACAGCCTATAAGGTATAATGCACCGTTGCGGATGATAACATAGGATTCCTTCAATTGAACGCGGCCGGCCCGGATCGCCTTGACTTCCCAACCTTCCAGCACCAGGCCTGTTTCGTATTTTTCTTCTATAAAATAATCGTGGAATGCTTTTTTATTTTGAATAATGCTCATTCAGGCGGTGTCAATAGTGTAAAAAAGGTGATTATTCTTTAAATTTTGTGTATTTTATCAGTTTTCCAGTAACGCACCGCAAATAAGCGAAGTGGTTTCCTTTTATGGCAGAAATAGAAAAAACAGTTTTAGTACCCTATTCAGCAGAGAAGATGTTTAATCTGGTGGATGATGTCGCGCAGTATCCGGTATTTCTTCCCTGGTGTGACGGCACGACGGTGATTCATCTGAGTGAAACCGTCACGCACGCAACCGTCAATATCAATTATCATCATGTTAAACACAGTTTCTCGACTGAAAACAAACGCACCCCGCCCGTGCTTATTGAAATGACGTTACTGAATGGGCCGTTTGAGCATCTGGATGGTCATTGGCGTTTTATCCCTTTATCCGACGATGCCTGTAAAATCGAATTCCGGCTGCATTATACGTTTTCGCACAAGATTCTGGAAAAACTGGTAGGGCCGGTATTTCATATGATCGCCAACAGCTTTGTGGAATCATTTATCGAACGTGCCGATGCTATTTATGGCGATTCATGATTCAAGCAATACTGCAACTGCAATAGAAGTGGAAATCGTCTATGCATTGTTGTCTCGACAGGTACTGAAAAAAATACAGGTGCCAGCGGGAACAACGCTTGAACAGGCTATTCACTTGTCTGGCATCATGAAACAATTTCCTGAAATTGACTTGGGTAAAAATAGAATCGGGGTTTTTGGCAGGCTTGCTGAAAGGGATGCACTCGTGAAATCGCGCGACAGAGTGGAAATCTACCGGCCCCTGTTGATTGATCCCAAGGAAGCCAGAAAATTACGTGTATCCGGAAACAAAATCCGGAAATAGGCTTTTTGTGTTTACAGTGCATTCCTAACCACGAGGAAATGTCATGAAAGTTTCTCAAGCGTTACTAATGATTGTTGCCGGTGGGCTGTTTTCATGGAATGTAATCGCGCAATCAATCATCTATCGGGGTTTTGAATGCGCAAATCCGGCAAATGCTAGTGATCCTGCGCCGTCAACCATATTGGTTGAAAGCCGATTTGAAGTTATCGAAAACCTGGATGACGGAATGTTTCGTTTACGCTTGAGCGGTGGTTTGCCAAGATTTGTTAAAGAGGATCAGCGTATTTGTATCGATAGCGATACGGCGATTGGTTTTACCGGGACACCTGAATCCGGATTACCTTTAAGGCTCGATAGTATTGATGCAACGGCTTATTTTAACGGACATGATCTGGTTATCGTCATCAGCTCGATTTATACCGATCTGAGTCAATCGCGCGGCACTTTTTCTTCATTCAGCACCAGCCGTATTCAACCGGTAACCAATACGCTGTTTCTTGAGTATAACGACGCAAGCGCCTCATTCAGGCTGAAAAAAGTGATTCACAATAAGGGTCTTGTGCATACCAGTGGATCGACGGGATTGCTGATACCTTTTACAGAAATCATCATCCCATCTTTTGCGGATGCGGGATCATTTGATCCGCCGCTGATTCTGACACCGTCCTCGAGTGTTGTTTACCAATTTAGAGAATAGTCGGAAGAGCATTAACAGCCGTTAAATAAAATCAAACAAAGACAAGCGTGTTACCGTAGAGAAAGATTTCTGTGCCGCTTCCAGATAGATTTGTCGCTTGTTCAGTTCTGATATTGCTGCAGCAAAATCCACATCACGCAGCTCTGAAATCCTTTTTTCATACTGAATTCCGAGATCGCTTCCTTGACTGTTAAGTGCCTCAATTTCCTGCATTTTTGAGCCGATTGAAGCACGTGTCGTCAGAATCTGTTCCAGTCCGTTGTCCAGGTTTTGCAGTGCAGAATTCAAATTGTTTGTTAATCTTGCGTCGCCACCTGGCACGCCTCTGACAGGTGCTTCCAATGCTGTGATTAAATCACCCATCGTTTTAAAAATACTCTGATGAGTACTCGGCGATACAGTGAATGTGTCTCCAGGCGCAGGGGTGTTATTAATGCTGAATTGTAGGCCGTCAAATTGAATAATATCGTTGTCGGCAAAAGCATTACCGGTGGATAGCGTCGCTCCTGTTGTTGTATTCACAACATCATAGGTTAAGCCGCCAACACCGGCAGAAAATGTGATTTCGTAGTTATGTCCGGTCAGATTGGCCGGATTTGTTACTGAACCGGCAGTGATAAGTCCTTCACCGGTATTTGCAGGATTTGCGGCCGTGGTGAAGATACCATTGCCATTTTTAATGCGTTCAAAAACATCGGTGCCGGAGCTGCTGACAGCAATTTGGCGGGCTGGGCCAACTTGATTTAAGCGTTGTCCTTGGTCACCCTGATATTGAACGTTCAAGCCGGAATGGGTAAAAGGCTGTGTTTTTCCCTGAAAACCCGAAAACAGGTAATTTCCTGTGCCGTCCGTAGTATTGGCTTGCCCCAGTAATGCTTCAAATCGGCTGCGAAGCTCGACGGCCAGGATTTTTCGATCAGAATCGGTTAAAAATGTATTGCCCGCCTGTACGGCTATTTGGCGAATATCCTGCAAATTTGTGGAAACATTATCTAACGCTGTTTCAACTAATCCGAGTGAAGTGATCGCATGACCGCGGTTGGTCGAATACTGTGTGTTGATTGATGCCGCTTGCGACAGATTGATTGCCTGCGCTGCTGCAATAGGATCGTCTGCCGGTGTTAAAATGCGCCGGCCTGTTGATAACTGTTGCTGTGTTTTGATTAAGGCTTCTTGCATCTGCAATATTGTGGCTGTGCCTGAATCGAACATTCCACTGGTACTGACACGCATAATATAGTCCTCCGGTTTTTGTTTTAGTCCCTATTTAACGAATTCGAAGTATGGAGTCAAAAAGGGTACTACTAATCTCGATAACTTTACCAGCAGCCTGAAAGGCTTTCTGAAACCGCAATAAATTGGCCGCTTCTTCATTCAGATTGACACCGGATAACGCTTCTATAGAGCGTTGCGTCTGAGTGAGCAGATTGGCTTGTATTGTGCTGGTCACTTCAAGTTCGCGCGTTTTGTTGCCAATCAGGCTGACCATTTGCCCATAAACTTCCTGAAATGAGGCTGTTCCATTCGCCATGACGTTTTTCGTTTGCAGTCCGGCGAGTAGCAAGGCGTTACGATTATCAGCATTTCCACCATTGTTAGGTTTAATGGAAAATATATCGCCAGCGCCCGGTTGACCTTCGATTTTTACAGTCCATCCATTGAAGCTGATGTCGGCGCCTTCTGTATAGACAAGATTTGTTGCCGGTAGTCCGGCACCTGTTCCGGTAACATCGAATTGACCGTCATAGGGAGAATGAAATGTAATGGTAACCGGCTGTTGCAGATCTGGATTCAGCGGCAAAGGATTAATACTGCCCGGACCAATAGTGGCATTGCCTGTGTTGGCCAATGCGGCTTCGGTGCGGATGGGTGCTGCAGCAGCTATTTTGGAAGTATCCGAAATAGTGGTGGAAATATTTTTCGCGCCATTGATTGTCGGCTGAATCAGAAACCTTTCATTTGCATTGATCGTCGCGTTCGTAATTCTGACGCCATCCATAATCAACGGTGATCCCGGCGATGGTACTGTGGCTGTGCTGACTGAGCTGTTATCGGATAATCGCGTTAGACTGTAATTTGTACCGTCGTAAGAGAAGCGGTAATCGCTCGTTGTTAATTCACTCACATTGCTGATATCGACTGTAATACCGGATGCTGGATCATTGAACGCAGATGAAGAAACCTGTGGCTGAGGCACAGTAAAGAAATCGGTCCCCAGATTGCCGTTCAAATCCATCCCTAATCGATGTTGATCATTAAACGTCTGCGCGATATTAATAGCAATGCGGCCTAATGCATTCTGTGCCTCATTCAGCGATTCACTGCGAAAATTTAAAATGCCACCCAGACTGCCACCCTGTATCTGATTCTCGGGTAATATAACCGTTTTGCTGCCCGTGCTGATACCGATGGTCAGTTCCTGGGGGTTTTCGGGCGATATCACAGCCTTAAGCGACATTGCTTCAGTACCCACAACTACAGCTTGGCCGGTACCGATAAAAACGTTGTATGTGCCGTCTCTTTGTTTTACTACGTCGGTGTTGATAAATTTGCTCAGTTGATTGATAAGCGCGTCGCGCTGATCGTATAAATCATTTGCCGGATGACCGGCGCCTGCGCCGTCGGCCTGCATGATATTGCGATTCAATTTGGCGATCTGCTCAGTCAGTGAATTAATTTCGCTCACTGTGCTTTTGATTTCAGTATTAACACCAGTACGCATTTCGGACAATTGATGATCCAGACTATGCAGGCGTGATACCAAAGATTCCGCATTGCTGAGCATGGCCTGACGTGAAGGTATTGAAGAGGGATTCGATGCAACGTCATTAACGCCGTTAAAAAATCCTTCTAAAAACGGAGATAATCCGGAAACCGGATCGGCCAGGAGGTTATCAATCCGGCTGATCTGACTATGGTGCACAGCCATTTGACTGCTTTGCGACTGTACCTGTATCAATTGTGTGGTCAGGAACTGATTGTGAATGCGCTTTACGGTTGCGACATTCACACCGCTGCCAATGAAACCTGCCCCCGTTGCTAGCGGAATATTGGTACTCTGAATGACTTGCTGCCTTGAATATCCCGGTGTATCGACATTTGTAATATTATGGCTTGTAGTAAGCAAATTGGCTTGCGCCGCATTCAATCCTGAAACACCCGTTCCTAGTATATTACCCATAGCTGAAATTAAATTCTGAAAGTTTTAGATATAAGTTGTCTCGTTTCTTATCGACAAACTGCATGTATGAATTTCTATCACTTCTGTAGTGTTTTAACGGTAAAAAAAGCTAAAAATTAAATAACATCCTGTTTATATAAAGCCGGATTATTCAGAATACGCATCAGTTTATTGCCATATTGCGGATCGGTGGCATAGCCTGCTTTTTGTAGACCATATGCAAATTCAGCAGCATTCTGTGTATTTACAACATTGACGTATCGTGGATTGTTGGCAAGCAGATTGGCATAATCACGGAAACTTTCTGCATAAGAATTGTAAGCACGGAATTTTTCGACCATTTTTTGTGGAACACCGTTGACGTACTCCGTCGTTACCGTTTCAACCGTTTCGCCTTTCCAATTACTGCCAGCTTTGATACCAAACAAGTTATAACTTGGAGAATTATCAGCGCGGCGTATTTCATGTTTGCCCCAGCCGCTTTCGAGCGCAGCCTGCGCTAACATAAAATGTGCAGGTATTCCGGTTGATTGTGATGCGACGTGCGCATGCGGCATCAGCGTATTGATAAAATCGGTTGTTTTACTGAATACGGCCCCCGCTGTCTTGCTTAATACTTGTTGTGCTGCGAGAACGGGATTCGGATTATTGTTTACTGAAGCCGTATTTTCATGTACTGAAATTTTCGCTGTATCTTGTGCAAGAGGCCAGAGCTTGTGAGACTTGTCTATCATTGCAGTAGAAGAAGCATCAGCATCCCCGCTGTCTGGGTGCGTATTGAGCGATGATGGGTTTGCTGGCCAAAGCGGGTTCACTGGATGAGCCTGCGGGGCCTGTGAGGGCGCGGCGTAGTTATCCGGTTTGTCGTGTGGATATGACGCAAATGGTTCAATTTCGAGCAATTTTGTTAAAGGCGCTGCCTGATCAAATTCACCATAAGTCCGCGTCAGTTGTTCGACCATCATATCGGCGAGTCCGATACCTTTGGAAGCGAGGGTTTGCGATAATTGCTGGTCATACATTTCAGTATAGAACTGGGTTTGCTGGCTATCGATCAACCCACTTTTAACTGTTGCATCGCGCATGCTTTTAACAAGCATATGAAAAAACAAGGCTTCAAATTGTTTTGCGGCTTCCCGTAATGCTTTTTTAGAATCCTTGTTTGACAACAATTGCAAATCATCAATGCTTTTGCTGTCTATGGCAAGTTTGCCGGTAAAATCGAGCGAATTCATCATGGTGATATGATCCTTATATAACTTCCAGTTCGGCGCGCAATGAACCTGCTGCTTTAAGTGCCTGTAGTATTGATAATAAGTCTTGTGTGGTTGCGCCGATGGCGGTCAATGCCTTAACAACCTCACCCAGATCCGCGCCGCCCGATAAAAGCATCAAATTGCCTTCGTCGCTGCGTATTTCAACTTGTGCGCGTTGTGCGACAACGGTTTCGCCACGTTCGGCAAAAGGACCTGGCTGGCTGATGACCGGCTCACTATTGATAATGATGGAAAGATTTCCATGCGCTATGGCGCTGGGCTCCAAGGTTACCGCTTGATTCATGGCGATAGAACCCGTGCGGGAATTAACGACTACTTTTGCAGCATCTCTTGCCGGTGTAATGTTCAGGCTTTCGATTTGTGATATAAACACCACGCGTTCATTCATGTTGAGTGGTGCTCTTACCTGCACGAGACGTCCATCGACTGCAGATGCTCTACCGGGATAAATCATGTTGATCGCTTCAACGATGCGCGTAACTGTTGTGAAATTGGTGGAATTGAGTTCCAGGTGAATGTGATCCTCTTGGCCCAGTGCGGCAGGAACCTCGCGTTCTACAGTCGCACCGCCACTGATTCTTCCGGCATTCAAGTGATTAATCTGCACACTGCTGCCAGCTGCTGCCGCACCGGCTCCGCCGACCAGAAGATTGCCCTGTGCGATGGCATAGACCTGATTGTCGGCACCTTTTAACGGTGTCATCAACAGTGTACCGCCGCGTAAGCTTTTGGCATTACCCATGGAAGAAACGGTGACATCGATTTGCTGACCGGGCCGGGCAAAAGGGGGCAGGGTGGCGGTGACCATTGCCGCTGCGACATTGCGTAATTGCAAATTTGTCCCGGGCGGAAGATTGATACCGAGTTGCCCCATCATATTGATAATGCTTTGTACGGTAAAAGGCGTCTGTGTTGTTTGATCCCCGGTGCCATCCAGACCCACAACCAGGCCGTAACCGATTAACTGATTATTACGCACACCTTGAATGCTGACCAGATCCCTGATGCGTTCCGCTTGGGCAAGACCGGAAGTAAAAAGAACACTCATCAATATCAAAGAAAAAAGCTTAATATGAATTTTCATGGCAATGATCACTGATCTCTTCTCTTTTTCAGGTGGCAATTAAAGTATTAAAAAGGTGAAACATTGAGAAAGAAACGCGACAGCCAGCCCATTGTCTGTGCTTCATCGATATAACCGTTTGATCGATACTCAATGCGTGCATCAGCGACCTGTATCGATGAAACAGTATTATTAATGACATTGATCGGATTGATAACGCCTGAGAGGCGGATAAATTCATGGCCTTGGTTGATACCGACCTGTTTCTCACCGCTCACGAGTAAATTGCCATTGGGTAAAACATCAATGACAGTTACGGATATCGTGCCAGTGAAATCATTATTGCTTGAACTGGCGCCTTTACCGTCGAATGTATTGTTTGATGCGGTTTCAAGCTCGGTGCCACCGAGGAAGTTTAACGGTATCCCAAGGATGGCTGTCGGTATGGAAAACCCCATTTCACTTGAGCGGTTAACATTACTGCCTGAGCTTTTGCGTGCATTGGTTCTTTCGTTCAGGGTAACAATAATGGTATCGCCGATACCGCGTGCGCGCCGATCTTCAAATAGCGGCGTGTAACGCCTGCCGGGGATGTTTCCGACGGCCTGAAAGATGCCGCCATGTGCTTCATTCATGACAAGAGGTTCTCTGGGCGGTATCGTAAAAGGCTGGTATGCGCTCGTTACGGGTGGTGTTGTGCATCCGCTGAGTAATAGGGCACACAAGACTAACGATAAAAAAACCAGCGTGTTATTTTGTCGTTCAAAAAAGTGTGCCATGAGATGACTCCGAAAATGATTCAGGATTTATAATTGCGTCAATCTTTGGAGCATGCGATCAGATGTTTCTATGGATTTGGAATTGATTTCATAAGCGCGCTGCGTCTGAATCATGCCAACCAATTCTTCCACCACATTGACATTGGATGTTTCTACAAAACCCTGGTTAAGCAGTCCTAAACCATTGGTGCCGGGAGCATTCGGCGTAGCCACGCCACTGGAGGCTGTTTCCAGATAAAGATTTTCCCCCATTTTCTGCAAACCGGCTGGATTGATGAAACTCGCCAGCTGGATATTGCCGACCTGTATGGGCGTCTGTGCTCCGGGAACCAGTGCTGAAACGGTACCGTCGCGTGCAATAGTAATACTGAGCGTATTCGGTGGAACAGTAATGGCGGGCTGTACGACGTAGCCGCTGGATGTGACAAACTGCCCGTTAATGTCAGACTGAAATGCGCCGTCCCGGGTATAAGCGGTTGTGCCATCCGGCATCAGCACCTGAAAAAAACCTTCACCTTGTATCGCGACATCACGTGAGTTTCCGGTTTGCTGCAGATTGCCTTGCGTAAAAATGCTTTCTGTGGCGACCGGACGTACGCCGACACCCAGTTGAAGCCCGGAAGGAATTTGTGTTTGCTGGGACGATTGCGCTCCGGGTTGGCGTATCGTCTGGTAGAGCAGGTCCTCGAAAACCGCGCGTGCGCGCTTGAATCCATTTGTACTGACATTAGCCAGATTATTGGCGACAACATCCATTTTAGTTTGTTGTGCGTCAAGGCCGGTTTTTGATATCCATAATGAACGTATCATAATTTACTCCGATTTTTCTGTATCAATTGAGCGTGGCCATTGGCTGACAACTTATGCCCTGACCACCAGGATTTCACTGGCCTGTTGCGCATTGCGATCAGCGCTTTCCAGCATTTTCATGTACATATCAAACTGACGCGCAAGCGAAATCATGCTGACCATTTCATGAACAAGATTGACATTACTGCCTTCCAGTGCGCCATCAACGAGTGTGACATGCGCTGCCGGTAATGGTGTCGTACCATCTTTCATGCGAAATAATCCGTCAGCGCCTTTAATCAGTTGGCCTTCAGGTGGATCGACTAATTTGATACGGCCGACAATAGATACCGTATTAGGCAAAGGGGTTATCGGTACAGCAGAGACCGTGCCGTCTTTCGCGATAGTGATACGATTTTCCAGTGGTACCGTAATGGTGCCGTAATCACCTTTGACATTCAGGCCGTTATGCGTTTGCAGAATCCCGGCCGAATTGACTTGAAGACTGCCATTACGTGTATAAGCTTCCTCACCGTTCGGCAGCTGCACTGCAATCCATCCTGATCCACGAATGGCAATGTCAAGATTTCTATCGGTCTGTTGTATGGGGCCTGGCGTAAAATCTGCGCCAGTTGTTGAATCGATTACAAAAGCGCGTGTGGGAAGGCCGTCGCCATATACGGGAACGGCACGAAATGCACTTGTTTCTGCACGATAACCGGTAGTGGATGCATTCGCCAGGTTGTGCGATACGCTTGCTTTGTGATTCAGCGCGTGAACTGCGCCTGACATTGCGGTATAGATTAAACGATCCATTTTGTTTGCCTATGTCTTAGAATCTGTTCAAGGTCTTGATCAAGGGGTGCAGTGCAAGGCAAAATTGAACGAAAAAGCGGAGCATACTTTGAAGTATGTGAGCATTTTGAGTTCGATTTTAACGCCGCAATGCGCCCTTCAGTGAGATCATGAACAGGTTCTCAGTGGTTATGTCCTACTAAAGATTAACCAGAGTTTGCAATATAGCGTCCTGAGTCTCGATGGTTTTGGCATTGGCCTGATAAGTCCGCTGTGTCGTGATCATTTTGACCAGTTCAGCGGTCAGATCTACATTGGAATCTTCAACGGCTGCTGATCGTAATACGCCCAGTGTTCCGGTACCCGGCGCACCAACCAGTGGTTGTCCGGATGCGGCCGTTTCAAGCCATAAATTGTTTCCAATCGGTGTTAAACCCTGTGGATTGGTGAAATTGGCCAATGCGATTTGGCCCAGTATTTTGGTTTCAGCATTGGTATAGTTGCCGGTAATAAAACCTTCAGCGCTAATCGTGTAACCGGCCAGTGTTCCTGCGGTATAACCCTCCTGTGTAATTTCAGTGACGCCAAATCCGGTGCCAAACTGGGTTGAGTTGTTCAAATCGAAAGTGAAGTCGAGTGGTGATGTTGCTCCAATTGTCGGATCTATAGTTGCCAGATCAACCGATACGGCAATAGGCGTTGCGGGTGCAGTTAAAATACCATTACTATCGAAAGTGATTGCCTGGGATGCACCGCCGCCCAGTGTAATGCCGATTGGAACACCCGCGGGTGTCGATGCGCCGTCAACGGTTGCATACATATCCCAGGTGTTGGCCGCATTTTTCTGGAAATACAATGAGAGCACATGAGAATTTCCCAAACTGTCGTAGATCGTGCCTGACGTTGTACCGTTATAGGTGGTTGGGTCTGTCGCATTAAAAGCCGGAAGTGGTGTGGGTATAGGCGTATTGGAATCCAGATTGAGTTCCAGGCCAAAGCTTGAAGTCGGACGAGGCGGTAATGCAGTTGTCGAGACTCTTAGATTAGTCGGGGTGGAATTAAATACTTTCCCCTCTGCATCCGCTGCATAACCGGTTAAATTAAGATTGTTACTGTTAACGATGTAGCCGTCTTTATCAAGATGGAATTGCCCATTACGGCTGAACGATATCGCGCCGTTATCACTCATGCGGAAGAACCCGTTGCCATTGATCGCGATATCCAGCGGATTGTTCGATGTGGATATTGCACCTTGTGAAAATTGTTGCGCAACAGCAGCGACTGTGGCACCGAGTCCTTTGCTTTCACTGGTTGCGCCTGATAATGATCGGGCATAAACATCCGCGAATTGCGCCTGTGATTGCTTAAAACCGACGGTATTGACATTTGCGATGTTATTACCAATAACATCAAGACTCTGGGACGCTGCGTTAAGACCACTCAGTCCATGTTGAAAACCCATGATTTACTCCTTTTTGCTAAAAAATCTGTTTAATGTCGGCCATGCCGAAAAGTCCAAGTTTGCCCATGTCAAGTATTGCATCATGCTCACCGGGCGAGACACTGTTGACTAAACCCAGCGCGAGCGGATTGGCGGTGATTTCCTTATCGCCCTGTTTTGCGCTGATGGCAAAGGTATAATTGCCATCGGCCACCGGGGTGCCGCTGCTGGTTATGCCGTCCCACATAAATGTATTGATGCCGGCAGGTTGTGCGCCACGCGGTATCGTGTGTACTGCGATACCTGAGCCATCCAGAATAGTGATGGTCATTTCGTCAACGGGTTGCGTCAGTTCGAATCCTCCCACCGCAACGCTGTTTTCAAGCGACAATGTATCTCCGGGGACCAATACCTTGTGTCCGATCAAATTGGCTGCTTCCACAACGCGGCTGTCTTCAACGCCGGAAAGCAGTTTCTGCAGCGTGCCGTTGAGTTTTTCGATACCGGTGACGGTGCTGATTTGTGCCAGTTGACTGGTGACTTCCGCATTATCAAGCGGCTTAAGCGGGTTTTGATTTTTCATTTGTGTGACCAGCAGCTTGAGGAACCGGTCTTGTGGATTTTCGACACTGTCTTTAGTGGAAGACGTGCCTGTTGTCGCTGTTGTAACTACTGGAGATGCTTGTCTGTTGGTTTCCTGAACTGAACTCATGGTGATTTACCTTCTATTGACCGATAGTGAGTGTTTTCTGCAGTAAAGACTTGGTTGTGTTCATCATGTCCACGTTATTCTGATAAGAACGCGATGCCGACATCATATTGACCATTTCATCGACAACATTGACATTGGGTTTGATAATGTAGCCGTCCTGATCCGCGAGTGGATGATGCGGCTCAAAAACTTTTTTCATGGGTGACGCATCATGCACAACCCCGGCGACTCTGACACCGCTGGCGCCATTTTCATCCGCTTTGAGTGTGCTGAATACCACCTGCCGCCCACGGTAAGGTTCGCCGGAAGAATCGGTGACACTATCCGCGTTGGAAAGATTGCTGGCGACGACATTCAGACGGTGGGATTGCGCGGTCATTGCCGAACTTGCAATGTTAAAAACTTTGAATAAAGACATGATTATCGCTCCTGTATCGCGGTCATCAGATTTCTGAATTGCATATTGATGAACGTTATGCTCGCGTCATATTGAATTGAATTATCCGCAAAGCGGGTGCGTTCCGAATCCATATCCACCGTATTTCCATCGATACTGGGCTGCATGGGGATACGGTAAAGCGTGCTGTTACCAATGCCATGATCCTTACCGTTACTGATATGCAGCGGCGAGGTTGTATTGAGTGCGGTTGCCGGAAGCGATGCGGACAGTTTTTCACGCAACACGCCTGAGAAATCAATGTCCTTGGCTTTAAAATTCGGTGTATCCGAATTGGCAATGTTGCTGGCGAGCAGTTCTTGCCTTGCCGCTCTGAGCCCCAGAGCCTGATGATGAAAATTAAGTGTTTTGTCTAACTTGCTGATCATACCCATTCTCGCTGGAAATGGCCTGATGTACTGCAGGCCGGTTGAAGTAGTCGTATGGTCTGCTATGCTAGGGTATTTTTACGGTGGATGAATTTGAGAACAAAACCGGAAATCACCCTTTACTTGAATGATTCAGGATGTCATATCGTTTTAAGATGTTCTGACTGTCAATAACTGTCGTAACAGCATGTATTCCAGGAACTCATAATGCGTAACAGGTTATTAAAATCACTGGTTTTTCTTCTCCTTATTAAAATATCCTTCCATTTGTCTGCTGAAAACACCTTATCGCAATATCAGGACATTTCTTTAATACAAAATGCGGTAAAAGACTTTATCTACAGCCATACGATTAATCCTAACGCAGCTGTTCAAGTCGAAGTGGGCCAGATTGACAATCGCATTACGTTGCCTAAATGTTCCCGTTTGGAGCCCTTTATACCGCCCGGCAGCCGGTTATGGGGAAAAACTTCGGTGGGTGTGCGGTGCGACGGTGAATTCGGCTGGACCATTTACGTGCCCGCAGAAGTCAGAATCATGACCAATGTGCTCTATGTAGCCCGGCCGGTTGCGCGTGACCAGACCATCGGATTCGACGATGTATCCTTGCAGATGGTTAATCTGGCGCAATTCCCGGAAGGTGTTTTTACAGAACATTCGCAAGCCGTGGGAAAAATTGCCGCAGTAAATATCACCGCCGGCCAACCCGTGCGACCGAATATGGTTCGCGAACCTTTCATTATTTTGAGAGGGCAGAATGTAAAGCTGACGGTGGTAGGGCGGGGATTCAGTGTCAGTTCAGAAGGCCAGGCATTGTCGGATGCATTCGATGGACAGGTGTTGCAGGTGCGTAATCCGGGTGGACGCATTATCAGTGGTTTGGCGAGGCATAACAGCATCGTCGAAGTTCAGCCATAGCAGCCTTTTCACAGATAAAAGTCTATTATTATTCATATCTTCCGGATATCGTTTTGAAATCAGCTGTCTGCCCACATTCTCAGCAAGTTATGATATACCCCGGACAGACTGATCACTTCAGGATCTTTGCCGCCACGGTCGACTGTGAGTTTCTGTATCGCGTTATCCAGCTGGAATAGCAGTGTACGATGTGCATCATTGCGCACCATGCTCTGCATCCAGAAAAATGAAGATACGCGCGCGCCGCGCGTTACCGGTGTGACATGATGCAAGCTGCTTGAGGGATACAGCACCATGGAACCGGCAGGCAGTTTTACCGCTTGCACGCCAAATGTATCCTCTATTGTTAGTGCGCCACCGTCATAATCTTCCGGTTCAGAAAAAAACAGTGTTGCGGAGAGATCACTACGAATCCGGAAATTTGTCCCGCGCAACTGGCGGATCGCATTATCCACATGCGTGCCGAATGACTGTCCGCTTTCATAACGATTGAACAACGGCGGAAATACTTTTAACGGTAAAGCCGCAGAGATGAACAAGGGGCTCATGCCGATAGCATCCAGAATAAATTCACCAATTTTGCGTGCGGTATCCGATTCCTCGGGCAGTTGCATATTATTTTTGGCCAGCGCCGACAGGTGCCCTGATGTTACATTACCATCCACCCATTCAGCCTGATCCATCAACTTTCTGCATTCTGCAACTTGTGCTTTTGTGAGTACATCCGGAATAGTCAGGAGCATTTTGAAAACCTTTTTGACACAAAATTGATATTGTAAACGCAATCCACAAAGAAATAATCTCTGCGGCAGCGTGCTCCCGCAGAGATTACGTTAAAGCATTGATTGAATAAACTAAACGAGCACCAATCAGGTGCTCGCTGGTTACTACATCTTAAGGATCAAATTAACAAACGCAAAGCGTCCCGGTGCGGGTATGGCATAGTGACGGAAGTAGGTTGTGTCGAAATACCGTTTATCCGTCAGATTCTGAACATTCAGCTGAAGATCCAGATTCCTGTTGATGGCATATTTCGCCATTAAGTCAAAGCGCACGTAGGCAGGCATATAACCGTTATTGCTCGGGTCAGAGTACACTCTGCCCTTGTAGAATGCACCGCCGCCTAACGTAAAACGTGGAAATATCTCATAGGTCGTCCACACGCTGGCAGCGTGCTCCGGGGTGCCATGCAGTCGTTTACCTTTACTGCTGGCTGAGCCAACCGCATTCGGATCAGTGCTGTCACCAACCTTAGTTTGCTCGGCATCCAGAAAAGTATAACCGCCAAATATGTTCCATTTGTCAGTAATACTACCTGCCAGACCCAGTTCCATACCGTTTACTTCGGCTTCGCCCACATTCTCAATGTTCAGACCGGTATTCACACGCGCATTGGTTTTTTTGGTATGGAATCCGGCTAAGGTAACGGCTAAATCACGCATTACATTCCATTTGGTACCCACTTCATAAGTCTCAGTACGCTCGGGTTTCAGGTTCTGTGTATTTGCGTCTAAAGCACTGCCCGCGTAGCCGAAATCACCCATCGCCAAACCTATCGGCGAAGATGAAGTCGCGAAGGATGCGTAGACGTTCGCATTAGGCAGCACCTTGTAAACTGCGCCCGCCTGATAATTGAAGAAACTCTTATCATTCGTGAAACTAGAGGTATTCGCACCTGTATCGACATTGAAGTTATGCGCTCTGACACGGTAATGGTCAAAACGAACGCCCGCATTCAGCAACAACTTCTCTGTCAGATCCATGCTGTCAAATATGTAGACAGATTGATTATCCGCCTTCATTTCAGTACTGGGGTGGTTATTCCGGACAACGCGGTCAAAAGCAACATTGGGATCAGGGTTGTTGATCGGTGTCAGGCGGTCACCTGCATTGGTGATCGCACCGCCCGTATAGGCACGGTTCGAATAATCTTCCCAGCTTACTTCGACACCCGCATTTAAATTATGCTTAACGGGGCCGGTATCGAATTTAAATGACACATCCGTCAAATTGGCAATCGTCTCAGTTTCGGTGCCACGGTTTCTGGAATTAGTTCTATCCACGAAACCATCTGCGAGCTGAGCGCTGCTGATATTGGGACGTCCCACAAAAATTTCGTTGCTTGTTATGCCATAGCGCGTGGTATTACGTACTATCAGATTGTCGTTGAAGGCATGCGAAAGCTTAAATGTACCGATATCCGCTTGAGTGTCATGGAAATCCCGGCCTTTAACGCCATACCAGGCATCCCGCGGACCCACCGGCTTACCTTCCGGAACAGCGGCATTGGCGGCGTTCTGAACATATGGAATACCCCAGTCTGAGCGATCATCCGTTTCCAGGTGATACCAGCTCAGTGTGGCGCTGGTCGGTGTATTCAAACCCAGTGTGACAGATGGCATCACCCCCCAACGCTGTACATTGACATTATCGCGTCCGGGTGTATCTGCTGTATGCCCCATACCGACTATCCGAACGGCGACATTATCACTAATCATACGGTTAACATCGACGGTTCCGCGCACGAATTTGTCACTCCCAAAGCCAGCGGATCCGGTCATAAAATTCCCGGCTCTTGCTTGTTTGGTAACGATATTGATACTACCCCCGGCAGAGCCTCGGCCATCAAAAGCGCCACTTGGGCCTTTCAGCACTTCCATTTGTTCGACTGCGAATATCTCACGTGTTTGAGTGCCCAGATCACGCAAACCATCTACGAAAATCGATGAAAAAGCGTCAAATCCACGAATAAACGGGCGGTCACCTGTTGCGATACCGCCCTCACCACTACCAAAAGTAATACCCGGCGTTGTTCGCAAAGCATCCTGAAGTGACAGTGAACCCGTATCCTTGATGACCTCATCGGTAATCACAGTAATTGATTTAGGCATGTCGATCAGTGGGGCGGTGAATTTTTGATTGTCCGATTTCTCTGCTTTATAAGCATTACTTCTTTCATTGCTTTTGAGCGCTTTAACCTCGATTTCGGGCAGTACCAGTGACTGCTCGTTCGCATTTGCCATTCCGCCGAAAGCCAGTGCCAATGCGGACACAGCCGGTTTTATTGGGAATATGTCCCATGGACGGTCTATTTTTGCCATTTTCATTTCCATTATCTCCGTAGTGTTTTTTTATTTAGTTAGTTAAAAATCAAGTGCTTACATTGTAAATCTAATGTAGATTTAACGTAAATTTAACGAAAAATTAGCGTAAATATAACACAAATAAGAATTATTATTATTAATTTTTAGGATCAAAACATCAGGAAGGGTTTGAATATGTGGATGAATACTAGTGTGCAAGACGTAACCGCGTGCAAACCATGAGATTCCTGTTCAATGGATAGGCGAATGGATAAGCACTGTGCTAGCGGTCATTATTCAGTAATCATTGAATTAGTTTTTAACTAACTTTTAACAATTTCTTAACAATTTATCGCAAGCCCAATATAATTCGAATTAACATTATTTGCATTAGTGATTAGTGTTTTCATGATTGATAAAATTCGATAACAACATCTGCTTAAGCAGTCAACGCAACACTGGTTGACAGACACCACAAAAGTTATGGCTGAAAATACGGATTTGTACAATCTCACGCGATCATTCTAAAAATCCATCGAATTCTTAATAGCATTTGATTCTCAGGTGAGTAGGCAGGAAAGTGGAATATTTTTCAGACTGCGCATTAATTTAACTTTACGGGAGGAATTGGTTTATGCGGTATTTCAAGTACAGGCTCTTTTCAGCTGTATCCGCAGCAGTTATCGCTTCGTCGCTGCAGGCACAGCAGAGCGATACGCACGACAAGGATAAAACAACCGGGGAACAGGAAAAAAAACAGATCGTTATGCCTCGCATTGACGTTGTTGGCGTGCCTGAGAATCTGACCAACGTGTCCGGTACCGCGAATGTTCTTGACAAGGAAACGCTCGAGCAGAGCAGGGTTTTCACTGTTAACGAAGCTTTACGCAAAGTGCCGGGCATTCATATGCGGGATGAGGAAGGACTGGGATTGCGTCCCAATATCGGGATACGTGGTTTGAATCCGACACGTTCGACCAAAATCAACCTGCTGGAGGATGGTGTCCCATTGTCTTATGCGCCTTATGGTGACAATGCCAGTTACTTTCATCCGCCCATTGAGCGTTTTGAGAGCATTGAGATACTCAAAGGCGCCGATCAGATCCGGTTTGGTCCGCAAACAATCGGTGGCGTCATCAACTATATTACGCCAACCCCGCCGCAGAAATTCGGCGGCCATATCCAGGCGATCGGCGGCAGCCGCGATTATTTCAACGGTAAGTTGCAAGTGGGCGGCAGGGGATTGCTGTTCGATTTCACGCACAAACAGTCCGATGGTGCGCGTGACAACATTCATAGCGAACTGAGAGACTATAACCTGAAATACGTGGTGGGTCTGACAGATAATCAGGCGCTTACGCTTCGCGCCAATTACTATACCGAGGATTCGCAGCTCACCTACAGCGGTTTGACTACCGCAGAATTCAACAATTTCGGTGCGCGCTATAATCCGTTTAAGAATGACAAATTCAACAGCGGCCGTGTCGGTTTATCGGCTACGCATGATGTATTCATCACCAATGATCTTTCACTGACAACCAATCTCTACTTTGCCCGGTTTGACCGGGATTGGTGGCGGGCAGCCAGCACCACCACCGATACACAGTGCGGCAACGATTTTACGACGGCCCGGGCGGGCGGTCAGGCAATTGACGTTAATACCTGCGGCACACAGGGACGTTTGCGCGAATACTATACCTGGGGTGTGGAACCACGCTTAAGATACAATCATAATCTTCTCGGCGTACAGAGCAATCTGGATTTTGGTTTCAGGGCACACTTCGAAACGCAGGATCGCCGTCAGGTGAATATCGGGCAATTTAATCCATCGCAAAATGGATTGCAGGAGAACAATGTACGGGAAACACAGGCCTATTCCTGGTTTATGACCAACCGCTTCAATCTCGGGCAATTTACCGCGACACCCGGAATACGGTATGAATACATTGATTATGAACGCAAGAACCGGATGAGTGGCGTGAGTGGCAGCGACAATCTGGATGCCTGGCTGCCCAGTCTCGGTTTGACCTGGAATCCGCACAATAAAGTAACCGCGTTTGCGAGTGCGCACCGTGGCTTTGCACCGCCGCGCACCGAGGATGTCATTGGCGGTACCGGAACCAGCACCGATGTCGGCGCGGAAAAATCAGTCAACTGGGAAGTCGGCGCCAGGGTGAATGTGGTGGAAGGTGTCAATCTGCAGGCTTCCTTCTTCCGCAATGATTTTCAGAAGCAGATTGCGGTAGGTTCGATTGCGGGAGGAAGCACCCCACTTGCACAAGGTGAAACCTTGTATCAAGGGGTTGAATTCTCCGGCAGAATTGATATGCCGTTTGGCACTTATATCCGCACCGCCTATACCTGGCTGCCTACAGCGCGGCAGGAATCACCATTCACGCGCGTTGACACAGGCGCCGTCGTACCCGGCAGTGCGCACGGCAACCGTCTGCCTTATGCACCTGAGCATCTGGTCACGGCCGCAGTGGGTTTTGCCAAATGGGGACTGGATTCGCAAATCGAAGCTGTTCATGTCAGCCGGCAATTTTCCGACTTCGCCAATACCGTCGCATCTTCAGAAAATGGCCAGGCCGGTCTGATTGATCCTTATACCATTTTCAATCTGGCCATCAATTATCACCATGCGCCGTTGAAAACCACGTTCTTCTTCATGATCAAAAACCTGACGGACGACGTTTATATTGTAGACAGAACCCGCGGGATCATCCCGGGAATGCCACGGTTGTTCCAGGGGGGTATTCGATATACTTTCTAGATACAAGTAGAAACATTCAATGAGGATTATTCTCATTGAATGTTTCTATAGAATGCGCCGCTGATCCGTAATATAAATCACGCGATTTGGTACAGATCATAATAGGCCTGCATCTGATTTTGCACAGTAATCGGCTCTGTACCACAGATGAATGATGGAACCTTCCGGGTCAGAAACAGGCCAAAAACCAGATACATCACCTCGGTTTTTTTCGTAATGAACACAATAAAACAGGAGAACATCATGACTTCGAACAATGCGCTTGCCCCAGTCCTGATTCTTACGCTGTTTAGCATGTGGGCCGTTTCTGCAACGGCACAGGGAGATGCCGTAACGCCTGCGCCTTCCATTCACATTGAATATGCCGACCCCGAGAAGTTCAGCGATGTTGGAGACAGTTATTCCGGCAGCAATAAGGCCGCTCGCGCCACTTACCTCGAGGAACTGCGCAGGCATATCCAATGGCGCGCAAGCCACCTCCTGGCCGATGGGCAGAATCTTACCGTCACCATTATCGATGTGGATATGGCCGGCAGCTTTGAACCGTGGCGGCCACTCATGAACGATGTACGGATCGTGCGGGATAGCTATCCGCCCCGGATCGATCTGTACTTCCAGCTCACTGACGCCGATGGCGCCGTCGTAAAGGACGGGAAGCGCGAGCTGCGCGACATGGCCTTTCTGATGACTACGATCATGTACCATAATGATCCCCTGCGCCACGAAAAAACATTGCTCGATGGCTGGCTGGAGCGGGAGTTCGGAAGCAAATGATCTGCACCGGTTGCAAGCCTGATGATCGGCTTTCCACGTTCTGGACAATGTAATATACATGATCTTTATCTCTTAAATCAAAATCATATCCCTGCAGTAGATCACTTTGTATTAGAACGAAGTTTTTCCAAAAATACTGTTACACGGAGATCGATCGGCATCTCCGGTAGCAGTGCCTTCTTAAATAACCGACCTGAACGACGTTGGGAAGCGGTATTTGTGTTAAGCGCGCTGGGGTGTTCCAGGCGATTGAAAAAAACCGTACTGAAACGGGATTATCGCCGCTTGCCGGTAAAATGCTCTCCCGTTTGTGTTACAGTGTCTCACAGGAATCAGTGATTCCAGCGGAACTGAAAAATACCTTGATCCGTTTTCTTCGTCAATTAATCCTGACACATTTGCTCTTCCGTATTACCTACTGATTTTTAATGTAATTTCCCGTAAGTTCCGATTCTTGACCCAGAAATGCTATTGCTGGTGTGGTTTTTCCCACTGCGTATTTTTTCGATTAAAGCTATCTTGAACCTTGATTGCGTGAGGTGCTGGACAGTAATTCATTTTTTGTTATTGATTCCGCCAGATGATCATCAATCATTGAAATGTATTCAACTTTTTTAAGGAGAACAATCATGTCACAAGAAATGCGTGGTTCAGAGAAACTGAAAGCGAAGTGCCGGACTATGGCCAGCCTGACGTCGGAAGAAATTGCACAAATAGCAGGGGGGCATATTCCAAATCCTGATTTTCGTATCCCTGTATCAGGAAATATAAATATTTTTCCTGGGATTTTTATTAATGGTATGCCTCCTCCAGATCTGTTTGTATCTAAGTTATTGCAGACACAGGTGAATAAATATTAATTAACAGCGATTCTAATAAGGAGTTAGCGATGGGGCCAACCGGATTATCACGTGCTTTACAGATTCACCCAAGTCGGCAATGTAATTTGAGTTGTCTCCATTGCTACTCGTCTTCATCCCCGAATGAAAAGGGACATTTAACATTGGAACTATTATGTGATGCGATTTCAGATGCCGCTCATGAAGGCTTCAACTATGTTAGCCTTTCGGGAGGTGAGCCGGTGCTTTACAAACCATTGATTGAACTGCTGGAACACGCACGCCGTCTAGGTATGAGAACAGCGGTTACAACCAATGGCATGTTATTAACCGAGCGGAAAATCGAACGGCTACGTGATGTGGTGGATGTGCTCGCTATCAGTATCGATGGTGTTCCGGCATCGCATAACCGGATCAGGGGCTCACAGCTTGCGTTCGATACCATGAAATCACGCTTGCCGCTATTGCGCGCAGCGGATATGTCTTTTGGATTTATCTTTACCTTAACCCAATATAACCTGGATGAGCTCGACTGGGTGCGCAATTTCGCGGTAAGTGAAGGTGCAAAACTGCTGCAGATACATCCGCTGGAAGAGGTGGGGAATGCGGCAACGCTGCTGCGCGGCAATTCACCGGATGCAACTGAAAGTGCCTATGCCTGGATGCTGGCCCAGCAGAAAATCAATAGCGATATCCGGATACAAATTGATCTTGTGTTTAGTGAAATGATCAAACAACAACCGGAACTGGTGTTTGCCGGCGATGTATCCGGCGCAGAAAGAAAACGGTTTGGCGAGCTCATAGCGCCACTGGTGATCGAAGCGGACGGCACGGTCAGTCCGATCCAACACGGTTTCTCACGTGATTATACGATGGGTAATTTAAAACATGCGCCACTCGGTGTGTTGGTTTCAGAATGGCGTAAACAAGGTTTACCCGCATTTTATTCATTATGTCGCGACGTTTATGCGGAAATCGTGCGTGCGCCTGCGCCTTTCTTCTTTGATTGGTATAACCTGATTGGTAAACGCGCTGAGGAAGCGAGCAGGACTGCTCAAAATCAAGCCGTGCATCTTATGTCGATGTGAGTTTATGCATAGCGATTTTCAGCATAGTTCTGACACGTCATCATTGAATGTAACGACAGTTTATTTTCCAAGGGCTGCGCCATGTCACACGCTCTTTTTCGCTCAGAAGCTCTAGCTTACCAGTATGATCCGTTAAAGGGCGATGTGCTGATTGCGCGATCACCGGCGATCAACCTGCTGATCTGGATAGCCGTGATATTCACGGCAGCTCTGACAGGGTTTGCCTTCTGGGGCGAATATACACGTAAAGCGCATGTCGTGGGGTATCTGTCACCGACTACAGGCATGATCCGGATTTATTCCCCCCAAATGGGCACGGTTCAGGAAAAGCATGTGCGTGAAGGGCAATCTGTCAAACAGGGTGATCCCTTGCTGACGATTTCCAGTGAGCGCACGACAGCCAATGCACGCGAAGCGCAAGCCACTATGCTTGCCGAACTCAAACAACGGCAAGCGAGTTTGCGATTCGAACAAAGTCAGCAAAGTGAGATTGATGCACTGACTGGAATCGGTATTGCCGGGCGTATTCGCGGGCTCGAAACAGAAATCCGTGAGACAGAAGCACAATTAGTGCTGCAATCCAGTCGTGTTGCCAGCGCTGAACGTACGGTCGCACGGTATCAGAAATTAGTTGCGGAACGGTTTATGTCCGAAGCTGCCGTGCAGCAGAAGCATGAAGAATTAATCGATCAACGTAATCAACTGGCGCAGATCCGGCGCAGCATTTCAAGTCTGAATCGTGAATTGAGCACGGCGCGTATTGAATTATCCGCATCGCGTTTAAAGCAGGTTAATAACCAGGCAGCCATTGAGCGGCAAATTTCAGAATTGGAACAACAGCTCACGGAAACTGATATCCGGCGCAGTATTGTTTTGACTGCGCCCGCCGACGGTACAGTGACCACCATTCTGGCAGAAGTCGGGCAGACCGCCCATGCCAATCTGCCTCTGCTTTCCATTTTACCTGCGGGTGCGGAATTACAGGCGCAACTGTTAATACCGACGCGCTCCGCAGGATTCATTAAGCCTGCACAGCCGGTTTCTCTGCGCTACCAGGCTTTTCCTTATCAGCGTTTTGGGCATCATTTGGGTGAAGTGATTGAAATCAGCCGTGCAGTGATTCAACCGGATGCGTCTAATTTGCCGGTAGCAATTCAAGAACCGGTTTATCGCGCTACAGTTCGCCTGCCTCAACAACAGGTTCAGGCTTATGGGCAGGCTATACCGTTACAGGCGGAAATGGTGCTGGACGCGGATATTCATATTGACCGGCGGCGTCTGATCGAATGGGTTTTTGATCCTGTATTGTCGATCACCGGCCGTATCTGATCATGCTTGATTTTTCACTACGGAATCGAACCCCGGTTATCCTGCAAACCGAAGCGGCTGAATGTGGTCTGGCCTGCTTAGCGATGATTGCCAGCTTTCATGGCCATCGGATTAATCTGACCACGTTACGGGCGCAGCATAGCGTTTCACTACGGGGTTCGACATTGGCTGATTTAATTCTGATCGCTGATCAGTTAAAGCTGGCTTCACGCCCTTTGCGCCTTGATCTCGAACATTTACCTGAATTGACATTACCTTGCCTGCTGCATTGGGATTTTAATCATTTCGTGGTTTTGACAAAGGTACAGCGTGATCGCGTGACAGTGCATGATCCCGCAATGGGGGAACGTGATATCGTTTTGGCTGAATTTTCGAAACATTTTACAGGTATTGCACTTGAACTGACTCCAACGAATACGTTTGCTGCGCGTAACGACATTCGCAAGATAAAACTACGTTCGTTGATCGGTCGTCTGCAGGGTTTGGGAGGGGCCATCACCCAAATTCTGGTGCTTGCGATGATATTGCAGATTTTTGCTATTCTGGCGCCTTTCTATATGCAGTGGGTAGTTGATCATGCCCTGGTTGCGCATGATCATGATCTGGTGACGATTTTAGGTACGGGCTTTTTTTTGCTGGCCATAGTACAGGTCAGTGTTACAGCGTTAAGAGCCTGGGTATTGATGGTGTTAAGCACGACATTGAATTTACAGATGATGACGAATCTGTTTCGTCACCTGATCCGCTTGCCCATGCAGTGGTTCAATAAGCGCCATATTGGGGATATCGTGTCGCGTTTCGATTCATTGAATGCTATCCAGCGTACATTGACAACCGGTTTTCTGGAAGCTTTGATCGACGGTGTGATGGTGATCATCACATTCGCGATGATGCTTTTTTACAGTATCAAATTGGCTTTGGTCGCGCTTACCGCGGCGATGTTGTATGGGTTGTTGCGCGTTGCGCTGTACCGCCCGCTGCGACTGGCGACTGAAGATCATATCGTACGCGGCGCGAAACAGCACAGCCATTTCCTGGAAACCGTGAGGGGGATGCAAAGCATTAAACTGTTCGCTTATGAAGCATCCCGCGCTGCCAGTTGGCAGAATCTGCTCACCGATCAGTTCAATGCAGATATCCGGACACAACGTTTGAATATTTTATATCAGGGACTGAATGGCCTTTTGTTCGGGATCGAAAATATTATTACCGTTGGGCTGGGTGCCATGCTGATACTGGATACGGCCAATGGCAGCGGTTTTTCCATTGGTATGTTGTTTGCATTTATAGCTTATAAAACCCAGTTTGTGCAGCGGATTTCCGCCCTGATCGAGAAAGGACTGGAGTTGCGCATGCTGGAGCTTCATACTGAACGGGTCGGTGACGTGGCGCTTACACCGGTTGAACCGGTGGATGAACTTCAGAATGTTTCTTTTATGCCGCCTGCCGGTCGCATTGAGGTTAAGAATCTCGCTTTCCGTTACACAGAAAACGATCCACTGGTGTTGCAGGATATGAATTTTAGTATTCAGGCAGGAGAATCAGTAGCGATCGTGGGGCCTTCGGGTTGTGGCAAAACAACATTGGTAAAACTTATGCTCGGTTTGCTACAGCCTACACAGGGGGATATTGAGGTTGACGGGTTGCCTTTGAATCGCATGGGGATTACACGATACCGCCAGGCGGTTGCGAGTGTGATGCAGGATGATCAGCTCTTTGCCGGTTCGATTGCCGAGAACATTTGCTTTTTTGACCCGCGGCCTGATTTTGAACGCATTGAAGCAAGTGCGTGCCTTGCTGCAATTCATCAGGATATTATTGCGATGCCCATGCAATTCAACACATTAGTAGGGGATATGGGCGCAGTGTTGTCGGGTGGCCAGAAACAGCGGTTATTGCTGGCCCGCGCCTTATACCGGCAACCGGCTATTCTTTTTCTGGATGAAGCGACAAGTCACCTGGACATCCATTGTGAGCAAAACGTCAATCATGCGATACGCTTACTTAAACTGACACGGATTATCGTGGCGCATCGCCCTGAAACGATTGCAAGCGCCGATCGGGTAATTAGACTGGCTGCCGGAAGAGTGGTCAGTGATGCGGCCGCAAAGAGTATTGGTATTTCCGATTATGGTTCGGAACTGAATCTGGATAACGTTGCAAGTACGTATAGGGTGGGATAACCGGAGAAGTGCGTTCAATTTGTGTGCATTGAAATAGTATTCAATTGTAGCCGCAGGCAAAGTAATTTCTGCAATATCTGGAGATGAGCCCATAAAATCACGCATTCACCACTTTCTTTTCCATGCGTGCATAATAACCCGTCACAACTGTTTTTAACCGGTCTACGACGGTTGGGGAGTAGGGCAGGATTTTGAGGTCGGGGATGGTATCGGATGGATCCAGCACTTGCGGGTTTAACTGCTGCCGTTTCCAGTCATGCCAGATTTTCCGTGCTTCGTCAGTGTTTTTGCAGGTGCACAGTACGATGCCGTCGACGGTCATGAGCGTGGCCATTTTGTTCGGCCATTCCTTGATGTAACAAAACATAAAAACGCCTTAATAGGATGTTTATCAATACCGTGCAAGTATATATTTCAATTATTAAGGTTTTATTACAGTCTTTGTTTTGTGTGCTGGATCAATGTATTGCTTATTATAATCAGATGCTTCCATTATCCGGGTTGACCATTTTCCGCGGGTCGACCCAGGCGTCAAACTGTGCAGCGGTGACATAACCGGTGGCGATTGCGGCAACTTTGAGTGTCGTGCCTTCACGGTGCGCCTTTTTGGCGATTTCCGCGGCTTTGTCATAGCCGATATGCGGATTAAGCGCGGTGACGAGCATCAGCGAGTGATGCATCAGTGTGTCGATGCGTTCCAGGTTGGCTTCGATGCCGGTGGCGCAGTGGTCGTTGAAGCTGGTGATGCCGTCGGCGAGCAGGCGTACGCTGTGCAGGAAATTATGGATGATCAGCGGTTTCATCACGTTCAGTTCGAAGTTACCCATCGCGCCGCCTATGTTGATGGCGACGTCGTTGCCCATTACCTGACAGCACAGCATGGCTATGGCTTCCGATTGCGTCGGGTTGACTTTGCCGGGCATGATCGAACTGCCGGGTTCGTTTTCCGGGATTTTGAGTTCGCCGATGCCGCAGCGCGGGCCGGATGCGAGCCAGCGGATATCGTTGGCGATTTTTATCATCGATGCGGCCAGTGTTTTCAACGCGCCATGCGCGTGAACAAGCGCATCGTTGCTGGCCAGCGCTTCAAATTTGTTCGGCGCGGTGACGAACGGCAGCTGGGTGAGATAGGCGATCTCGCCCGCAACGCGCGGCGCGAATTCCGGGTGCGCATTCAGGCCGGTGCCAACCGCAGTGCCGCCAAGTGCGAGTTCGTATAAATGGGGCAGGGCGGCTTCGATATGCTTCAGTCCGTGGTCAAGCTGCGCGACATAGCCGGAAAATTCCTGCCCGAGGGTGAGCGGTGTGGCGTCCTGTAAATGCGTGCGGCCGATTTTGACAATATCTGAAAATGCCTCGGCTTTTTGCGCCAGCGTGCCGTGCAGCCGGCGTATCGCCGGTATCAGTCGATGCTGGATGCTTTGCGCGGCTGCGACATGCATTGCGGTGGGAAATACATCGTTGGAAGATTGGCCCTTGTTGACGTCATCGTTGGGGTGAATTTTGCGCGCCGCGCCGCGCCCGCCGCCGAGCAGCTCCGAAGCACGGTTGGCCAGTACCTCGTTCATGTTCATGTTGGTCTGCGTGCCTGATCCGGTCTGCCAGACAACCAGTGGAAATTCATCGTCATGCTGGCCGTTGATGACTTCGTCCGCCGCCTGAATAATCGCTGCGGTCGCTGCCGCGTTCAGCAGTCCAAGATCGTGGTTAACGGTGGCGGCACAGCGTTTTACCTGCGCCAGCGCATGGATCAGCGCCGCTGGCATGAGCTCGCCGGAGATCCTGAAATTTTCCAGGGAGCGTTGGGTCTGCGCGCCCCACAGCGCTGTTTCGGGCACCTGTATATTGCCCATTGCATCACGTTCTTCGCGGTAACCCATCCTGTATCTCCTCAACGGTTATAAATTTCAGGTTCTTACTGGGTATCGGATGTGTCATGAACGTAATTGAATTCTTCAATCCCAGGAAAGTGCTCCACCGGTTTGATACTCGATGACCCGAGTTTCGAAGAAATTCTTCTCTTTCTTCAGGTCGATCATTTCCGACATCCATGGGAATGGGTTGTTCGCATCCGGGTAGAGCGGATCCAGCCCGATCTGCTGGCAGCGGCGGTTGGTGATATAGCGCAGATATTCCTTGAACATCGGCGCATTCAAGCCCAGTACGCCGCGTGGCATGGTGTCTTCCGCATAGCGGTATTCCAGTGCCACCGCCTTGCGCATCAGTGCGGCGATTTCTTCGCGGAATGCTTTGGTCCACAGATGCGGGTTTTCCATTTTGATCTGGTTGATGACATCGATGCCGAAATTGCAATGCATTGATTCATCGCGCAGAATGTATTGATACTGTTCTGCCGCACCGGTCATTTTGTTTTGCCGGCCGAGCGCCAGAATCTGGACGAATCCGACGTAAAAAAACAAACCTTCCATGATGCATGCAAACACGATCAGGCTTTTGAGCAGTTGCTGATCGGTTTCCGTGGTGCCGGTTTTGAAGTTCGGGTCGGTCAGCGTGTCAATGAATGGAATCAGGAATTCATCTTTGTCGCGGATAGATTCGATTTCATGGTAGGCGTTGAAAATTTCACCTTCGTTGAGGCCGAGCGATTCGACGATGTATTGGTACGCATGGGTATGAATGGCCTCTTCAAATGCCTGGCGCAACAGATATTGGCGGCATTCGGGATTGGTGATATGCCGGTAGGTGCCGAGCACAATATTGTTCGCCGCCAGCGAGTCTGCAGTGACAAAGAACCCCAGATTGCGTTTGACGACGCGGCGCTCATCCTCGGTCAGGCCATTGGGATCTTTCCATAGCGCAATGTCACGGCTCATGCTGATTTCCTGTGGCATCCAGTGGTTGGCGCAGGCAGCGAGATATTTGTCCCAGGCCCATTTGTACTTGAAAGGCACCAGCTGATTTACATCCGCGCTACAATTGATGATTTTCTTGTCTTCCACGGCGACGCGGCGGAGCGGATTGCCCGCCGCGGGCAGTTCGTCGGATGTGTTTTCGGTGCTGTCGTGGCGCGTGTTGAGCAATTCAGTATGGCGGTGACTGCTGGAAAGCATCGGGCTTGCAGGTTTCTGCGGCTGTTTGGGTTCGTCTTCAAATGTCAGCATGTTTAAGCTCCTCATCGTACATAATGGTACGTAATGTGTTTTTCTGTTGGCTAAAATCCACCAGTTTTACTGGCAGGATTCGCAGCTTTCATCGTCAATGGCACAGTATTTAATTTCAACCGTTGTGGTTTCCATACTGCTGATCCCCTGAATGCCGCCATGCGCAGGCACGGCGTTAAGTGCGCCGGCCTGGACAGTGGATTTTTCCGCTGTGGTCGCACCCAGAGAACGCAGATAATAGGTCGTTTTCAAACCGCGCAGCCATGCCAGCTTGTACGTGTCATCGAGTTTTTTGCCGGAAACGCCTGCCATGTAGATATTGAGCGATTGCGCTTGATCAATCCATTTCTGCCGGCGCGCCGCCGCTTCAATGAGCCAGCGCGGGTCCATTTCAAAAGCCGTGGCGTAAAGTGTGCGGATATCTTCGGGAATGCGGTCGATTTTGCTGATCGCGCCATCGAAGTATTTCAGGTCGGCGATCATGACTTCGTCCCATAAATGGCGTTCTTTCAGATCACGCACCAGGGATTTGTTGGTAATGGTAAATTCACCGGACAGATTGGATTTGACGTATAGATTCTGGTAGGTCGGCTCGATGCTTGCCGATACGCCGACGATATTGGAAATCGTCGCCGTTGGCGCAATCGCCAGGCAGTTGGAATTGCGCATGCCATGTTTTTTGATCTGTTTGCGTAACGCTTCCCAATCGAGCGTGGCGGACATATCGGCCTCGACATAGCCGCCGCGTTCTTCCAGTAACAACTGGAGCGATTCATGCGGGAGTATGCCGCGATCCCACAGGCTGCCCCTGAAGGTGCTGTAGCAGCCGCGCTCTTTGGCGAGTTCGCTGGAAGCCCAATAGGCTTCGTAAGCGACCTGTTCCATGGAACGGTCAGCAAATTCGACGGCTTCTGCAGAAGCGTAAGGAATGCCGAGGTGGTGCAGACAATCCTGGAAACCCATGATACCCAGACCCACAGGGCGATGGCGGAGATTGGCGTTTCTTGCCTTGGACACCGCGTAGAAATTGATGTCTACGACGTTATCGAGCATGCGCATGGCTGTACGGATGGTGCGTTTCAGTTTTTCCGCATCGAGTGCGCCATTATTCAGGTGCGCGACCAGATTGACGGAACCCAGGTTGCAGACCGCGATTTCCTTTTCGCTGGTATTGAGCGTGATTTCCGTGCACAGATTCGAGCTGTGTACTACGCCAACATGATTTTGCGGCGAACGTACGTTGCACGGGTCTTTGAAAGTAATCCAGGGGTGGCCGGTCTCAAACAGCATGCTGAGCATTTTGCGCCAGAGCTGCACGGCAGGAACTTTTTTATACAAATCAAATTCGCCGCGTTCGACTTTTGCCTCATAAGCAAGATAAGCCTGTTCGAACACGCGGCCGAATTTGTCGTGCAGATCCGGAACATCCGCTGGAGAGAACAGAGTCCATTCATCGCCTTCCATGACGCGTTTCATGAACAGATCGGGAATCCATGTCGCAGTATTCATATCATGCGTGCGGCGGCGGTCATCGCCGGTGTTTTTGCGCAATTCGAGAAATTCCTCGATATCGAGATGCCAGCACTCCAGGTAGGCACATACCGCACCTTTGCGCTTGCCGCCCTGATTGACTGCGACAGCGGTATCGGATACCACTTTGAGGAAAGGCACAACACCTTGCGATTTACCGTTAGTGCCCTTGATGCGCGAACCCATGGCGCGTACAGCCGTCCAGTCATTACCGAGGCCGCCCGCATATTTGGAGAGTAATGCGTTTTCCTTGATGGCTTCATAGATACCGTCAAGATCATCGGATACGGTGGTCAGATAGCATGAGGACAACTGCGAACGGCAGGTGCCGGAATTGAACAGCGTTGGTGTCGAACTCATGAAATCGAAGCTGGATAAAACGTTGTAAAATTCGACGGCACGCGCTTCACGGTCGATTTCATGGAGTGCGAGTCCCATTGCAACGCGCATGAAAAATGCCTGTGGCAGTTCAATGCGTTTTTCCCTGATA
Source organism: uncultured Nitrosomonas sp. (assembly GCA_964612715.1). GTDB lineage: Bacteria > Pseudomonadota > Gammaproteobacteria > Burkholderiales > Nitrosomonadaceae > Nitrosomonas. Next base: position 6,306 of record CAZTCY010000004.1, on the reverse strand, counting down.
TGCAGAAAATAGCGGTCATACAATGTTTGCAGGCCGAGATAATCAAATTGCAGGTCACGGTCGGCCTGAAGCGCTTCGGATAATCTGGCAAGATCAAATTGTGCAAGGCGCTCGTCAAGCAGGCCGGCTTCAATGCCTTTTCTGATAAAGACCGGGAAATATTCAGCATAATGTGTCTGCATATCCTGTTGCAGCACTTCCTCTTCCAGTACTTCGGCGCGGATATTGTTCAGCAACAGGCGCGCGGTGACATAACCGTAGGCCGGTTCTTTTTCAATCAGCGCGCGTGCTGACATAATGGCGGATTTCCTGACTTCTTCCAGCGTGACGCCATCATACAGCTCGCGTAAAGTCGCTTTCAAAATCAGCGCGGGATTGACGATATCGCCAAGGCCTGCACAGGATGATTCGATCAGTGCAGTCAATCGGGATAAATCCAGCGGGATACGATGCCCTTTGTCGGTGACATAGCGTATATCTTCCTGGGATTGTGCCGCATTCTGCTCCTTCAGGCGCGCGCGTTCGCGTGCACGTTCCTCACGATACAGCACATAAGCGCGTGCCACGTCATGTGCGCCGGAGCGCATCAGCGCGAGTTCAACCTGATCCTGGATATCTTCGATGTGAAACGTGCCGCTGTCGGGTTTGCGGCGTATCAGGGCATTGACGACATCCAGCGTCAGACGGTTAACCAGTTCGCGTACACGAACCGATGCGGCACCCTGGCCGCCATCCACAGCGATGAACGCTTTGGTCATGGCGACTGAAATCTTGATGGGTTCAAACGCGACGACAGCGCCATTGCGGCGAATGATTTTATATTGAGAGAATTGCCTGGTGTCGGTATGAATATCCACGAAAGCATTGATATCGGATTTGGGGGTTGCGCTTGAAGTTTCAGTGACCAGCTGCATCGTTTTTGACTCCCTTTGATTCATTGGTATGAAATAAACCAATGTGATTCCAAAGCGTTAACCGGATAATTATCCGGTTGAATCTGAATAAATTGGATAACTGGTATAACACTTTTAACCACTATATGTTGTATCCTTATGACACGAATACATGACTGGTAGTATATACAATACGAATTCGATTTGTAAACACAAATAAAAATTGTTTTGTAATTTTATGGAAATTCTCTTAATGCGGTTGAGTGACATGCAAGTTAAACAGTTGATCCGGCAGTTATATAAAAAATGCAAAAACCGGTATCGATATGAATCGAACATAAATGCACGGTTAAGCATTTTGCGCCATGCTAATATGCGTTTGTTTTATGCCGTGCTGCTCAATGTATCTGGCGTTCTGTCCGTATTGATGGCGAACAATTTTGTTATAGGGGAAATCAATGCATTCCGATCAATGGCATTTACTGAAAACCAAACGTTTCCTGCCGCTTTTTATAACCCAATTCCTCGGCGCGTTTAACGACAATGTATTCAAGAATGCGCTGATTATCCTGATTACCTATACTGCGATTGAACAGTCCGCACTGAGTCCGCAGGTGATGATCACTGTTGCTGCGGGTATTTTTATCCTGCCTTTTTTTCTGTTCTCGGCGATAGCGGGGCAGATCGCTGACAAGTACGATAAGGCACGGGTGATTCGTATCACTAAGGCGGTTGAGATCGTGCTGATGCTCGGCGCCGCACTGGGGTTTTTCTGGCAGCAGACCGGAGTATTGATGCTGATTTTGTTTCTGATGGGGGCGCAATCGGCTTTTTTCGGGCCGCTCAAGTACGGTATTCTGCCCGATCAGCTCGGGGAAAATGAATTGATTGGCGGAAATGCATTGATCGACAGCAGCACATTTATGTCCATTCTGCTGGGCACGATTTGCGGAGGACTGTTGATCATGGCTGAGAACGGTGTGCTGATTATTTCAGTGATCGTTATCGCTGTTGCTGTGCTCGGCTTGTTCAGCAGTTTTTCGATACCTGCTACCCGGCCTGCGGATGCCGGTCTGAAGATTAATTATAATTTTCTCACCGAAACACATGCCATCATTCGACAGGTACGCCGGTATCCGGTCATTTACCGCTCCATTCTGGGCATTTCCTGGTTCTGGCTGTTTGGCGCCAGCTTTTTGTCCCAGTTTCCGACATTCGCTAAAGAAGTGATTGGCGGCAATGAACAGGTTGTCACGCTTTTTCTGGCGACATTCACGATCGGCATCGCTATTGGCGCACTACTGTGCAACCGGCTGCTTAAAGGCGAAATTGCGACCACCTATGTGCCGCTGGGTATTATCGGAATGACGCTATTTACCGTGGATATGTATCTGGCCAGCAGTAATCTGGCGCATGGCAATACCGGCATACTGATCGGCGCAGGTGCGTTTCTGGAATCGCTGACGCACTGGCGCATTCTGATTGACCTGCTGGGGATTTCGATCTGTGGTGGTATCTATATCGTCCCGTTGTATGCGATTATTCAGGATCGTGCCGAAATGTCGCATATGTCACGCACATTTGCCGCGAATAACATTCTGAATGCTTTATTCATGGTGATTTCGGCGGTCGCGATCAGCATTATGCTGACTTATGAATTTTCCGTTGTCGATGTATTTCTCGCTATTGCGGTCATTAATGGTTTTATGGCGATTTACATCGCCAGTCTGTTGCCACAGGCGCTGGTCAAATCCATACTGCGCTGGATGTTTCAGGTATGTTACCGGCTGGATGTTAAGGGGATTGAACATTTACATAAATTGGACGGCAGAACCATTATTGTCGCCAATCATCTGTCGTTTCTGGATGCGGTCCTGATCGGCGCCTATATGCCATACCATGTCAGCTTTGCAATCAACACTCATATCGCCCGGCGCTGGTGGTTGAGGCCTTTCTTGTTTCTGGCTGACACGATTGCACTCGATCCGGCAAACCCATTGTCGACGCGAATGTTGATCGACCGGGTAAAAAAAGGGCGCAGAATCGTTATTTTTCCGGAAGGGCGGTTAACCGTTACGGGTGCGCTGATGAAAATCTATGAAGGGCCGGCGCTGATAGCTGATAAGGCGGCAGCGCAAGTTTTGCCGATTATCATTTCCGGCGCGCAGTACACGCCTTTTTCCCGGTTGCGCGGTAAAGTACGTATCCGCTGGTTCCCCAAAATCACTATGACCGTCATGCCACCGCTGAAGTTTGATTTACCACCGGACATCCGCGGCAGAAAACGGCGCCAGGCTGCCGGAATCAGGCTCTACGACGTGATGTCTTATATGATGTTTCAGAGTAACAATCTGAATCAGACGTTGTTCCAGTCGTTACTGGATGCCCGCTCAATACATGGCAGCCGGCATATCATCGCCGAAGACGTGGAACGCAAACCGGTCAATTACCGGCAGTTGATTATGCGCTGTTTCATATTGGGTACAGCATTAAAGCAGTATGCGAACAATAACACGGCTGCAGGGGTGCTGCTGCCGAATATGGTCAGTACATTGATTTGCTTTTTTGCGCTGCAGGCTTACGGGCGTATTCCCGCGATGCTGAATTATTCCGGCAGCACAAAAAACTTGATTGCCGCTTGCAAGGCCGCCACCATTGAGACCGTCATTACATCCCGGCGTTTTATTCAGGCAGGCAAGCTGACACATCTGATTGAAGGACTTGAATCTCAAGGGGTCAGGATAGTTTATCTGGAAGATCTGGTTTCGCGGATTGCTGTTCCGGCCAAAATTAAAGGCGCGTTGTTCAGTCTGATTCCACAATTCTATTATCGATTCGTCAATAAGACAGCCGATGCGGATGCCGCGGCAGTGATTTTGTTTACATCCGGATCGGAGGATGTCCCTAAAGGTGTTTCACTGAGTCATAAAAACATTCAGGCCAATCGCTATCAGGTATCATCGCGCATTGATTTTGGGCCGACGGATATCGTTTTTAATGTACTTCCTGTTTTCCATTCATTCGGCCTCACAGGAGGAACACTTTTGCCTGTTCTGTCGGGTATCCGGACTTTTTTCTATCCGTCACCGCTGCATTACCGCATCATTCCGGAACTGGTTTATGATACCAACGCGACATTGATGTTCGGAACCGATACTTTTCTTGCTGGTTATGCGCGCTTCGCGCATGCCTATGATTTCCAGAGCATACGGTATGTTTTCGCCGGCGCGGAGAAACTGAAGGATGAAACGCGCCAGCAGTGGGCGGAAAGATTCGGCATACGTATTTTTGAAGGTTACGGTTCAACGGAAACTTCGCCCATACTGAGTCTCAATACGCCGATGCATAACAGACCCGGCACGGTCGGCCGCCTGCTGCCGGGCATTAATTATCGTCTGGAAGTCGTCCCGGGTATTCACGGTGCAGGAAAACTGCTGGTTTCCGGTCCGAATGTGATGCAAGGCTACTATCTTGCGGATCAGCCGGCCATACTGCATCCCCCGGAGGGATATTGGTACGATACGGGCGACATTGTTTCAATCGACGCAATGGGTTTTCTGACGATCCAGGGCCGTGTGAAGCGGTTTGCGAAAATTGGCGGTGAAATGGTTTCGTTGACAGCAGTGGAAGGCTATATCGGTCAACTCTGGCCGGAATACAGTCATGCGGTAACGCATCTGCCCGATCCCAAAAAAGGCGAGCAGATTATTCTGGTGACAACACATCCGCACGCACAACGCGAAGCACTGGTGAACTATGCGAAACAAAACGGAATCAGCGAGCTGAGCATCCCCAGAACGCTGCTGCAGATTGATGAAATACCGCTGCTGGGTACCGGAAAAGTCGACTATGTCACCCTGAAGACATGGATTGAATCGCGTCTGGGCTGATTATTATTCATCAGGTGGAATTGGGGGGGCTTGAGTTCGATTTTAACGCCGCAATGCGACCTTCAATGAGATCTTGGACAGGTTCACAGGTTTGGTGTCCAACAATTCGCTGGTGCCACTGCTTAAATTCTGTCGCTGTTTGTGTGCCGGGTTTCAGCGATCAGAATTACAACGTATGGTTTTTTAGGCTAAACAATAGCGCACTGCTTTTAGTAAAATTTCACTCATTCAGTGCGCTATCGTATTTTAGTTATATCACTGACCATTAACATAAATCCACTGCCGTTACAGCGACATTGCCAGTGTCGCTGAAGCTTGCCGGAATATTGCCGGCTACCGTGCTGCCTGCAACAACAGGTGAGGCAATGCCGGTAACCGGTGCTGTTGTGTCATCTGTCACTTCACTGAAGCGTTATTGACCGTTATCGATACATTATCGGAAATGCTTTTGTTACCTGAGGCATCAAAGGCATGGGCGGTCAGTACATATTTGCCATTGGCTACTGCTGCGGTGTCGACTGCAAAACCGAACGGTTTCTGTGCACTCTTAACGAATAGCTGGCCATTAATGTAAAAATCAACTTTCGTTACATTATCGGAATAATTAACAGCGACACGAATGACACCGGATACAGTACCGCTTGTGGGTGAAGCAAAACTGATGGCAGAAGTCTGATTATTGACTGAAATGGATACCGCACTGGAAGAGCCGGTATTGCCTGCAGCATCGAACGCATGGGCGGTCAGCGAGTGTGTGCCATTGTTCAGTTGCGCCATATTCAGTGCGAAATCAAATGGCGCCTGCGTGTTTCTGCCATACAACTGACCATCGACGTAGAGATCCACTGCCGTTACGGCGACATTGTCTGAGTAGTTAAAGCTTACCGGAATATTGCCGGATACGGCGCTGCCCGCGGCGGGAGAAGCAATACTGATGACAGGCGCTTGAATATCAGGCAGAGGGTTATTGATTGAAATGGATACCGTGCTGGAAGAGCCTGTGTTGCCTGCGGCATCGAATGCACGGGCGGTCAGCGAATGACTGCCATTATTCAGTTCTGTCGTATCCAGCGTAAACACAAATGGCGCCTGCGTGGTTTTACCGTGCAACTGACCATTGACGTAGAGATCCACTGCCGTTACAGCGACATTGTCAGAGTAGCTGAAGCTTACCGGAATATTGCCGGATACCGTGCTGCCTGCAACAGGTGAAGCGATGCCGATAACCGGCGCTGCCGTGTCCGCCGCCGAGGTATTATTGACTGTTATTGATACATCATTGGAAATGCTTTTGTTACCTGAGGCATCAAAGGCATAGGCGGTCAGTACATATTTGCCATCAGCTACTGCTGCGGTGTCGACCGCAAAACCAAAAGGTTTCTGTGTACTTTTAACGAATAATTGGCCATTGATGTAAAAATCAACTTTCGTTACATTGTCGGAATAATTAACAGCGACACGAATGACACCGGATACCGTACCGCCTGTGGGTGAAGCAAAACTGATCACAGGATTCTGGGTGT
>CAZTCY010000003.1:0-71106 GCA_964612715.1 uncultured Nitrosomonas sp. | reverse complement strand
GCGCAGCGAACAGCCGTAAGGCTGGCCCGTAGGGCGAGGCGCCTGCGCTTTGCTTGCGTCATCCAATTTTGCCTTGCACTGTACCCCTTGATCGAGATCTTGAACAGGTTCTACAGCTAAATTTTCTCAACAACCCATTCACCGTTGCACTGCACCAATTGTCTATCACAATTCAAAGCACTTTGTGTCTGTTCAGGCAGTTCTACGATGACAATATGTCCGGCATTACGTAACTGTTCTATCGCCTTGTGCAGCGCTTTGTTTTCTTTCTGATACGGTGCGCAAATCCCCGCTGGATAAGGCTTTCCTTCAGCCATTCTGGATAATTCACGCAGATCCAGACTAAATCCTGTTGCCGGTCTGGCCCTTCCAAATGCCTTTCCAATTTCATCGTAGCGCCCGCCGAGCGCGATTGCGTTAGAGCAACCATCTGAATAGGCAGCAAAAACCATGCCGGTATGATAGTGATAACCGCGCAGATCCGACAAGTCAAATGCCAGTGTATCAACCAGCGGGCTTAAGGCATCGCCCACTTTCTCCAGCTGATCCAAAGCCAGAGTGATTTCTTGATGTGGCGGCAATCTCTCTCTTGCAATTTGCAAAACAGTTTTGTCACCGTAAAGCTCTGGCAATAGCAGCAATGCTTCGCGCGTACTTTTCTTGAGTCCCCTACACAGCGCTCTTAAGGATGCCATATCTTTTTTCTGTAAAACAGCATACAGCTCAGTTTCCATATCCTGAAAGATATGCGCATTTTTTATAATTCCTCTAAAAACCGCAACATGCCCCAGATCAATATGAAGTTTATTCAAACCGGATTTCGCCAGACACTTGATCATCAGTTGCTGGATTTCAAGATCGCTTTCCAGCCCTTCATGACCGTACAGTTCAGCGCCAATCTGCAAAGGCTCGCGCGTCTGGGTCAGACTGGTTGGCACGGTATGCAATACACTATTCGCATAGCAAAGCCTTGTTATGCCTTCACAATTCAACAAATGCGCATCAATACGCGCGACTTGAGGCGTCATATCGGCGCGTAGTCCCATCATGCGTCCACTCAGCTGATCAATCACTTTAAACATTTGCAAGTCCATATCGCTGCCGCTACCGGATAGCAACGACTCGACAAATTCAAGCAATGGCGGAGAAACCAGACGGTAACCATGCACCGTGAGCAGATCAATCATACTGCGCCGCAACATTTCGATATGGTAAGCCTCGGCAGGAAGAATATCCTCAATATATTCGGGCAGCAACCAGTTACGCATGGCAGTTAATTAATGAAATCGGGCGGGGTTTTAGGGAGAAATTAATCGGAAAATCAACTGAGCATGAGAAATAATGCCAATCCAATCAGCATGGATGTCAAACCAATAAAGCGTACCTGACCATCGTGAAGTTCTGTCAGTTTTTTAAAAGCTTCACGCCAGACCTGGGGAGACAAAAAAGGAAGAGCGCCTTCAATGATCAACATTAACGCGAATGCCATTAGAAAAGTATCCAGCATCTCGCTTTTTCTCCTGTATACATTAGCCTCGGATATCTTGCCGCAGAACTCCTCAGCATGCCTGACAAAACATAAGCCGCAGATACACTTTTAAATGAATACTCTATAAATCTTCGAACCAGACTGTGAAATATTATGGTAGAAATTGATGTCAATTTTGGTGCATCCATAACAAATATTGTCAGACGCACCAAAACTAATTTCCTAATTGGCTGCCGGGTTTTTCAGATACTTAAAGAAATCCGACTTGGGCTCAAGCACCAGCATATCATTTTTGTGTCTGAATGAGTTTTTATAGGCATCCATACTGCGCCAGAACGAATAAAATTCAGGGTCTTCTTTGAAAGCTTCCGCATAAGTCGCAGCAGCTTCTTTATCGCCCTCACCCATTGTCTTTTGTGCTTCACGATACGCTTCAGCTAAAATCACTTCACGCTGACGATCCGCATCCGCACGTATCTTCTCGGATTCTGCAGCACCGGTCGAACGCAGTTCATTCGCCACACGTTTACGTTCAGCTTCCATTCTGCGATAAACTGATTCACTGACTTCCTGCGGTAAATCAACACGTTTCAGACGTACATCGATAACTTCCACACCAATAGTGCGCGCATCCGCATCTGCTTTTTGTCGCATGATTTCCATAATGACATCCCGTTCACCGGATACAACATCGTGCACTGTACGGTTACCAAATTCGTCACGCAAACTGGCGTTAATGGTTTGTGCCAACCGTATCCGCGCCAGGCTCTCATCGCCTCGCACACTGATAAAGTATTGTTTAACGTCGATAATACGCCATTTCACAAACAAATCCACAAGTACATTCTTTTTCTCGGATGTAATGAAGCGTTCTGGCTCTTCAGTGTCCATCGTCAGAATTCGCTTCTCAAAATAGCGTACATTCTGTGCAATAGGAATTTTGAAATACAAACCGGGTTTTTCTTTTACATCAATAACTTCCCCCAGTTGAAACAAAATCGCCTGCTGTCTTTCATCTACAATATAAATTGCTGATGTCGCCAGAAAAAAACCGGCAACGAGAATCCCCATTAAAATGGATGAAAAACTTTTCATTTATCTCACCTCCCTTTCACGTCCACGAAATGTTTCCCGTGCACGCATATTACTGGTATCAGGCATTGCTTCCTGAGCGACTGGTGACTGCATCTGCATTGCGGGCGGCATGCTACTCGATCCGCTACCAATTAACTTATCCAGAGGCAGGTAGAGCAAATTGTTTCCACTTTGCTGGTCCACCATGATTTTTGTCGTATTGGACAGTACCTGTTGCATCATATCCAGATACAAACGTTCACGCATGACACCCGGTGCTTTGCTATATTCTTCAAGAATCTGGCTGAAACGGCTTGCATCACCTTCCGCGCTTGCAATGACACGTTCTTTATAACCTTGCGACTCTTCAATCAAGCGAGCGGCATTACCTCTTGCTCTTGGAATCACGTCATTTGCATAAGCCTGGCCTTCATTTTTTTGACGCTCCCTGTCCTGTCCTGCCTTGACCGCATCATCAAATGCAGCTTGAACTTGCTCGGGCGGTTGCGCATTCTGCATTGTCACCCTGCTGATCGCTATACCAATCTTGTAACGATCCAGAATATCCTGCATCAGAACCGTTGCAGCAGATGCAACCTGTTCCCGCCCTTCATAGAGAACGTAGTCCATTTTACTTTTGCCAATAATCTGCCTGATCGCTGTTTCCGCAGCCTGTAGTACGGCATCATCAGGATCTCTGTTATTGAACAGGAAACTCTCCGGATTATTCAGGATATATTGCACGGCAAACTGAATATCAATAATATTTTCGTCATCCGTCAGCATGAGTGCTTCTCGTAATACTTTACTACGCACGTTATTCCGGTAGCCGATTTCCACCGTACGAACCTGACTGACGTTCACAAGCTCCACCTGCTCGATCGGATAGGGCAGGTGCCAACGTAAACCAGCCGGTGTCGTATCGACATAAGCACCGAACCTTAACACCACACCGCGGTGACCTTCGTTAACGATGTAGAAACCACTGCCGACCCATACAACCAGCAACAAAACCAATATGACGATAATACTACCGCTGCTGTATTGTCTAGGCTCCTTATTACGGGAACCACCACCATCTTTACCGCCTTTACCTTCCTTTGCACCAAAAATAGTGTTGATTTTCTTGTTGACATTACGCAGTACTTCGTCCAGATCGGGCGGCCCGGAGTCGCCTTTGTTTTTTCCCCACTGAGGATCATTTAAACCCATAGTTCTTCCTGTTTTATTTATTCAAAATATACTTACACCGTAGCGCTATCATGCTTAACTTTTTCGAAATCCAAAGACTTCTCGTCTAGCGGTTCAGCTCCTTTTGAAACAGCCTCGGCCAAAGCCTGTCTTACAAACTCCAGACCTTCGCCCGTTTTTGCACTTAACCGTATGCGCGATATTCTACCATATTCATTCCGTACAACACCGGCTCCCTTGTCCGACCTATTACTCAAGTCAATCTTATTCAGAATCAGAATTTGGGGAACACGATCAGCGCCAATTTCCGCCAGTATTCTATTAACCTCGGCTATCTGCTCATCCCTATTGGGACTGTACGCGTCGACAACATGAAGCAACAAATCAGCCTGAACGGTCTCTTCAAGCGTAGCACGAAATGCCGCAATAAGCGTATGCGGCAGCTTCTGGATAAAACCAACGGTATCCGAAACCACAATCGGTCCACAATCCGGCAGGTATAGCTTCCTTGTTGTTGTATCAAGCGTTGCAAACAACCGATCTGCCGCGTAGGTATCCGCACGCGTCAAACGATTAAATAACGTCGATTTGCCCGCATTGGTGTAACCCACGATAGAAACCGATAAAACACGAGAACGTTGCCTGGAGCGCCGCTGCACTTTACGCTGACATTGCAGGCCAGCCAGTTTTTCCTTGAGCAGCTTCACACGCTTTCTTAACAGTCGCCGGTCAGTCTCTAACTGCGTTTCACCTGGACCACGCAGACCGATACCGCCTTTCTGTCGTTCCAAGTGAGTCCAACCGCGCACAAGACGTGTAGCCAAATGCTCTAGCTGCGCCAATTCGACTTGCAGCTTTCCTTCGTGACTTTTAGCGCGTTGTGCAAAAATGTCCAATATCAAACTGGTACGGTCAATGACAGGTACATTTAAAAACTGCATCAAATTACGTTGCTGCGCAGGCGTGAGCTCATGGTTAAAAATCACCATATCACTCCCGGTATCCGCAAGCACTCTGGCAATTTCATCAGCCTTGCCGCTGCCGACATACGTTCTGGAATCCGGATGCGATCTTTTCCCTTCAATAACCGCCGCCACATCAATCTGATCACTGACTACCAGTTGTTGCAGTTCTTTTACACGTTCCGAGTATTTACCTTCATTCAAATCCAGGCTCACCAGAATAGCCTTATTTGATTTACGGAACGAAAGAGGCCTTGATGTTTCAGACATCAAGTGTCACGTGTTTCAGGATTTTCAAATGGAATCGTAACTGCCTTGGAAGGTACCACAGTTGATATTGCATGCTTATATACCATTTGTGTTACCGAGTTTTTCAACAATACGACATATTGATCAAATGAATCAATATGGCCTTGTAATTTGATTCCATTAACTAAATAAATTGAGACAGGAATATGCTCTTTGCGCAATATATTTAGAAATGGATCTTGCAGCAACTGTCCCTTGGTACCCATGCGTAGCTCCCTGTTCTAATTATTGGTTATAGGAGTATATGACTCTACTTGATTTTAAAATGCAAATCCAGTATCTGGCTTTACATTTTTATGAATATTCTTATTTGAACATTCCAATCATTAGACTATCCGAATCGTTTTCTTGTTTTCTGACGATCCGGATAGTTTTATCATAATGATATTTTGTAGTCTACTTCCTTTTAGATAACAAACCAAGCCTTAGCCTTAAAATGGTTGCGGTCTCGGCGTATCATTATTGGAAGGTGGCAATATCGGCACCTTGATATCGGGTTGCTTACCGGTCAGCGTCTTCAGGAATGCGACAATACTGTCAATTTCCTTTTTATTGAAATCACGGTCAAGCTGCAATTTACCCATTGTTTTCACCGCTTCTTCCAATGTCCATACTGCGCCATCATGGAAGTACGGATAGGTTAGTTCAATATTGCGGAGTGTCGGCACTTTAAACACATTCAAATCCGTATCTTTTCCAGTCACTGCTTTACGGCCCTCTACTTTACTGTCGGTTTTGTACGGATGATGAACACCAAACTTTTGATAGAGCGTACCACCTACAGCAGGACCGTTATGACATCCTGTGCATCCGCTGCTCTTAAATAATCTGTAGCCTTCCAATTCCTGCTTGTTCAGTGCCTCTTTATCACCTTCCAGCCATTTATCGAAACGCGACCCCGGCGTGACCAGTGTATCTTCGAATGCTGCAATAGCGGTAGTGACACGATCAATATCCACTTTATCCGAACCAAATGCCTTTTCAAATTTGGCTCGATATTGCGGCATGGAGTTAATGACACTTACCGCAACTTCATGCGTAGACGCCATTTCCCCGGGATTTGCAATTGGACCACCCGCCTGCTCTTTCAGGTCTTTGGCACGGCCATCCCAAAATTGCGCCAGATTCATTGTTGCATTTAACACAGTAGGCGCATTAATTGGACCCTGTTGCCATGCATGACCGATAGACGTTGGTATATTGTCAGTACCCCCCATGCTCAGATTGTGGCAGGAATTGCAGGATATCCAGCCAGATTTAGACAAACGTGGATCGAAAAACAACATTTTCCCGAGTTCGACCAATTCAGGATTGCTTGGCTTAACAGCCTTAATAGGCTGTATCGGCTCATTTTCATTGGCTGATATATTAATCGAGGCGACAAGCGCGCCAATCGACAGCAACGACATCACCAGTGTACGCATCATCATCGATATTCTCCCTAAAAAAACAAAACGGCTGTAATGGCGCAGCCGACTACGCCTGATGAATCACCCACAAATGGGAATTCAATAAAAAAGGAGCAGAACAGCTCCTACTTTTAATTCCTATTTTAAAACATTGATTACTACTGATCACTTTGCTGTCATCGTGCTTGACTCGCGGCCCGAATAAAAAACCTGCAGGAAACGCAAATCTGCAAAACTTCTCTTTCTGTACATAGGCTCTTTATATTAATTTTACATCACTTCTGTTCTAGTTTTTCCGGAACATCATGCAACAAACCGGACAGTTCAGTTAATGCCTGTTTATACACCTTGCGTTTGAATTCGACAACCGTATCCAGTTCGACCCAGTAATAATTCCATCGCCACGCATCAAATTCCGGATGTGTGCTTTTACGCAAAGACACATCACTGTCCCGACCGATCAAACGTAACAAATACCAGATCTGTTTCTGTCCTTTATAGTTTCCTCGCCATTCGCGCCTAATCCATTTTTCCGGAACTTCATAGCGCAACCAATCCCGTGTACGTCCAACAATCTTAACATGATTCGGCAGCAAACCAATCTCCTCGGTCAACTCCCGATACATTGCTTGTTCTGGGCTTTCTCCTAATTTTATCCCGCCTTGAGGAAATTGCCAGGAATTTTGCCTGATTCTTTTACCCCAGAAAACCTCATTTTTTGAATTCAGCAGGATAATCCCGACATTTGGACGATATCCATTACGGTCAATCATGTTAAAAATCCATTTGACCCATTAAAATAATAATATAAATTTTTCCATACTTTTTTATAGAATTAAAGCACCGATTAAAGCGCCATAAACATAAATTGACCGTTTATCAATGCCCGAATTTTAGCAAACCATTTTCAATTCTAATTATCTCTAATCTTCCGTAAGACTTAACCATACTTAAGCAAAGATTTCAAGGTAGAATTGCATCCCTTCTTTAATCATGATGGAACCAAGCATGCGCGTCTCGCAATTTTTTATTTCGACACTCAAAGAAGCACCCGCCGAGGCTGAGCTGATCAGTCACAAGCTTATGCTGCGGGCAGGGCTTATTAAACGTCTGGGCAGTGGATTATATACTTGGATGCCACTCGGTTTAAGGGTGTTGCGAAAAATAGAACATATCGTCCGCGAAGAAATGGATAACAGCGGGGCTATAGAATTACTCATGCCCGCCATACAACCTGCTGAACTATGGCAGGAATCGGGGCGATGGGATGTATTTGGACCGCAGATGTTAAAAATAAAAGATCGCCATGAACATGATTTTTGTTTTGGCCCAACGCACGAAGAAGTTATAACCGATATTGCGCGCCGCGAAATAAACAGCTACCGGCAGCTGCCAGTCAATTTTTACCAGATTCAGACAAAATTCCGTGACGAAATCCGCCCACGCTTTGGTGTTATGCGCGCACGCGAATTCCTGATGAAAGACGCCTATTCTTTCCATGCGGACACAACCAGTCTGGAAGAAACCTATCAACTGATGTTCCAAACGTACAGCCGTATTTTTACCCGCCTGGGTTTAAATTTTCGCGCAGTCGCCGCTGACACCGGTGCCATTGGCGGCAGCGGTTCGCACGAATTTCATGTACTGGCGGATTCAGGTGAAGATGCCATCGCATTTTGTTCTCATTCTGATTATGCGGCCAATATTGAACTGGCAACATCACAGCTCCCCGAAGACGCTTCGCAGCAGGAGCCGGTCAGAGAAATACAGAAAATACACACACCCGATCAAAAATCCTGCGCGGATGTCGCTGAATTTCTTGGCATTTCATTACTGAAGACCGTAAAAACACTGGCCGTAACAGCCAATGGAAAGCTCTATCTACTGTTACTACGTGGAGATCATCAGTTAAACGAACTCAAAGTCAGGAAAATTCCATTTCTGGCTAATTTTGAAATGGCCAGTGAAGAAATCATTCTGCGCGAAACGGGTACTATTCCGGGTTTTATCGGTCCGCTTGAATCGGATATGGAAATCATAGCCGATCCGGTCGTACTGAAAATGCGTAACTTTGCTTGCGGCGCAAATGAGGCGGGATTTCACTATATCAATGTCAATTTTGATCGCAACCTCAAAAAGCCACAACATGTTTTTGATATCCGTAATGTCTGCGCGGGCGATCTTTCTCCAGATGGCAAAGGCACGCTTGAGATCCGCCGAGGCATTGAAGTCGGACATATATTCAAATTACATACAAAATATTCACAACTTATGAAAGCAGGCTATCTGAATGCAACGGGACAACTGCAAAACTGTGAAATGGGATGTTATGGCATCGGTATTTCCCGCATTGTTGCAGCCGCAATAGAGCAAAATCACGATCAGTGCGGCATTATTTTTCCAAAAAGTATGGCACCGTTTCAATTGGTCATCATCCCCATCGGGATGCATAAGAGCGATCAGGTCAGCAGTGAAACCGAAAAACTTTATCATCTGTTCTTAAACAATGGTATTGAGACCTTGCTCGACGATCGCAGCGAGCGTCCCGGCGTCATGTTTGCGGATATGGAACTGATTGGTATCCCACATCGTATCGTCATAAGCGATCGCGGATTAATGCAGTCAACCGTGGAATATAAAGGCCGCACTGATCAGGATGCGCAGACCATTCCTCTGCATGAAATCGTTTCGTTTATGATGACAAAATTATGTACAAATTAATCCTACTTTCTTACGCACTGTTGTACGCATTTACAGCACAGGCAAATACGCAGCATTATGAGAGACTTATCGTTAGCACACACACTTTCTCATATACTGTAATCAATGACGAAGCCGTCACCTATCAGCAATATGCCAGACTGGCAACAGACAATGATTGGCTGGCAATTATGAGCGAACGGCTTAAGCGATTCAAACCCGACCAATATGAGCGTGAGGCCTTTTTACGCACAGTTTATTACGAAGCAAAACGTGCCGGGCTTGATCCACAACTCGTACTCAGCATCATCCAGGTTGAGAGTGGTTTTAAGAAATATGCCGTATCACATGCCGGCGCACGCGGTTACATGCAAATCATGCCGTTCTGGGTTGAAGCCATAGGAGACAACAAACACAACCTGTTCCATCTGCGCGTCAATTTGCGCTATGGCTGCATGATTCTGAGGCACTATCTGGACAAAGAAAACGGCGATTATTTTCGTGCGCTGGGACGCTATAACGGCAGCCTCGGCCAGGCTTCCTACCCCCAGCTGATTTTCAGCTTATGGTTCGGAGCCTGGAATTACTCAAATAATGCCGCATAGATGCGTCTCATTTTGCCGCATCATTATCTGGAATCAATGAATGCCTCGATGCTTTCACGCGTAACAATACCCAGCTTCCGCGCCGCGGGCTGACCATCCGGATCAAAGAAGTAAGTACTCGGCAGCATTGAGATATCATCCAGTTGTGATGCGATACGCCTGTTGCCGAGAATTGTCGGATAACTGATAGACATTGACTCTACAAACTTCATCACTACGTTCGGATCAGAAAACTCCATCGCCACACCGATCACCATCACATCTTTCCGGTTCTCATACAGTGAGATCAAATCGGGAATTTCCTCCAGACACGGAGGACACCAGGTGGCCCAGAAATTGACAACCACCCAGCGCCCCTGATAATCCGCCAGTGTATGAACCTTGCCTTGCGTATCCTTAAACTGGAATGCCTCAGCCTGCAGCACAAACAGCAGCAAAGCAAAACCGGTTACGATTCTGATGCTACGACTGTTCTTTCCCGGCATATATCGCTCTGAAAAATTGTGTCATTGTCAAACCTGCGGGTGCTCTCTTTCCAATTTGCTGTGCAGTTTATTCAATGCACTTAAATAGGCCTTCGCAGACGCCACAACAATATCCGTATCAGCGCCATGACCATTGACGATACGGCCGGATTTCTGTAAACGCACAGTCACTTCACCCTGTGCATCTGTACCGCTCGTTATATTATTCACGGAAAATAACTGCAATTCAGTGCCACTGACCAGCAATTTTTCAATTGCGCAAAAAGTGGCGTCGACGGGGCCGCTACCCTCAGATTCAGCGCGCAGCTCATTGCCATCATCGGATATCACCAACTTGGCATACGGAATCTCTCCCGTTTCGCAATGAATAATAAGCGACAATAAGCGATACCGCTCCTGAAGCACCAGAGCCTCATCGGATATCAGCGCATGCAAATCTTCATCGAAAATTTCATGTTTCTTATCAGCCAGTTCTTTAAAACGCAAAAACATATTATTGAGCATTTCTTCCGATTCAAACTCGACACCCAGATCTTTCAATCGACTCCGAAAGGCATTACGTCCAGAATGTTTACCCAGCAATAATTTATTAGCGCCCCACCCCACATCTTCTGCGCGCATTATTTCGTAAGTCTCGCGGTGCTTCAGTACGCCATCCTGATGAATGCCCGATTCATGCGCAAATGCATTTGCGCCCACTATCGCCTTGTTCGGCTGCACCGGAAAACCTGTTATCCCTGATACAAGCTTGCTGGCGGGAACAATCTGCTTCGTGTCTATTTTTGTATCGCAGAGGAAATAATCCTGCCGGGTTCGTACCGCCATGACCACTTCTTCCAAAGATGCATTTCCGGCTCTCTCTCCAAGGCCATTAATCGTGCATTCGACCTGACGTGCACCATGGGTAACCGCCGAAAGTGAGTTCGCAACCGCCAGTCCCAAGTCATTATGGCAATGGACTGAAAATACCACCTTATCCGAATTGGGGATACGTTCGCGGAGAATTCGGATTAAATTGCCGAACTGTTCCGGCATCGTGTAGCCAACCGTATCCGGAATATTCACAGTAGTGGCTCCCGCGTCTATGACTTTCTCGATAATCCGGCATAAGAAGTCTATCTCGGAACGCCCCGCGTCCTCCGGAGAAAAATCAATATCATCCGTATATTCACGCGCCCATTTAACCGCTTTAATCGCCTGCTCAATGACCTGCTCGGGTGACATGCGCAGTTTGTTTTGCATGTGAATGGGCGAAGTGGCTATGAATGTATGTATCCGTGCAGCACCCGTTCCCTTGAGCGCTTCACCGGCGCGTCTGATATCTGACTCAATTGCGCGCGCGAGACCGCAGACGATACTGCCTTTAACAGACTCAGCAACAGCCCTGACTGCCTCGAAATCACCATTCGAAGCAGCGGGAAACCCTGCTTCAATCACATCGACCCCCATCCGTTCTAATTGCCAGGCAATGCGAAGTTTTTCTTCTTTCGTCATGGATGCGCCAGGGCTCTGTTCACCATCACGCAAGGTCGTATCAAAAATAATCAAATGTTCCTGCATTTATACTCTCCACATAGGGAAGAAAATTAAGTGACAAAATCCGTAAATCGAATTTTATTTTAGAAAATAATATAGATACGATCTTATACTGTGCGCACGCGGCGCAGCAGATGCCCTGTCAGCAACGATGGCGTATAAAGATGAAATGACGTGATTGAAGAAACATTAATAATCATAATGCGAGAATATAATTATTTTCTTTCTTTTATGCAACAGATTCAGTTTGAATTTTACTCAGTGCCGGTTATTTCGCTTTTCTTTCTATTTCTGAAAAAGCGCCACAATTTTATGAGATACCCGGAAGAAGCATATCCCGCAAAAAGACAAAACAGCACGACCGGTGGATGACTTGGAATCAGCACAAAAAAGAACAGGACCAATAATAAAATCGTGACAAACGGCACTCTTCTTTGCAGATTGATTTCTTTGCCACTATAAAAAGGAATGTTGCTGACCATGGTCAGTCCGGCAAAAAGCGTAACGATCAAAGCCAGCCACTTAACATCATTACCTGCCACATTAAAATCCAGTGCCACCCATACCAGACCTGCAATCAGCGCAGCGGCTGCAGGGCTGGGCAGTCCCTGAAAAAAACGTTTATCGATGACTTCAATGTTGGTATTAAAACGTGCCAGCCGCAACGCGGCACATGCGCAATAAATA
Source organism: uncultured Nitrosomonas sp. (assembly GCA_964612715.1). Classification (GTDB taxonomy): domain Bacteria; phylum Pseudomonadota; class Gammaproteobacteria; order Burkholderiales; family Nitrosomonadaceae; genus Nitrosomonas. Next base: position 58,659 of record CAZTCY010000003.1, on the reverse strand, counting down.
AACGCGGCGATCCATCCCCACTGCCCCATTTCCTTCAACGCCCATTCATACATGATCAACGCAGGCGCCACACCGAATGACACCATATCAGACATACTGTCATATTCGGCGCCGAACTCGCTTTGTGTATCTGTCAATCGTGCAACACGGCCATCCAAGCCGTCCAGCACCATGGCAATCAGTATGGCAATCGCAGCGTACTCAAAATTAGCGTGTATGGCCTGAATAATTGCATAAAACCCCGCAAATAACGCAGCAGTTGTAAATAAATTGGGCAGCAAATATATTCCGCGGCGACGCAGGCGAAATTGATTAACAGCGCCGTCTGACTGCGCATCAGAGTCTGAATGTGTATCAGGCATAAACAATGTGAGTTTTCAACATGCTTTAGTGATTGACACTATTTTCTAAATTCGGCAAGCACTGTTGTCGTTGCCTGCACTTTATCGCCGATACTGACATTGATCTTGGTATCCAGTGGAAGATAAACATCGACACGTGAACCGAAACGGATAAAGCCAAATCGCTGGCCACGTGAAAGATGATCGCCCGGCGATGTGCTGCAAACAATGCGCTTTGCGATTAATCCGGCAACCTGAACACAGGTAATATCCGCACCATTATCCGCCTTAATCCACAAGGCGTTACGCTCATTCTCCAAAGATGCTTTAGGCAAATCCGCGTTGATAAATTTACCCGGAAAATACCATTTATCACGTACCTCGCCATCTATCGGGCTTCGGTTGGAGTGCACATTAAAGACATTCATAAAAACACTGACTTTAATCGCTTTCCGCTTCAGATAGGGATCGTCTACCTCGTCAACGGCAACAATTCTACCGTCTGCCGGTGATAAAACAGCATTGGGTATCATTGGCACTTCACGCGGCGGATCTCGAAAAAACTGCAATACAAAAGCAGCAACAATCCAGAAAAACAGCGCCCAGGTAAAACCAGCAAAATAATGAACCAGAAAAGCCATTAAAAACGCTATCGCGATAAAAGGCCAACCTTCTTTAGCAATCAGAGGGTGCGGATAGTTAGTCATAAAAAATATTCAACAGAACTGGAAAATTCAATAACAACAAAACAAAAATCAATTACACGCTAATTTTTACCTTGATCAACCAACTTATTTTTACTGATCCATGGCATCATGCTGCGCAATTGAGCACCCACCTGCTCGATCGGATGTTCGGATGCGAGACGGCGGCTTGATTTCAACGTTGGCGCACCCGCCTGATTCTCAAGTATAAATTCCCGTGCATATTCACCGGTTTGTATCTCTCTTAAAACCTTACGCATTTCAGCACGCGTCTCATCGGTAATAATGCGCGGGCCCCGGGAAATATCGCCATATTCGGCATTATTCGAAATTGAATAGCGCATATTGGCAATACCACCTTCATAAATCAGATCGACAATCAGCTTAACTTCATGCAGACATTCAAAATAGGCCATCTCCGGCGCATAACCAGCCTCAACCAGTGTCTCAAATCCAGTCTGAATCAGCGCAGTCAGACCACCGCACAACACAACCTGTTCACCAAACAAATCGGTTTCTGTTTCTTCACGGAAACTGGTTTCAATCACACCACCCCGGGTACCGCCATTTGCCGCTGCGTAGGACAATGCCACATCACGCGCTCTGCCTGATTTATCCTGATGCACAGCGATCAGTGTCGGTACGCCGCCGCCTTGCAGAAAGGTCGAACGGACCAGATGTCCTGGTCCTTTGGGTGCGATCATGATCACATCCAGGTCTGCACGCGGCGCTACCTGGCCATAATGAATATTAAAACCGTGCGCAAAAGCTAAGGCCGCACCCTGCTTCAGACCGGGTTCGATTTCATTGACGTAAACCGTCGCAATCTGTTCATCGGGAAGGAGCACCATCACCAGATCCGCGTCTTTAACAGACTCGGCCACTTCCTTAACGTTCAGACCCGCTTTCTCGGCCTTGCCCCAAGATGCACCACCCTTGCGTAAGCCGACAGTCACCTGAACGCCGGACTCATTCAGATTATTGGCATGGGCATGTCCCTGTGAACCATAACCGACGATGGTTACTTTTTTCCCCTTAATCAGCGACAAATCTGCATCTTTATCATAATAAACTTTCATCATTTTCCTTTTATACGCAATTTGAAACGGGAAGAAGCCTTTCTTCCCTACTCTACTCCTAAAACTTGCAAGACCTCAATTCTGAATCGGTTATTATACCTTCAAAACCCAATCCCCGCGCCCGATACCTGAGGCCCCGGTGCGAACCGTCTCCAGGACGGCACTGCCATCAATATTCTCCAGAAATGCATCCAGCTTTGAACTCGTTCCTGTCAGTTCTATCGTATAGGACTTGTCCGTAACATCGATAATAGAACCGCGGAAAATATCCACCAGGCGCTTCATTTCGTCACGGTCTGAGCCTATTGCTTTTATTTTAACCAGCATCAGCTCCCGTTCAATATGATCACCATTAATCAGATCGATTACTTTCACGACTTCGATCAGCTTATTTAATTGCTTGGTAACCTGTTCGATCACCTCGTCCGAACCCGTTGTCACTAAAGTCATACGTGATAATGTGGGATCTTCTGTCGGCGCAACCGACAGAGATTCAATATTGTAACCGCGCGCAGAGAATAAACCTGCCACACGAGATAGCGCACCCGCCTCGTTTTCCATCAACAGTGAAATAATATGTCGCATTTCTTTTATACCAGAATCATTTCGGAAAGGCCTTTACCGCCCGGTACCATCGGAAAAACATTTTCCGTCTGGTCAGTCAGAAAATCAAGGAACACCAACCGATCCTTCAATTTAAATGCCTCTTTCAATGCATCCTCGATGTCTCCAGGCTGTTCGATTCTCATACCGACATGACCGTAGCTCTCAGCAAGCTTGATGAAATCGGGCAACGCATCCATATAGGATTCCGAATAGCGGTTGCCATGGAAAAACTCCTGCCACTGCCTGACCATACCCATATAACGATTATTCAAATTCACAATCTTCAACGGCAGTTTATATTGTTTACATGTGGACAATTCCTGAATGCACATTTGTATACTGGCCTCACCCGTGATACAAGCCACTTTCGCCTTGGGATTGGCAAGCTGCACGCCCATTGCTGCGGGCATGCCAAATCCCATGGTACCCAGCCCGCCCGAATTAATCCAACGCCGCGGTTTATCAAATTTATAAAATTGCGCAGCCCACATCTGATGTTGTCCAACGTCCGAGGTAATAAATGCGTCACCTTTGGTCACCTCATAGAGTTTCTCAACAACCATTTGCGGCTTGATAATACTGCTTGCCCTGTCATATTTGAGACAATCGCGCGCGCGCCACAGGTCGATTTGATTCCACCACTCACGCAGTGCATTCTGATCAGGCTCTTCTTTTGCACTCTTCAGCAATCGGATCAACTCTTTCAAAACATCGGGCACATTTCCGACAATGGGGATATCCACCTTGACACGTTTTGAAATTGACGAGGGATCAATATCAATATGAATGATTTTCCGGTTTTCATTGGAAAAATGTTTGGGGTTACCGATAACGCGATCATCAAAACGCGCCCCCACGGCTATCAGCACATCACAATACTGCATGGCCATATTCGCCTCATACGTGCCATGCATGCCCAGCATGCCGATAAATTGCCTGTCCGTAGCCGGAAAACCGCCCAACCCCATCAGGGTGTTGGTGCAGGGATAATTGAGCATCTTGGTTAACTCGGTCAACAATTTGGCCGCATCACTGAGAATAACCCCGCCCCCGGTATACATTACCGGTCTTTTTGCACTCAATATCAGATCGACAGCTTTCTTAATCTGCTTCGCATTGCCTTTTACAACCGGATTATATGACCGCATTGTCAGCTTATCCGGATAATCAAACACGGCCTTCTGTTGTGTCACATCCTTGGGAATATCGACGAGCACAGGACCCGGGCGGCCTGTAGACGCAATATAAAACGCTTTCTTCATGGTGATAGCCAGCTCGTTGATATCGCTGACCAGAAAATTATGTTTCACGCAGGGCCGGGTTATACCGACTGTATCCACTTCCTGAAAGGCATCCAGTCCTATCGCGCTCGTCGGCACCTGCCCACTGATAATCACCAGCGGTATGGAATCCATGTACGCCGTGGCAATGCCGGTAACGGCATTCGTAACACCCGGTCCCGATGTAACGAGCGCCACGCCGATCTTATTACCGGAACGCGCATAACCATCCGCGGCATGCACCGCAGCCTGTTCATGCCTGACCAGAATATGTCTCACTTTATCTTGTTTGAACAATTCGTCATATATAAAAAGTACCGCGCCACCAGGATAGCCAAAAATACATTCAACGCCCTCTTCTTGTAAGCAACGTATCGTTATTTCCGCACCGGTTAATTCCACACTCATGCTTTCTGCATCCCAAATTTAAAAATAGTTAACAATCACTAAAAAATTCAAATAGCAATTTTTTCCAGAACGACAGATCGATGCCGCTACGCTTTGCGCAATCATTACCGATCAATTCAAATCACCCTATACTTTTAATACCGCGCGAACCGTTTACGCGCTTCCCGTACCACCCACAGTCAGTTCCTCAACACGCAAGGTAGGCTGACCCACACCCACGGGCACGCTCTGCCCATCTTTGCCACAGGTGCCGACCCCGGGATCCAGCGTCATATCATTGCCGATCATGGAAACGCGCGTCAGCACATCCGGCCCGTTGCCAATCAATGTAGCACCCTTGACCGGATAAGTAATCTTACCATTTTCTATCCGATAGGCTTCTGCGGCCGAAAAAACAAATTTACCATTGGTGATATCAACCTGGCCGCCGCCGAAATTCGCCGCATAGAGTCCATTCTTAACCGATGCGATAATTTCAGCGGGATCTTTATCGCCATTCAGCATATACGTATTGGTCATACGCGGCATGGGTATATGCGCAAACGATTCACGCCGTCCGTTTCCTGTCAAAGGCGCATTCATCAAACGCGCATTCAGGCTGTCCTGCATATAGCCTTTCAGAATGCCATTTTCTATGAGCGTGGTACATTGCGTTGGATTACCTTCATCATCAATGTTCAGAGAACCACGCCGCTTGGCCAGCGTACCGTCATCGACAACGGTAACGCCCGGCGCCGCAACACGTTGGCCTATCCGTCCGGAGAATGCCGAGCTTCCCTTACGGTTGAAATCGCCTTCCAGGCCGTGTCCAATCGCTTCATGCAATAAAATTCCCGGCCAGCCACTACCGAGCACAACCGTCATGGTTCCGGCAGGCGCAGGACGCGCATCCAGATTAATCACGGCCTGCTGCACGGCTTTAGCCGCATAATCCTGTAAGATTTCTTCGGTAAAATAGGCATAATCAAAACGTCCGCCGCCGCCCGCAACACCTTGTTCACGACGCCCGTTTTCCTCTGCAATGACTTGCACGGATACCCGCACCAATGGTCTGACATCCGCTGCCAGCAGACCATCACTGCGCATCACCAGAATCACTTCATACTCGCCCGCCAGCGAAGCCATCACCTGAATCACACGCGGATCAAGCTTACGCGCGTAATTTTCAAGCTTTTCCAATAACAAAACCTTTTCCGTATCCTGCAAACTTGCTATCGGATCTTCGGGCAAATAAAGCAACGGTGTGTTTTGAATCTGCGCGCTTGCAATCACCTGTACCGATTGACTGCCGCCCTGACTTGAAATTGCGCGGGTTGCCTTTGCAGCCGATTCCAGCGCAGTCATACTGATGTCATCCGAATAGGCAAAAGCCGTTTTATCCCCACTGATCGCGCGTACGCCCACACCCTGCTCGATATTGAAACTGCCTGATTTCACGATGCCTTCTTCCAGCATCCAGCCTTCTGAACGGTTGTATTGGAAGTACATATCCGCGTAGTCGATTTCATGTGCCAGAATCTGGCCCAGAACCTTCTGCAATCCCGACGTGTCGATACTGTAGGGTGACAGTAAACAGCGATCGGCTATTTTATAATAATCAACAGCTTTACTTGTCTGATAGCGGGATTCTGTAATCATAATCGGAATTATTAAAGATTAAAGCCAAAAACGGTTGGTCGGTGTGCAGAAATTATAAACCATGGCGCGCCTTAACCGCTGCATTACAGTCGGCGGTGTTTCAAAGCCGGCAGACTTGTGCGTACCCGCTTCAGATATTTTGGATCAATCTCGGCAACAACCGCTCCCGACCCGCGCGGCAGACGTTTCAACACAACGCCCCATGGATCCACGATCATACTGTCGCCATGTGTTTCACGCCCATTGACATGATACCCGCCCTGTGCCGGTGCGATGACATAAGCCTGATTTTCAATGGCGCGCGCGCGGACGAGAATCTCCCAGTGCGCTTTGCCGGTTACCGCAGTAAATGCCGCCGGCGCAAGTATGATGTCTACATTGTTCATCTTGCGATACAGCTCAGGAAAACGCAGATCATAGCAAATGGAAAGTCCGATGCATCCGAAAGGAGAATCAACTGTAACAACCACGTCACCTGCCTTGATCGTTTTCTCTTCGGCGTAGCGTTCATGCTCCATACTGAGTCCGAACAAATGAATCTTATCGTAACGCGCAATCTGCTTGCCGGCATCCGAGTATACCAGACAACTGTTATAAACCTTGTTCGGATCAGGGGATGCCAATGGCACAGATCCGCCGACCAGCCAGATACCGAGGCGCTTCGCCGTTTCGCTGAGAAAATCCTGAATCGGCCCCACTCCGGGCTGCTCCATGGCAGCCAGTTTATCCGTGTCCGTCATTCCCATGAGACAAAAGTATTCCGGCAACACGACAAGCCTGGCATTCTGTGAAACCGCTTCTTCAATATGGCGTGCCGCTTCTTCCAGATTAGCGTTCACAGTCGGCCCGGACGCCATCTGTATGGCCGCCACATAAAAACAGCGCTCATTATTTTCTTCAGGCATCTCGCATCTCTTTAAACTCGTTTAGTTATACTATAATCAGCTCAATTATTTCCGACATGACACAAAAAATTATTTATCACGATAAAAAGGGTTCAACATTCCCTAATTCCCGTATCTTTGGCGGGCAATAAAACCGCACAATATTCCCAATACCGCATTATTCATGATTGCGTCCTCAAATACCGGAAAAGTACTAAAATATCCAAGAATATATCAAATCGGGCATTCTAGCATTTACTCTGACGTGATTCTATTTTCAATTATCATCAATTACTATATCGGCTGAATAAATTTTCTGTCCGCATAAAGCCAACCTGTCATTGACTGTCCTGGATGCCCATGCTTAACACAATCAACCCCAAATCTCACCAGGCGTTTGAAAAAGCTTTGTCTTTCAGCCGCTACATGCAACGGACATTAAACGGTAATCCGGCGGATAAAGCCATTCTACTGCAGCATCTGGAAAAGGCATTTCAGTATGGTGAAATGGAACACTTCCTGCAGGATTGCAGCCCATCCATTAAACAAGAAACAGATCTCAGCCACGCGCTCCGGCTACTGCGCAAACACGTCATGCTCAGGACAATCAACCGTGATATCGGCGGATTCGCTGATCTCGCCGAAGTCATGTCCACCATGACCGATCTCGCTGAAATCAGTATCCAATTTTCCCTGCAGCATCATTACCACTGGCTTGCCGAGCCCGGCCGTTTCGGTATTCCGGTCGGCAAAACCAGCAAAAAGAAGCAACCCCTGCTTGTGGTTGCCATGGGTAAACTGGGCGGGCGCGAACTCAATGTTTCTTCAGATATTGATCTGATTTTCGTTTATCCGGAAGATGGCGAAACCAATGGGAAAAAAACGATTTCCAACCATGAATTCTTTGCGCGCCTCGGGCGAAAACTGATCGCGAGCTTAAGCGACTACACCGTTGACGGATATGTCTTCAGGGTCGATATGCGATTGCGGCCGCATGGCGAAAACAGTCCGCTGGCCATCAGCTTTGACATGCTCGATGAATATTTCAAAACCCAGGGACGCGAATGGGAGCGTCACGCCTGGATCAAAGGACGTATTGTCGCCGGATCAGCCGAAGCCGAAACTGAAGACGAATCCCGCCTCATGGAACAAATCGTCAGGCCATTCGTATTTCGCAAATACCTTGATTTCGACGCCTACGAATCGATGCGCCGTTTACATATGCAGCTGAGAAAAGAAGTGGAGCGGCGCGAAATGCATGACAATATCAAACTGGGCCCGGGCGGCATTCGTGAAATTGAGTTTGTCGCGCAGGTGTTCCAACTGATACGCGGCGGACGCGATATTGATCTGTGCATCCGGCCAACGCTGGAAGTTTTGCAGCGTTTACAGAAAAAACAACAGTTGCCGCATCAGACCGTCACAGAACTGGTGGAAGCCTACTATTTTCTGCGCACACTGGAACATCGCCTGCAATACCTCGATGACCAGCAAACCCAGACACTGCCCGGAAATCCGGATGACCAGAACCGCATCGCCGCATCCATGGGCTTCCAGGACTATGACCATTTTATGCGTCATCTGGATGTTCACCGCATGAATGTCACCCATCATTTTGAACTGATTCTTGCAGCCCCGAAAAAATCACCCGCACATGATGTACTGTCGCAACTCTGGCAAACCCAAACGAATGATGCGGCCCCAACAGAAGCCGCGACATCGCAGCTCAGCACACTGGGTTTCGCTGACCCCGTTAAAATTTCCGGCCGGCTGCAACAGTTTTACCACAGTCACTTTTATCACCAACTGCCGGAATCCAGTCAGCAAAAAATCAATATCCTGATGCCGATTCTTATCGAAGTGATTGCGCGGTTCCCGCCTGTTGAAGTCACACTCGAACGCATGTTGAAATTACTGGAAATCATCAGCGCACGGCAATCTTCGCCGGCATCCTATCTGACGCTGCTGCTGGAACATCCCGACACACTGCCGCGCGTCGCGAAACTGATCAGCATCAGCCAGTGGGCCAGTGATTATCTGGGCAGGCACCCCATTCTGCTGGATGAACTGCTGCAGCACCAGAAGCCCAACCCGCTGCCGGACTGGAATGCACTCAGACATGAACTGATGGATCAGCTCAACCACGTCAACAAACCCAAAAGCGATGTCACTGGATGGCAAATGGATCATTTACGTCATTTTCAGCATGCGCAGGTTTTTCAATTGCTGGTCAGCGACCTTGAAGGCGCGATGCAACTGGAAACACTGAGCGACCACCTGACCGCGCTGGCGGACCTGATTCTGGAAACCGTTCTCGATCTGGCCTGGAACGGCTTACGCAAACAACACCGCAGCACGCCGCAACTGGCCGTTATCGGCTATGGCAAACTGGGCGGCAAGGAACTGGGCTATGCTTCCGATCTGGACATTATCTTTCTCTATGACGACGATCATCCGGACGCCCCGGAAAATTACACCCGGCTGGCGCAAAGCATCAACGTGTGGCTGAACAGCCACACCTCGGCCGGCCTGCTCTATGCCACCGATTTACGGCTGCGCCCCAATGGCAGCAGCGGATTACTGGTGCATTCCATCGAAGCCTTTGCGCAGTATCAGCGCAACCAGGCCTGGGCATGGGAACACCAGGCGCTGACCCGTGCGCGATTTGTGGCCGGCGATCCTGTCGTCGGGCAGGCATTTGAATCCACACGCAAGGAAATTCTCTGCCAGTCCCGCGATTTAAACAAACTCAAACAGGATATCCTGGCCATGCGTGAAAAAATGCGCGATGCGCATCCCAGCCCGAATTCAAGTTCGACCGCCTTGTTCAACATCAAGCACGACCGTGGCGGCATTATCGACGTCGAATTCATCGTACAATACCTCGTTCTGGGGTTCGCACACCGGCATCCTGAAATGACCGGCAATATCGGCAACATCGCGCTGCTGAAACTGGCGGCGGAATTAGGGCTGATTACGTCACAAAGTGCCGAAAATTGTCGCATTGCCTACCGTGAATACCGGCGCACCCAACACCGCCAGCGCCTCAACAGCGACAGCGGATTATCCGGAGCAACCCCCACGGATAGCATCTTGTCGGCGTTTACCGATGCGGAGATACGGCACCTGAAAGATGGCCGTCTGGCCGTTATCCGGTTATGGGAAGAAGTGTTCGGCGACTAACAAAAGTGGTGAAAAAAACACCCGCACACACGATTATTTCAGGATTTTAAAAACTGGCACAATTCATGCTTTACAGATAATACACACACCCGGTGTGTAATGACTAACTTTCAGGAGATTAAATATGCAAAAAGTACAAAAGGGCTTCACATTGATCGAATTAATGATCGTCGTTGCGATTATTGGTATTCTGGCGGCGATTGCGGTACCTGCTTATCAGAACTATACGCTGAAATCACGGTATTCTGAAGTTGTTAATGCTGTGGCACCATTTAAGTTAGCTGTAGAAATGTGCGTACAAGATGGTTCTTGTTTCGATCCGGCTGGCCCAGCCATTGCTGGTATTGCTATGGGTACCAATGGCTTTCCGCCAGCACCTGTTTTTCCAGCAGCTAATCTTGCCGATACAATCGCCGTAGATGCATCAGGAAATATTTTAGCCACACCAAAAGCAGAAAAAGGGATACTCGCTGCTGAAACCTACACACTGAATGCAGCTGTGGATGCTGAGGGTCGCGTAACATGGACTAAGGATCCATCCGGCTGCGCTGACCCAACACGCTCAGGCGGGCCTATTTGCTAAAAAAATCAAAACCCGCGTAGGCCCGATTAGCTTTGCGTAATCGGGCTTTCGTGTTTTCATGTTACACCTTAATTTTCGGGTTATGTTTTAACGCCGGATTACGCTTCACTAATCCGGCCTACCCCAACTACTACCCGACTGAGATTTTCACATTCATACCGGTTACACCGCAACGCCGCTTCATCCCGACGATTTCCCTCAATCGCAACCAGCCCGCGTAGGTCCGATTAGCCCCGCGTAATCGGGCTTGCGTGTTTTTGTATTTCCGGATTTTCCGTACCGTCACTTCCCGAAACCCTGCGTCTTAACGTCCGCATAAAATGCAATAACCCATGCGTAACGCGCCGCATATCCTCATATTGAACAATGCCGTCTTCAACATGCTATTGCACGGTTCAACGCAGTGAGCGGATTGTTTGTCTCTTTGTACTGACAGGTGCTAAACTTTGATATCAATTCATTCAAGGAAGCAGAGAAAAATGAGTGGAGCCAATGAGAATCTTGTTTTGGAACACCTTCGGCATATTCGTGGACGCGTTGATCTAATCGCCGATGATATGAAAGAAGTAAAGCTCAGACTTTCATCACTGGAAAGCAGTTTGTCTCTGGTTCGCCGGGAAATTATTGTCGGCGATGAAACCGGCGCCCGTCAGCAGGCGTCCATTGACCGGATTATGGAACGCCTGGAAAGAATCGAACATCGTCTCGATTTACGGCACGAAACATAAATATGCATCGATAAATAATACAATACCAGCCACATACGTCCGGTTACCTTTGCGTAATCGGGCTTGCGTATTTTCACGTTACACCTTAATTTTCGGGTTATGTTTGAACGCCGGATTACGCTTCACTAATCCGGCCTACCCTCTAAGCGACTATAAACCTAATGGGTTCCAACTTATCAATATTAACCCTTCGACGGGCTTTCCATAGATCATAGTTACTTTGTAGCAGAAGCCAGCTTTCTGGAGATCGTCCAAGGACAGTCTAATGGCCATTTCCGGTGAAATATCAGAAACGCCATTTATTAAGCGATTGAAAGTGCTAACAGCTACACCCAGGTGTTTAGCAATTTGATTGCCCGAAATATCTTTAAATGGGTCTATGTATGTTCTTTTGATCAATTCACCAGGGTGAGGTGGGTTGTACGGTTCAATAGTCATCAATGATAGTCCTCGTAGTTTACGATGTATGCGTCACCCTCTTCAAATCGAAAAACAATACGCCAGTTTTTGCTAACATCAATGGCCCAGAGTCCTTTTAACTTACCTTTTAATTCGTGAAGTCGGTAACCTGGTATATCCATATCCTCAATAGTCATTGCTGAATGCAGGAACGCTAATCTATCGCGGATTTTTATTGCGTGTGCTGCCTGAATACCAGAAACGTCACCAGTTGTAAAAAATCTCTCTCAAAATTGTCAATGTACGGCACAGCTATTCGCTGGTAATATAGCGCTTTTGCGCCGGCCGGGTTATAGCCGCTTTTGGCCCGATCATTCCCGCCGGATAACAGATCAGACATTAACATACACGTAATGACAACGCTCAAGAATGACACTTTTTTACGGGCTTTGCTGAAACAGCCTGTTGAATATACACCCGTGTGGATGATGCGCCAGGCAGGGCGTTATCTGGCTGAATACAATCAAACCCGCGCACGTGCCGGTGATTTTCTGACTTTATGCAAAACACCGGCCCTGGCTACAGAAGTGACGCTGCAGCCCCTGGAGCGCTTTCCTCTGGATGCCGCAATTTTATTTTCCGATATCCTGACTATTCCTGATGCGATGGGCCTCGGGTTGCGTTTCACGCAAGGCGAAGGCCCGGTGTTCGACAAGCCGCTGAAGGACGAAAAAGCAATTCGCGCGCTCAGCGTACCCGACCCCGGTATCGACTTGCGTTATGTGATGGACGCCGTGGCGGAAATCCGCAGGGCACTGGACAACCGCGTGCCGCTGATCGGCTTTTCAGGCAGCCCTTTCACGCTGGCCTGTTATATGGTGGAAGGACGCGGCGGTACGGATTTTCGCGATATCAAGACGATGCTCTATAACCGTCCTGATCTATTACACCAGATACTGGATAAAAACGCACAGGCCGTCACAGCATATCTGAATGCGCAAATCGAATCGGGCGCACAGGCTGTCATGATTTTCGACACCTGGGGTGGCGCGTTGTCGCATTCGGCCTACCAGGAATTCTCGCTGCGCTATATGCAGCAAATTGTTGCCGGCATTACGCGGGAAAAGAACAATGTGCGCATCCCCAATATCGTATTTACCAAGGGTGGCGGTTTATGGCTGGAAGCGATTGCCGATATCGGCTGCGATGCAGTAGGTCTGGACTGGACGATCGACATCGGCGATGCGCGCCGCCGCGTGGGTGATAAAGTAGCACTGCAGGGCAATCTCGATCCTTCAATACTCTTTGCCTCACCGGAAGTCATCGCACATGAAGCGGAAAAAATACTGACAAGCTACGGTCATGGCTCCGGCCATGTGTTTAACCTGGGTCATGGCATATCCCAGTTTACCCCGCCGGAAAACGCCGCCACCCTGATTGAAGCGGTTCACACACTGAGCCGCAAATTTCATTAAGATTCCAGGGCTATAGTCATATAGCCTCTGAAGAAGCCGTGAAAAGGTAACATTGTGCATATTTTGATCATTGAAGATGATATGGCGATTGCCGCCAACCTTTATGATTTTCTTGAATCACGCGGACACAGCGTGGATGCGGCAGCCGACGGCGCGGTGGGACTTCATCTGGCAGCCACACAGCAGTTTGACGCTATCCTGCTCGATCTGGGCCTGCCCGGCATGAGTGGCCTGGCCCTGTGTCAGAAACTGAGAAATGAATTAAGAATTGACACGCCGGTCCTGATGTTGACCGCGAGGGACACGCTGGAAGATAAGCTGACCGGTTTTGAATACGGCGCGGATGATTATCTGGTAAAACCCTTTGCACTCAAGGAAGTCGAAGCGCGGTTAAGCGCGTTACACAAACGCCATTCCGGGCGCGTTGCGAGCCGCACACTGGAAGTAGGCAATCTATCCTACGATCCCAAGACTTTTTCAATCCGCTTTGAAAACAAGGATGTCAAATTGCCGCCTAAATGCGTGCGTTTGCTGGCCTTGATGATGAGCGAGCCCGGCCGCGTGTTCAGCCGCAAGGAACTGGAATCGGAAGCCTGGGAAGATACGCAGGAAACCAGCGATACATTGCGCAGTCATATGCACGTTTTGCGGCGCGCCTTGTCACGTGTCGGCGGCTACGACCCGATCGAAACCGTTCACGGCATTGGATATTGCCTGTCTTCCCGTGATAAAACACATCAAAATTAAACACGGCCTGCGCCTGCGCGTTGCCAACGCGCTGGCGAATTTCTGTATTGTCATTGTCGGCGCGTTATGCATCATTTTATATGTCACTTCCGATAATATTGAAGAAGCGCATATCAAGCAGGTGATCGAAGTGGAAATGGATCATCTTGTGCATCGTTATCGCAAGCACTCTGATTTTTACTCCCAGATCGGCTCACATCTCAAAAGCTACGTTATTCGTCACGTCGATGATGAATTACAGATCCCGCCCTACTTTCGTGGTTTGAATGACGGTTATCACAGAATCTACTATGATTACCAGGATATCTATGTTTTAGTCAAATCCATTGAAAATGTTAAATTTATCGTTGCCTATCGCATTGCTCTGCATACGCAGCGGTTAAGTGAATTAAGAATACTGATCCTGCTGTCCTGGATCGCTGTCATTGCCATCGCATTTGTTGTCGGCTATGTTCTGGCGGGCATGCTGGTCAAGCAAGTCACTGATCTCGCGGAGAGAGTCAAGCTTCTGGCGCCCGGTGACGTACAGGGCGTGCCATTGATGAAATCCGACATGGATGAAGAGGTTGCGCAGCTGGCATTGGCACTGGATGGTTACCAGAACCGGATACGCAGCATGCTGCAGAGAGAGCAGGAATTCACAGCCAATATCAGTCATGAACTGAGAACACCGATTACGACCATTCTAACCAGCTGCGAACTATTGGATGCGGAACCGGGCCTTTCCGATAAGGTGCGTCTGCGCATCAAACGGATAGAATCAGCCACAACCCGTATGGGTGAACAACTCCAGGCATTGCTGTTTCTGGCGCGCGAACAGGCGCTGGGTGTGATGGAACCCGTAGCCATCGCAGAATGCGTCAATGATGCAGCCGAGCCGCTGTATCCCGAAATCCATCGCAAGAAACTGAAATTCATTACCAATGTCAGCCCGGACATTATTATCCTGCTGAACCGCCAGGCATTACATACCGCGTTAACCAATCTGCTGCGCAATGCCATTCAATATACTGACGAAGGATCTATTCGGGTGGATTACAGCAACGGCAATCTATCGGTTACCGATACCGGGATGGGTATTGAACCGGCTTTCCTGCCATTGCTGTTTGAGCGTTTCTTTCGCGGCACCACACGCGTCGAAGGGTTGGGCATCGGACTGCCGATTGTCAAGCGCATCTGCAACCATTACGGCTGGCAAATCAATGTCGAGAGTCAGGTCGGGCATGGCACGACTTTCCGAATCACTTTTTCATCGCAACTGCATCCCCCCAAAATGGGGTGATATCCCAGCCATTGCACTGACCACTGCACTGTTTATCCGGCTGATTCAGGCAAAAGTATTGACGATTCCGTTATGCTTGTTTGGAATGATTTGTTTTTCCAGACCTGGATTCGATTCATCGCGCGCATTAAAGCTATGGGTATGTTTTGCTTGTTGATGTCCCTGTCGCTCACCCTGCTCCTGACGCTGAAACGATTCGGCACCGACCATCACATCGCCCAGCTGGATACCGCTCTCCGCCATCATTTCACGTAACCGGGGCAGCGCCGCTTCTATGGCTTCACGCACAGCCAGATGAGGCGATACAAATTGTGCCGAGGCCTGAGTGCCATTGTCTCCGGTAAGACTCAACATAATTTCAACAGGACCGAGATTTGCGGGATTCAGACGCAGCTCTGCAACCTGATGCTGCTGATGCGTAAGCCAGACAATTTTCTGCGCGAACTCATCATTCCATTGCGGTTGACCCATTTGCGCATCCAAACCAACATGATGAGGCGCAACTGTTTGTACTGTTGTGTTTGAAACCGTCTGTGTCACGCCGCTCAGGCCGGACTGACTGTGGAACTGCGGCGTATCCGGGCCGGACATCTGCAGAGAAACCATTTCTCCCATTACCCCCCCTTCATTCAGGCCAGGTTGATTATGGAATTGCAGCATGTCAGGGCCGCTCTGCCATGATCGCTCTAAGCCATCCATACGCGCGAATAAATTCTTCTGAAACCCGGAAGCCAGCGCCGGTGACGCTGCATCATCCGCGAAAGATGGATTCTGCACGGCATGCCACAGACTATTCTCGCCATTACCCGCGGGATTCCGCATGAAACCTTCCTGTGCACCGAACTGAAGTGACGGCATAACAGCAGTGACAGCCGATCCTGTCCCCAACTCCGAACCCGGCATGACGCCCGCGCTCTTTTCGTTCAAGCCGGTTTGCCCTTTATGCGGCACAAAATTTTCTACAGGTATTGCTGCAGGCACAACGGGCAGCATGCCCTCAACATTGACGCTGTTTCCCGGAAACAGAATCTGAGCAACCGGAATCTGATTTTCAGCCAATGCATGATTCAAATCCGCTGTGCTTGTTGTCTTGTCTGCGGCAATTGTTGTATCAACTGCCTGGGCCGTGCCGGTTTTGCTTGTATCGCTTGCCTTTTCAGTGGATACGGCAGATGTGGATTCCGTCGATCTGTTGCGCGTATCCGGGGTTACTTTTTTTGCTTTTGCATGATCCGCTGCCGGAGCGGGTTCCTTTTCAGCAACCTCGCGCGCCAGAACAGTGTCAAATTTTTCCGATTCGGGTGTGTTTGAATGGTTCTGTCCATCATGGCCTTTCACGGGTTGTTGAACTTGCGCGGGCATTTGTACAGGGGCAACTGGATTTAACATGACTGGCATCCTATAAAATCATTGTCTTTTCATGGTTTACAAGCGGACAACTGTTTCTTCGTTTATTTCATCTGGTCTGGATTTTTCCGGGCAAAACGGTTGGACGCGAATTCATCCATTATTTTCTGTTCAAGTTTTTTCTGTTTGAGTACTGTAATTTTCTGATAGCGTTGCGACACCGTATCGTAAGCGTTTAATTTACGCTGGCAGGCCTGATATTCATCACGGCCTGTCCTGTGGTTATTTTCCGCGTGCTGGACTGCATGTCGCTGCTCGGCAATGGCGGCATCCAGTTTATTGATAAAGATAATAAAATTACGCCATTCGGCATGATCCATACCGTTCCGCGATGCATTCTGCAGCTGCAGCTGATAACTTTGCCGGTAATTCAGCAGCAAATCGAGTTTTTGCCCTGCTTCCCGGTATTGCACATTCAATCTTCCCAGTTTTCTAGCGGAATCATCATTCTGCTTCCGGGCGAATTCGAGTAATTTTTGCAAAGACTCATTTTCTGACATTTTGAAATCCACTGAAATTATTCGGTTTTGAATGTGTCGAATAGCGTCATCATTTTTTTGATCCCGTCCTCATAGTTTTCATGCTGCGTCATTCCCTGCTGCAGGAAGCTTTCGAGCCTGGGATAAAGTTGAATGGCCTGGTCCAGCGCCGGATCCGAGCCCGGCATATAAGCGCCCACGCTGATCAGATCATAACTGCGCTGATAACGGGAAAGGGCGCTTTTGAATTTTCTTGCCGCTTCTATCTGTTCAGGAGATACCACGCTCGACATCACACGACTGATTGATGCCTCAATATCAATCGCCGGATAATGCCCGGCCTCCGCCAGGCGGCGTGAAAGCACAATATGTCCATCCAGTATCGCCCGTGCACTGTCGGCAATCGGATCATTATGGTCGTCGCCCTCAGTAAGCACGGTATAGAATGCGGTAATGGAACCCCCCTCTCTGTTGCCGTTACCGGCACGCTCGACCAGTTGCGGCAGTTTGGCAAAAACAGAGGGCGGATAGCCTTTTGTCGCGGGAGGTTCGCCAATCGCCAGCGAAATCTCCCGCTGCGCCATTGCATAGCGTGTCAGCGAATCCATAATCAGCAGCACATGTTTTCCTTCATCGCGGAAATATTCTGCAATCGCCGTTGCGTATGATGCCCCCTGGAGCCGTAACAGCGGCGAGGTATCCGCAGGCGCCGCAACAACCACGGAACGTTCGAGCCCCTGATGTCCCAATATGTTTTCAATGAATTCTTTAACTTCGCGCCCGCGTTCACCAATCAGACCGACAACAATAACATCGGCACTGGTGTAACGCGCCATCATACCGAGCAATACACTTTTGCCAACACCGCTGCCCGCGAACAACCCCATGCGTTGACCGCGGCCAACGGTAAGCAATGTATTAATGGCACGCACGCCGACATCCAGCGGTTGAGAAACCGGAACGCGTTCGAGCGGATTGTAGGGTCTACTGTAGAGTGGAACGTATTTTTCCGCTTTTACCGGCCCCAGATTATCCAGTGGTTCTCCGACGCCATTCAATACGCGCCCCAGCAATCCCTGCCCTACGTAGACATGTTTGGCCTGATCTACGGCACGTCTTTTCGGATACTGTATCGTTCCTATCCTGGGCGTCTGCGCAACAATTTCCGTGGAGATTACTTTCGCGCCCGGCGTCAATCCATACACTTCGCCGATCGGCATCAGAAATAAGCGCCCTTCTGAAAAACCCACGACTTCAGCAGCTATACTGTTGCCATTAAACAGAAAAACAGTACAACTGCTGCCGACCGCAAGTTTAAGACCCACTGCTTCCATGACCAGACCAGTAACCTTTGTTACGGTTCCGCTAGGCAGAATCGGATCGACAGGTAAGATGAGCTGGTTGCAGTTTTCTAAAAAACTGCACCAATTGTCCTGATGATTGTGCATAGCGCCGTTATTTCTCAGTCCATTCATTTTGCTGGCCTATAGCGGCCAGGACTCTGCGCCAGCGTGTTTCCACACTGGCATCAATTTCACTGCCGCCGGCCTCAATACGGCAACCGCATGGGGTAAGCTGATCATCCTCACGGATTTCCCAATTGCCTTGTAAAAGTTGTTCATCCAGATGCCGGCGCACGATTCTGGCATCATCCGGATGCAAAAACAGATGGAGAGGCTGCATAATGCCCGGGAGTTGACGTACGGCATCCTGTACAACAGAAAGAATCAATTCAGGCTGCACGGTGATTGTCTGCACGGTTATTTTCTTAGCCAGATCAATGGCGAACGTTAAAAGATTTTGCGCAACCTGTTGATCCAGTGCATGAAGCTGGTCGTCAAGATGTTCAAACACCCGATTGACATGCGCCAGTTCCGTCTTTATCTCAGATTCGCCTTGTTGCCGGCCCTCTCGATAGCCTTTGCTGTGGCCTTCCTGATACCCCTTGTTTAAGCCTTCATCATGGCCTTGTTTCCGGCCGTCCTCTCTGGCCTGTTGAAATATAGCCGCAATTTCTTCTTCTGTTATTCGGTGCTCTTTGTCCGTAATCTCATGTTCACTTGCATGATCAGCCTGCCTTTCTTCCACCGGCGTATCGTGTATACGGCATGCCGGAGTAGAATCTGGCCCGGTTTGATCCAGCGTGTCCCACTGCCAGAGCTGGCACGATTTGAGTTTGTCTTTTGGTATGACAGTAGCTGTTTCCATACGTATGAATCCGGTTATTTCGAGTCAATCAGCCCGGGTAAATCAACGGGTTTAAATATAACTGTCTTCACCCTTGCCACCCAATACAATCTGTCCGCTTTCAGCCAGTTGGCGCAGCACTTTGAGTATTTCTTTTTGTGCCGCTTCAACTTCAGATACACGCACCGGCCCTTTGCTCTCAAGATCTTCCTTGAGCGCTTCAACCGCACGTTTAGACATGTTCTTGAAGATTTTTTCCCGTACTTCTTCCGGTGCGCCTTTTAAGGCGATCACCAGGGATTCGGACTGCACTTCTCTCAGCAGCAGCTGGACACCCTGGTCGTCAACATCAGCCAAATTATCGAAGACAAACATTTCGTCCATAATCTGTTGCGCCAGATCTTCATCATATTGTTTGATATTTTCGATGATACTGGCCTCCTGAGCAGTAGATACGAAATTGAGTATTTCGGCTGCGGCGCGGACTCCCCCCATGGGTGCTTTACGGATATTAGTGCCGCCGGACAGCAATTTCGTGAGTACATCGTTGAGCTCTCTTAACGCATCCGGTTGAATACTGTCCAGTGTTGCGATACGCAATAGTGTGTCATTGCGTAACCGTTCCGGAAAAAGACTGAGTATTTCACTGGCATGGTCGCGTTCAAGATGTACCAGGATTGTGGCTATAATCTGCGGATGTTCATTCCTGATCAGTTCAACAATTGACGGCGCGTCCATCCATTTGAGGCCCTCGATACCGCTTGTATCGCTACCATGTAGAATACGATCAATCAGGTTGGCGGCCTTTTCATCGCCCAATGCATTGACCAGTACTTTGCGGATATATTCACTGGACCCCTGTCCCAGCGCGGTTTTTCCAGATGCCTGCGCGCTGAATTCATCAATCACACTCTCAATTTCCATCTGAGTGATATTATTCAGTGTCGACATGGCTGTACCCAATTTCTGAACTTCCTTGGGCGACAAAAATTTGAACACTGACGCAGCTTCCTGTTCACCGAGCGACATGAGCAGGATAGCGCTTTTCTTTAAACCATCACTATCCATTGTTCACCCATTCTTTTACCACATTAGCGACAATAGCCGGTTCTTCAATGGCCATTTGTCTGATTTTTTGTAAATTCTTTCCAAACTGCTCTTTTTTAAGCGCCTCTTCAATAGATTCCTGATTCAGTAATGGCGTACCGTCCGGTGCAAATTGCACGGGATGCCCGGATGCATCGACAGCTACAGTACCATCAGGCAGTTGAGCGGCTTCTTTTTCTTCCTGCTCGGGTTCATGCGTCAGTGATTTCAGGAATGGACGCAGAATCTTTAACAGAAAGAACAGAACAATGGCGGCAATGATCAGCTGTTTACCGATTTCCATCGCCGCCATGATGATGTCAGGATCTTTCCATAACGGTATTATCTGTGATGCGTCATCGGTGTCGCTGAACAGATTGTTGGTAACCGTTAACGTATCGCCCCGTTCCTCGTTATAGCCTATGGCATCTTTTACCAGTTGATTGATTTCATGAATTTCTTCCCCGGAAAGCGGTGAGTGAGTTACGTTGCCTTCTGCGTCAATCGTTCTTCGATAATTCACCACAACCGCTGCAGATAAGCGTCTGATATTACCGGTCGGCAATTGCGTATGTTGTATCGTTTTATCGACCTCATAGTTAATTGTCGATTCCTTGCGCTGATCGGTCGGCAGTGGTTCAGGTTTCTTCTCGCCGTCTTCGCCTTCCAGTTCTATCGGTGCGGTTGCAGGTTCCGGTGGACGATTCGTCAATGCACCCGGTATTCCGCCGTCAAATTTATTGCCTGTAGACAAGGATTCCATCGTCTGCTGACTGCGAACGGAGGCCGGATCATCCGGCGTATTGTTGGGCCGGTACATTTCTTCGGCCCGTTCAATACGCGAAAAATCCAGATCAGCGGTTACCTGCGCGCGTACATTGGCACTGCCGGTGATGGGTGACAGTATTTTTTCTATACGTTGTACGTAATTTTTTTCTAGCTCATGCAGATATTCCAGTTGCTTCGCATCGAACTTTGATTCTTTTTTCGGTTCCTGCCCACTTAACAAATTACCGTGCTGATCGACGACCGTCACATTCTTCGTGGGTAAATTGGGAATACTGCTGGAAACAAGGTGAACGATAGCACTGACCTGTTCCTCGCCCAGCACGCGCCCCGGATACAGATTCAGCAATACAGAAACGGTAGGCTGCTGCCGCTCTCTTGCAAAAACAGATGGTTTTGTAATAGCCAGATGAACGCGCGCGCTCTGAACAGCCGCCAGCGATTGCACCGAACGCGCCAACTCACCTTCCAGCGCGCGTTGATAATTGACTTGTTCGAGGAACTGACTGGTACCGAATTTCTGGTTTTCCATTAACTCAAATCCGGCCAGACCGCTGCGCGGCAATCCCTGACCGGCAAGACGCAACCGGATTTCGTGCACCTGATTACTGGGCACCAGAATAGCACCGCCACCCTCAGAAAGTTTGTACGGCACATTCGATTGCTGCAACGCGCTAATGATGGCGGCGCCGTCCTGGTCGGAAACATTGGAAAACAGCACCCGGTAATCCGGCGACTGACTCCATAACCAGGTACCCGCCAGTAATGCAATCGTTGCCGCAGCGACAACCATGATGCCCAGCTTCTTTTGCTGGGATAACTGGTTGAATTTGTCTAATCCAAATGCTGAACCTGGTGACGTGTTTGGCTGTACTGTAGTTGGATTTGCTGTATTGACTTCATTGGGTACTGTGGCCACAAATGTTCTCCTGCCTAAGTGCTTTCCCGCTTACATTCATGAAAATAAACTTAAGAAATTTTCATTCAGTGATGTCTTTAATGATTTAAGTTGTATTGTGATTAGCCGTAAACATCTTTTGAATTCACACCATGTGTTTACCTCATCCGTGAGTACACGATCAGAAAGTGCATTATCGATAATTTTTTATACGCCTAATGTCTGAATAAAGCGGATTTGTCTGCCCTATTTCCGCCATGATCACCGCTCTAATCAATGCTATCCTGACGGCCATTACGTTTATAGTTTTCTGCACGATAAACTGATAAACAGGGTGGTCACTGCCGAACGGACAGTGATTGAACGTATAGTTGACTCAAATTGTTTACCCATCGCTATACGTATGATTTTTATCCCGATAAATTTTTCTTTTACCTATAATTTTTGCTCATAAGGTGTATCATGGATAAATCCGGAATCAATACTATACTTGATCAACTGCGGACAGCTTCAGCACAGGCATCCGGTATAAAGCGGCAAGGGGTAGAAAATGATGTGGCCAAGGTCGATTTCGGTGAAACCTTAAAAGCTGCCGTAGATAAAACAAACAACCTGCAGCAAACCGCTGATCAAATGACCCGGGATTTTGTCAGTGGCGAATCCAATATGGATTTACACAACGTCATGATTTCCTTACAGAAGGCTAATATTACTTTCCAAAGTATGACGCAGGTCCGCAATAAATTGGTCACCGCTTACCAGGAAATCATGAATATGCAGGTTTGAAATTCCTGCTGCTGTTATTGCAGTATTTTTTGGCATACCGGCCTTACCATTCGTTCAGCGGAACGCTGGAGGGTTGCATAAACATAATAAAGGCCCGGTAATTTTAAGAAGGGTAATTCCACTTGTCACAGAGAGAGGATTTATTTGCGCATCAGGACACACTTGCGCAATTACACGAAGATATTCCGTTATCTGACAAGTTGAGTTTTATCCATCAGATTATTCTCCAGGATTTTCCGTTTATCCATCGTCTGGCTATCGCGCTGTTTGATGAAAAAACGGATATGCTCAAAACCTATACACATAGTACAAATGATACCGATAGCCCTATTGTCACTTATGAAGCGCCACTCAGTGCCGCGCCTTCTTTACGCGATATCATCGGACATCGGCGTCCGCGGCTGGTGCAGAATTTAAATATTTTTGTCCAGGGCACGCACGAACATACCAAACGCATTGCAGCCAAAGGCTACAAATCCAGCTACACCATGCCGCTGTATCAGAGCAGCGCTTTCGTCGGTTTTTTGTTTTTCAACTCGTTACAGGAACACCCTTTTACACCTGCCGTTTTAAGGCAAATCGATATTTATGGACACCTGATCGCGCTCATGGTGATCAATGAATTGACCACTATCCGCACGCTGGTCGCTGCAGTACAGGCCGCACGCAGCATGACACATTACCGTGATATTGAAACAGGCAGGCACATCGACCGTACCGCCCACTATGCGCGCCTTATTGCACGGGAATTGGCGCACGACTATCACATCAGCGACGAGCAGATTGAGCATATTTTTCTGTTCTCCCCGTTGCATGATGTCGGCAAGATCGGTATTCCGGATAGCATTCTGCGTAAACCTGGAAAGCTGGATGATGAAGAATTTGACATCATGAAAACACACCCGAAAAAGGGGCGTGAGATAATTGACATTATTCTTGAGGACTTCGGTTTATATGCGCTGGACCATGTCGGCATCATGCGTAATATTGCCGAGTATCATCATGAAGCGGTGGACGGCAGCGGTTACCCGAAAGGATTGAAAGGCGACGAGATTCCGATCGAAGCGCGTATCAGTGCGGTTGCCGATGTATTTGATGCGCTGACTTCACGCCGCGCATACAAAGCGCCCTGGAGCAATGAAAAAGCCTTTACTTTGTTGAAACAATTGTCCAATGCGAAACTGGATCGTGACTGTGTGAATGCATTACTCAAGTATCCGGATAAAATATTGGAAATTCAGCAGCGTTTCAAGGATGATGAACTGATCTGACAGCATTTCCCAAATGGATTATTCCATCGGTCAATACAAAAAACATCGTCACACCGGTTTAATCATGTGAATCTGTTTTTGCAGATTCTAGCCGAACAAACCGAACAGCATTTTGATTGCCAGGCAATACAGCAGTACGACAAATATTTTTCTGAGCGTGGCGGTCCGGACTGAATGCGTTGTTTTTGCACCCAGCGGCGCTGTCAACATACTGGCCAGCGCCAACCAGCCCAGTGCCGGCAGATAGACATAACCCAGACTGTACTCAGGCAGGGTATACGATTGCATAAGGCCGTTCAAAATATATCCGGCCGTACCGGCCACAGCGATAGGAAAACCGATGGCAGCGGCCGTACCTATGGCATGCTGTATTTTGATACGGCATCTTATCAAAAAGGGTACGGTCAGAATACCACCACCGATAGCGACCAGACTGGAAACAATACCGATCACGCCGCCAGCAGCAAAAAAACCGGATTTTCCAGGAAAGTTGCGATAAAAATGCGAATTTAAACCCGTATCCGGATCAGGTTTGAAAATAAGCTTCAACAGCATGTCCGTCGCAACATAAAAAATAAACACGGTAAAAATCACATGCAGCACCATACTGGAAAGCATGCCGGCCAGAACAGTGCCGATCAGCGTGCCGGTCAGAATACCGGGAACCATGTATTTAACTATCGTCCAGTTAACCGCGCCATGTTTGTGATGCGTATATAGACTGGCCGCTGCTGTGAAAATAATGGCAGCCATGGTCGTACCCAGCGCAAGATGTAAAATGCGGTCCGGTGGAAACCCCTGTGCCGTAAAGAGAAAGGTCAATGCCGGAACGATAATGAGGCCGCCACCGATACCCAGCAGTCCGGCAAAAAAGCCGACAATGGCACCCAACAGCACATAGATAAGCCACCACTCCATGGTATAGATCAGGCTTGCAGG
The DNA here is from genome assembly GCA_964612715.1 of uncultured Nitrosomonas sp. Taxonomy (GTDB): domain Bacteria; phylum Pseudomonadota; class Gammaproteobacteria; order Burkholderiales; family Nitrosomonadaceae; genus Nitrosomonas. Next base: position 33,483 of record CAZTCY010000003.1, on the reverse strand, counting down.
ATTTTCAGGATAAACTTCCACTCATCCGGATCGACCGGCGTAATGGACAATCGATTGCCCGTTTGCAGTATGCGCATGCGCCTGAGTTCCGGGTATTGCCGCAATTCTTTGATCGTTAACAAGCGTGTTTTCTCTCTGAGTGTGATTTCCACATTAAACCAGCGCGGATTATCCTGATTTGCCTTGGGGTCATAATGTCTGCTGTCAGGATCAAATTGTGTCGCATCTGGATAAGCGGAATGGGTTACTTCGGCAATACCGACAATTCCGGGCTGTGTACAACAGGAGTGGTAGAAAAATACCAGATCACCGACATGCATTTGTTTCCACATAAAATTGCGTGACTGGTAATTGCGCACACCGTCCCACACCGTCGTTTGACCAGGCAAGGCAGCCAGATTATCAATACTGAATTTGCCGGGTTCAGATTTCATCAGCCAGTAACGCATACCTATTATCTATGGGTTGTGATTGATTCATACATCAGCTATCAAAATAGCGGATTTAAACATTATTCATTATTATAGTGCAGGTACTGTTTTCTGGGGTCATGAGGATTGGCAAACGGCGCGTGCTTAGCAAAAAACGTACTGTTCGCCCCCCGGATATCTTTGCAATTTCCGAGTCGGATTATGCCAGCGCTATCATGAAGTGGGACAACATCATCAACAATCGTATAAAAAATTTCCATCCGGCATCTTTTGCTATGGTGATGGCCACCGGTATTGTGTCGATCGCCTTTGAAGCGATGGCTTTCTCCGGAATAGCCCGAACGCTTTTCGCACTGAATTTAGTTTTCTATCTGGGCCTGAGCTTTTTCCTGCTGACACGCATGGTGTTTTTTCTGCCGGATTTAATGTCGGATCTCAGAATTCTCAGACGCGCACTCCTTTCTCTGACTTTCGTGGTTGGAACCAACACCATTGGAATACAGCTTATTCTTTTCTATCAGGCCGTACCTTTGGCCATTTTCTTATGGTTTATCGCGCTGACCGGCTGGTTGATCTGCAACTATTTCATCCTGTTTAATCTCATCGCCATGCGAGAACAAGCGTTGTGCAAAATCGTCAATGGCACGACTTTGCTGATTGCTGTCAGCGCAACATCAATCTCACTTCTGGGTATCTGCCTTCTGAATGCAATGAACATGTCTGATGGCCTTGCTTATCTTGCTGCTGGAGGGTTCTGGTTTCTGGGCTTTGTCTCGTATTTGATTATCATAACCCTGCTGATCTATTGCCTGTTTTTCAGGCAATCCGATCCGGTAAGCTGGGATGCGCCTTACTGGATCTGCATGGGTGCAGCTGCCATCATCACGCTCACGGGTTCCGAATTCATCACGCGCATGCATCTCCCGCCAACATGGAACAACTTACGCGAGACTGTTTTGTGGATGACTGTTTTTGCATGGATAATAGGCACATCGTGGATTCCTTATCTACTGTTCAGAGATATACAAAAATTCACCTGTGCGGGCATTTCAGCGCCGGTATCCTTCTGGATAAAAACCTTTCCATGGCTGAAACTGGCATTCGATAAAGAATATCATACCTATGATCCTTCTTCATGGAGCAGAGTTTTTCCCATGGGAATGTACACAGCCAGCCTGTTATCTCTGACGCACGCGACAGGTTACGAATTCCTGACGCTTATCTCCCAGTACTGGGGCTGGTTTGCCTTGCTTGTCTGGTTTTTAACACTGATCGGCCTGTTGCGTTCTGTTTGATTCAATGGGTTGGAATCGAGAATTAATTCACGCCCAATCTCATTCAATAGACTCGTGTATTACCAAAAGAAAATTAAAAAGAAATTTAATTTGCTTTCCCATTCTCTATAATAGTGCCTGGATGCGTTGAAATATAAAGCAAACGATTAAGTGATTGATTGATTTACTGACAAAATGGATGAATGTTTATGACTGATGAAGAAGGAAAGCCGGTCAACCCAAAGTGGGAACGCCAGTTAATCGAGGGGCTGGCATTTGCTGCGTTGCGTGAGCAGCGACGTACACGGACTTGGGGTATCTTTTTCAAATCGCTGACTTTTATATATCTTTTTATACTTCTCATTGCTTTTACAGACTTGTTTGAAGGTACGGGTGTCGGGATTTCTGACAAGCACACGGCTGTAATCGATGTGCATGGCATGATTATGCCGGACAGCATTAATAATGCTGACAACATTAATGCAAGCCTGAGATCGGCCTTTAAAGACAATGGCACGCAAGGCGTCATTTTGCGTATCAACAGCCCTGGCGGCAGTCCTGTTCAGGCAGGTTACATCAATGACGAAATACACCGGTTACGTGCCCAATATCCGGATATCCCGCTGTATGCGGTGATTGGCGATGTCTGTGCGTCGGGTGGTTATTATATTGCGGCTGCGGCAGATAAAATTTTTGTCGACAAGGCCAGTCTTGTCGGCTCGATCGGTGTCTTGATGGATGGGTTCGGCTTTACAGGAACCATGGAAAAACTCGGTGTCGAGCGGCGCCTATTCACTGCGGGAGAACATAAAGGCTTCCTGGATCCGTTTGCACCGCTTGATCCGAAACAGCGGGAACATGTAACCGGGTTGTTGAACGACATTCACGAACAGTTCATTCGCATCGTGCAGCAGGGCAGAGGTGAACGACTCAAGGACACGCCGGAGATTTACAGCGGGATGATATGGACGGGCAAAAAAAGCATTGAGCTGGGTCTGGCGGATGCGATGGGAAGTACAGAGTACGTTGCACGCGAGGTGATAAAAGCTGAGTCGATCGTCAATTTCTCAGTTCGTGAGAGTCTGTTTGATCGCTTTGCCAAGCGTGTCAGTCAGGTTTCATTATCATTATTGCTGAATAATGATCTGCGTTTCAGGTAATTTTCAGACAACTGAATCGAAAATACAATCGATATTATGTCGGTAGCGATGTGTAAGAACCTGTTTAAGATCTCGATCAAGCGTTGTAGGGCGAGGCGCCTGCGCCGAGTAAAAAGCGGAGCATACCTCTGCAGTATGTGCGCATTTTGAGTTCGATTTTAATCGCGGCAATACGCGCTTCAGCGAAATCTTAAACAGATTCTAAGAAAGATAACGTGACTGGAAAACTCTACCTGATCCCGACACCCATCAGCGATTCGGATTTGGATTGGGTCATACCCCTATCAGTCAGAACAACGATACAGGCATTATCCTGTTTCGTCGTTGAGCATCCTAAAACCGCCCGGCAATTTCTGAAACAAATCGCATGCCGGCTGCCGCTACAGGAAATACAATTGCACATATTGAATGAGCATTCGAAACCAGGCGATCTTGCGGCATTGCTGCAACCGGCATTATCCGGACAAGATATGGGATTATTGTCTGAAGCCGGCTGTCCGGCTATTGCCGATCCAGGCAGCGATCTTGTACGACTGGCGCATGAAAAAAAGATTCCGGTTATTCCATTGGTCGGGCCGTCTTCGATCATATTGGCGCTGATGGCTTCCGGCCTCAATGGACAAAGCTTCTGTTTTAACGGTTATCTGCCCATTGAACAACATGCACGCACGCAGCAGATTCTCACGCTGGAAAAACGTTCCATCAGGCATCATCAAACCCAGGTTTTTATCGAAACGCCATACCGCAATCAAGGACTGTTTGAACGCATCGTTCAAACCTGCCGGGATGATACGGATTTATGTATTGCAGCACATCTGACTGCTGCCGACGAAAGGATTACCACAAAAACGATAAAAGCATGGAAACAGGAATTACCGGATATTCATAAAATACCGGCAATTTTCTTGCTACAGGGCCGTTCCCGTTTGGTCACATAAGAACCGATGCAATACCGGGTATTCAGGATCAAAACCGGAATACCCGGAATATATTTCATCAGTCCGGATCCCTGCCCATCAGCAGTGCCATGAATTTCCGGCGCGTTTCACTGGATGCATCGCGATACAGTGAATATTGCGCATGCCGGTCAGGTTGCGCCGTATTGATTTCTATCCCCCACAGCGGTGACACCGTCATGGGCAGATTGGAATAACGCACATCGATCAGTACTTCAGGCCGCTCCGGCCAAAGCGCGATCAGTCCGTCGGAAAAATGCGTAAAACGTGCGATGTCCGCAGTAAGCGTCGATGAAACAGGCAAATCCGGTATATCGCGCGACAGATCAAACAGCGCGATACTGTCACCCGGATATATGCGCGCATCCGAGAAAGGACCTATACGTATGGCATTCACATACAACCGGCCATCGCTCTGATAAATCGATCGCCAGAGTATCAGATTAGCCAGCGTCGGTTTGACCAGCAGCCGTTCTATCGTATGCCCGTTTTCGGCGGCCAGGGTTTCAGCAATGCGCTCAGCACGTTGCAACTGCATCCAGCCGAACGATAGATAAACCCCTGCGAGCAACAATCCGGCACGCGCCGCTGTACGGGAATATTTCCGAAAAGCACAGACAACCGCCACAAGCAGTATCAAGGTAAACACAGGATCAATCACTGAAATGATATTGAACGCCAGGCGCGAATCATTTAACGGCCATAACAGATGCGTGCCGTAACTGGTGAATGCGTCCAGTACGCCACTCAGGCAATAGCCCAGAAAAGCAAACAGATAAATCCGTGCAAACGGCAGCCGTTTGCGTAAAAAAGGCCACACGAATGCTGCGGCGATCAGTGCGCCGAAAGGTACAAAAAAAATGGAATGTGAGAAATGCCGGTGAAACTCGATGTTGAGCAAAGGATCGTTTTCTGACTGAATCAAAATATCCGCATCCGCAATAATACCCGCGAAAAAACCGATGCCCGCAGCCACACGTGTTTCTTCATGTCTTGCGCCGGACTGCGCCATACCCGCGCCAAGCAAACCCTGAGTGAATAAATCCATAATTGTTACATACAAAAAATATATCGTGATATCCGTTAGAATCGCTGATTACCACAATCTGAAAACGCATCGGCAACCGCATAAAATTTTTGGTCAAGCGGATAAGCTATACCATACAACTGTGCATTGCATCAAATACTACTACTGCTGCGAGCAGCACACTGGTCTCTGTACTCCATCATCGCGCCTGCGCGGATCAAGCCAATCCAACACACAGTATCAGTCACACGGATTACCTTTCAGATAATGCGGCAATCCCGCCACTGTCAGAATCACCTGGTCGCATTGCCGCGCAACCAGCTGGTGCAATTTGCCTGCCTCATCGCAATATCGCCGGGTTAACGCCTCCATCATCGGCATGACACCCATGCTGGTTTCGTTGCCGACGAGGATGATGCGTCCCGGCAAGGTCGGTAAAACAGATAAAAAAGCACTATGTTCCTGATCAAATAGCATGTCATCCTGATGGGTCAGTAAATTTGTCAACCAGAATGTCAGACAATCGACAAGCAGACAATGATGCGCATCAGCCAGCTGTCCGAGTAGATTAGCCAGACACAGCGGTTCTTCTATCACTTGCCAGTGACTGGGACGATTGGCGCGACGCAGTGCTATGCGCGCCTGCATTTCAGCATCTTCTACCGTTGCCGTGGCAATATAAATAACAGGACAGTGGCTCTGGATTGCAATGCGTTCGGCCAGACGGCTTTTACCAGACCGGATACCGCCCAGAATCAGCGTTTTTGTATTTGTCATGCGTATAAACTGTTCAGATTCAATAACTTAATTGATCTGCCAAACCACCAGGATCTTGATGAACCCGGCAGCATAATCAGATCACTACGTCAGATCACTGCACGGAATCACCTTACCAAGACCGATAAATCGCAGGATGACTTACGGATACAAGCACAGCGGATCGGAATCAGTATGAGTGCTGATATACGGTCATGCGTTCTGCATCATTGCATGATTATTTTTTACAGATCAATGCCATTCTGCGCCATGATTCCGGAACGGTAAGCATGCCTGACATCATGCATTTCAGTAACCGTATCGGCCAATTCACAAAGCGCCTGCGGCGCGGCGCGTCCGGTAACGATGACATGCTGCATAAGCGGCCGGTTCTTCAAATCTTCCAGCACGGTCTCAATATCCAGCCAGCCGTATTTCAACGGATACGTCAATTCATCCAGCACAATCAGATTCAGCTGCGGGTCACACAGCATTTTCTGAACGACCGTCCAGCCGCGCCGGGCCGTTTCGGTATCCCGTTCCAGATTCTGCGTATCCCAGGTAAAACCTTCACCCAGAACATGCCAAACGACATCGGCATGCTGACGGAAAAACGCTTCCTCTCCGGTATCCGAACGTCCCTTAATGAATTGCGCAACAGCAACCCGCATACCGTGTCCCAATGCGCGCGCAACCATCCCGAATGCCGAACTGGACTTACCCTTGCCGTTCCCTGTCAGTACCAGCAGCAATCCTTTGGTTTGATCTGCACGGGCAATCGCGGCATCCACAATTTCCTTTTTACGCTGCATGCGCCTGCGATACCGCAGGGATTTGTCTGCGTCATTGCAATCAGTCATCAATCACTGGCCATCTTGCGTAAACGGACTGACTGCTGCACGAAGACAATAAGTATATGCATTGCAAGGGCAAAGCCTACATAGAACAAAAATGATTCGATATACATCGGGAAATAGACTGACATCCGTTCGGCATATTCAAGCCATGTGGTATCGGCAAAATGGCCCGAGAAGAAATAAAAACCACCACTGGAAAACAGTTCGCACAGGATTAATCCGGACATGATGCTCAAGGACAATGGCATTATTGAGCGCCATGCATACTGATGCCGTTCGGCATACCAGCGACCGGCCAGCCAAAGTGAAGCATAAGCCGGTAGCAGGAGAGTATATGCGGGCGTCAGGCAGAAGTCGCTCACCCCACCCCAGGCATAAGCCATATAATCAAGCCACCAGGCCAATGCCAGCAAAGCCGGTAATGGCCACACAGCGCGCAGATAAACACCCGCGAGAAAAAAGACCGCCCAGGATGCACCCGGCAAGTTATGCATCGATACAAAATAGTGGCTGCGCGTAATGATCATTAACACGGTGAGCAGTAAAGCGATAACCACTTGATGACGTACGGATAAAATAAGCATCTTGACTCCTTTTGTTTAAGAACCTATTCAAGATCTCACTGAAGGGCGCATTGCGGCATTAAAATCGAACTCAAAATGCTCACATACTGCAAGTATGCTCCGCTTTTTTGTTCAATTTTGCCTTGCACTGTCCCCCTTGATCGAGATCTTAAACAGATTCTAAGGTTGATAACGTATCATGGCAAAGAAATTGCGCCCCGGCTGGTTGAAAAATGCCGCTGTTTCATAATGCTTATCAAACAGGTTTTCAATACGCCCCTGCAAGCGCCAATGCTTGCTTAAGACATATTCGGCGCGCAGGTCAAATTTGACATAGCTATCCAGTTTTCGTGTATTGCCGAGATCGTCAAAACGTTCACCCTCAGCCAGGAACATGGCGCCAACACGATACTTGCCGAACTCGCGGTCGATATCAAGACGGAACGACTGTTCCGCACGCCGCGGCAGTATATTACCTCTGCTCGCATCGGCGGAGCGGTTTTCCGGATCGAGAAACGTCAGATTGCCATTCAGCAGCCAGCCGCGGATTGTCGTACTGAGCACGGCTTCCAGCCCACGGATGCGTGCCTGACTGATATTGGCAGGCGCAAAAATATTAGCATCGAAAGCAATCATATTATCAATCCGCGTATCATATACATTCAACGACCATTTACCCCATGCCATATTACCACGTGCGCCAAATTCAAAGCTGCGCGATTCTTCCGGACGTAAATCGGGATTACTGAAACCGGGAAAATAAAGCTCATTAAATGTCGGTGCTTTAAATGCGCTGCCAAAGTTTGCCGTCAGACTGATACGGTCTGTAATCGTATAACCCCAGCCCGCACCGCCAGTCACCCAGCTGCCAAACTGCTGATTATCATCATAGCGTAATGATAATTGCGCACGATGGCGGTCAATCGTTGCAAGATACTGTGAAAAAGCCCCCCAATTTGCACGCGAAGTTTTGGTAAACACCTCAGAGCTGTCGATATGATCATGCAGATAATCCATACCCACCGTCAATTGATGATTCGGATTGAGCGTAAAATCATTCTGCAGACTCACGGTATCGCGTGTCGTATCGAAACGCGACATAAACAATCTCTCCAGGAAATTGTCGCTGTCTTCGCGGCTGCGGCCCGCTGTCAGATTGACGCGCCAGAAATCCAACGGTGAATAGCGTGCGGAACCGCCAAACACCTGCTGCAGGGTCTCCGATACATTGACAAAGCTGCCATCAAAATGCGCTCTACCGGCTGAATGCATAAAATTGGCATCAAATTCCAGACCATTTTCAAAGCGATAGCCGGCACGTGCCGAACCGGCCACATTGCGATAACCATCACGATCGGGTTCAACCGTAAAACAACCGGCCGTATCGCTGCCCGTACATGCATTAAAACCTTGGGTACCTATGCCACTGGCCGTCAGGTTAAACCATCCCGGCCCACTTGATCCGGATAGCCCGACCGAACCGTTCAACGTCCCGTAACTGCCACCGCCAAAACTGAAACTGGGACTGAAACCACTGCCGCCACTTCCCTTACGCGTAAAAATCTGGATCACCCCGCCGATCGCTTCAGAACCATACAGGCTTGAACGCGGGCCACGAACAATTTCAATACGTTCAATCTGTTCAAGTGGGATATTCTCAAATGCAGTGGTACCGGATGTCACCGACCCTACCCGGATACCATCGATCATCACCATGATGTGATCGGATTCGGTACCCCGCATTTGCACAAATGTACTTTTGCCCGGACCACCATGATTCATGATGCTCACGCCGGTCACGCCACGCAGTAAGTCCTGAATCGATCTGGATTGCTGACGTTCGATATCTTCGCGTGTAATTACCGTCACTGAGGCGAGTGATGCGTCAGCGGATTGCGCTGTGCGCGCTGCTGTTACAATGATGGGTTTTTCAAAATGATGGTTGTTTTGCTGAATGCTGTCCGCCGTCACATCCGTCACGGCCAGTATCATAATGACCGTGCCCGGCAGAAATTCAGCGGCGCGTACGCCGCATGCAGTCATGATCGCTGCAAACCGGTTATATCGTTTCATGTATTCCTCCGCGCCACCCGCGCGCTATCGGGTTAAAAAAGGATCGCAGAGGAAAGAAACAGATCAATATCGCCTGAGCACAAAGATGCTGTCCAGCCGGTAACGCCCTCCGCAATACCATCGTATTTACATCAGGCCGGTCTCCGGACTCATGAGTAGGGCAAAATTCCCTCAGCCTGTGCCTTCCCGTGCATTAACACAGTGGCGTTTGTGCAGACTGTTAGCTCATTTACCGTTGCGGGGGCAGTGCTGGAGTTGTCCTAAGCACCTGTTTAAGATCTCGATCAAGGGATGCAGTGCAAGGCAAAATTGAACGACGCAAGCAAAGCGCAGCGAACAGCCGTAAGGCTGGCCCGTAGGGCGAGGCGCCTGCGCTGAGTAAAAAGCGCAGCATACCCTGAAGTATGCTGAGCATTTTGAGTTCGGCGCCCTTCAGTGAGATCTTAGATAAGTTTTAATACAGAGAACGCACCAGCTTCCCGTTTAACCTCTTGTTAACAAAAGGCACCTGAAGTAAGGGTGTGGAAGGTACAGCGATGATGACCGAATGTCAAGGGTAAGTTGACGGGAATGCAGGAAGAATAACGACTGGCTAACGCTATTGCCAGAATGGAAATACGAATAGGCATTGCATCTGATATTCGTTTCCGGATCAGCGAAACAGAACACAGTTACAAAACTGTGTTCTGTTTCCACTTGGGTTACAGGGTATTGTCCTCGGTCAGCTCGAACGATCCTTCGATCTCGCCATTGACAATGTAGTTATAGATACCGCTCGGTAAGCCATAGACCTGTAATGGCACTACTCTCTCAAACGGAACCAGCGCCTGAGTACAGGCAACGCTACCATCGTCTGGTACCATGCTGACAGCATTAACGGTGATTTCAAACCGGCCATTTTTCAGGCGCTGGTGGATGCCTCTAATGGCTAAACAGCCATTGGATAAGTGTCCCTGGATATTCAGAAATACCTGAACGGGAAAACTATCTGTGATATGTGTCGCCACGCCATCGTCTGGCTGGAGGAAGTAAATGGAGCGCCCGGAGGTGGGTGTTAATTCGGCGGATTTGAATTCTTGCAGCTGCCAGCTGTTGCTATTGGAATCGAATATAAACACACCGTCCAAAAATGCACCGGGCTGTTCATCGGTATCCACACGCGGAATGGTCAAAACGCCATGGCGATAGTATGGAAAATCCGTGACCGGTCCATTCGCAACTGTTAGCATTCCCTCCTGCTCAAGCACCTCGACCTGTAATGCCTGGGAGAAAACCGGAGTAACCGATAAACAAACAAACGTAACAAATACTGCAAAACCACTATGAATATGATTCATTTCCTGCTCCTTCTGGTTTTCATAGATTTAATACCACACAACGATTCGATCACGGCAACTTTACTTTAATGGACTTCAGGCCAGTTGCGTCCCCATATTTACCGCAAGCTACGCCCAATCATGGAGATAAGGGCAGATAGGGAATTGACTACTGTGTCGTCTGCGCCGTCGGAGTGATGATATGCATCATCGAAGCTTCCAGACAGATAACTTCCAATAGCGCACCTGTTCGTATACCCGGCACCTGGTCGAACTGCAACGCTCCCACGCGCCATATTCGCCTGAAGCGATCGCTCTGTATCATTTCATCGAACGCTTCCCGGCCGCCACTGTCGTGCTCAGTAGATGACAGCCCATAACCGACCAGCAGCTCGCCATCACCGACGAATGTTGACACATCAATGGGATAGTTGGAAACGCGGATGGGTATGATCGGCTGCAATGATACTGAAGACCCGGCATAACCCTCGAGACTCCTTAACCAGTTATTGTAAGAATTGAAATTCAACCCTATGGCCGCTTCCTTCAATTCCCAATTGTAGCCGTTGAACAACCAGAGTTTTTCCGGTTGGCTCTGTAGCCGGAAACCGACAAACACGTGACCGGACTTGAACCGGTCATGCTCCGGCACCAGCAAATAATGCGTGAGCATGACCTGATCCATGCGCAGTTTGGCGGCACCCACTGGCCACTCAGCATGCAGCTCGGTTTGTGGAAAACAGATCTTGCCCGGCTCGGGAAGCGGGATGGATTCAATAATGTCGGCGCAAACAAGCTGGGCTGCAGCGCTCATCGTGAGCACGGTCAACCATTTCGCTGTTACTCGATTCATAGTAGGGTAACTCCGCTATAAATTTCAGATGACTGGAAATTCCGTTTTAAAAAAAACCGGCCCTGCGATTTCTCAAACGGACCAGGCAAGACTACAAACTGAAATGATTTCACGGTTGTTTCCTTTTTCAGAAAATTAAAAATAAGGTAAATTTCCTGGAATCCTGCGGAATTACCGATTCAATATTCCAGGGCAAAACATGAAGAGCATTTCGAGTTATTTCAGGTACCCCTTGAGAAAAGACTGTCAAGTCATCTGTCCGACATCGTGCAGCACACCATCAATAAGCTGTTGGATGCGTTTGGCGCGATTCGCCAGGTGCGGATCATGGGTCACAATAATCAGGCTGGCGTTGACTTTCTCGTTGAGTTCCAGCATTAAATCAAAAACCGCTTCAGCGGTATGACGGTCAAGATTTCCGGTGGGTTCGTCAGCCAGTATGCAGGCAGGCTGGGTCACCAGTGCGCGCGCCACGGCTGCACGCTGACGCTCGCCGCCGGATAATTCACTCGGGGTATGTACCAGCCGATGCCCGAGACCCACCTGCTGTAAAACTTCAGCGGCGCGCTCCAGCGCCTCCTGTTTGGCCACACGCCTGATCAATAGCGGCATTGCCACATTTTCCTGTGCGGTAAATTCCGGCAGTAAATGGTGAAACTGATAGATAAATCCGAGTGAGCCGTTACGCAGCCTGCAACGCGTCTTTTCATCCATCGCCGCTATATTCTGGCCCAGGATATTAATTTCCCCGCTGCTGGGCCTATCAAGACCGCCCAGCAGGTGCAGTAATGTACTCTTGCCCGAACCGGATGCACCGACAATGGCGAGCAACTCACCTCGCGTTACACTCAAATTGACGCCTTTCAACACCGAAACTTCCAGTTCTCCCTGATCGAATTGTTTAAACAGGTTTTTACATGAAATGACAATATCACTCATAACGCAAAGCCTCTGCCGGATTGACCCTGGATGCCCGATAACTGGGATAAATTGTAGCCAGCAGACTCAATGCAAATGAAACCACAGCGACTGTGACGATATCTTCAGCCTGTGGATCACTGGGAATTTCGCTGATGTAATAAATTTCATTGGAGAGAAATTGCACGCTGAAGACCCACTCTATAAACGCCACCACTTCACCCACATTAAACGCCAGCAGCATGCCGCCGGTTACACCCAGTACCGTTCCAGTAACGCCGATAAAGGTTCCCTGCACAATAAAAATTTTCATAATACTGCCCGGGCTTGCGCCAAGCGTGCGCAAAATCGCAATATCGGACTGTTTGTCAGTAACCGCCATGACCAGCGTGGAAACAATATTAAATGCCGCCACCGCAATAATCAGCGCCAGAATTAACGACAGCATGCGTTTTTCAATTTGTATCGCACGGAAATAGTTGGCGTGCTGTTTTGTCCAGTCGGTGATATAAAATGCGCCGGATAATGACCCGGCCAAATCACTGACAACTTTGGGCGCCAGAAACATATCACTCAACTTCAAACGGACACCGGATACGGCGTCATCGGTCATACGATACAGTTTCTGCGCATCATTCATATGAATCAACACCAGACCGGAATCATATTCAAAATGGCCCGCCTCAAAAATACCGACAACCGTGAACTGTTTGAGTCGCGGCAGAATACCCGCCGGTGTGACCTGTCCCTGGGGCGAGATCAGTACAATTTTGTCGCCACGATACGCGCCGAGACTGCGCGCAAGCTCCATGCCGATAACGATACCGAATTCACCGGGCTGCAGATCCTGTAGTTCCCCGCTGATCATCATCGCCTCAAAGTCTGCAACCGTATTTTCCCTATCCGGCAATATTCCGCGTACTATCGCACCCTGAACCACCTGGTCGTATGAAACCATCGCCTGCGCGCTGACAAATGGCGCCGCAGCAATAACATCCGGATGCCTGGATGCTTCAGCTGCGGTAAATTCCCAATCAGTCAGTCGATTGTCAAAACCACTGATCTGGACATGTGAGGCAACACCGAGAATGCGCGCGCGCACTTCCTTCTGAAAACCGTTCATCACGGACATGACAGTAATCAGCGCCGTCATGCCCAGTGTGATGCCAAGCAAAGAAATCAGTGAAATAAATGAGATGAAGTGATTGCGCTTTTTTGCACGGGTATAGCGCAGTCCGATAAAAAGTTCGTAGGGAGACACATTAAATAAGGTTTAATTATTGAAGCGTGAAGTGTGCCACAATTAAGACTGGAAGAGTAGAAGAAGCAGTGCCGGCTGTAACCATCATTTGTTTTTCCCTTATCATGCAAAGCAATTGTATAATCGGGCTATGAAATTTGATATGGTCGTAATCGGTGGCGGATTGGTCGGTGCAAGTCTGGTGGCTGCGTTGAAAGACAGCGGTCTGAAAATTGCGCTAATCGAATCGCATGCCCCCCCTCCCTTGCTCAATGATGAAAGCTGGGATAGCCGTATTTATGCCATCAGTCCCGGCAGTGCAGACTTTTTACGTGACCAGGAAATCTGGCAGCGAATGGAAGCATCGCGGCTGACGCCCGTTTACGACATGTCCATCTTTGGTGATGACAATTGCTCGCATATCCACTTCAGCGCCTATGAAACCGGCGTTGCCGAACTGGCACATATTATTGAAAACCGCCAGTTGCAGATTGCCGTCTGGGAAGTATTACAGTCTCATAAGGCGCATCTGGATATCATCTGTCCGGCCAGATGCGCCGCCATCACCTGGTATGATACGCATGCCGAAATACAACTTGAAGATGGCCGCAACCTTGAAACTGCGCTTGTTATCGGTGCGGATGGTATCAATTCATGGACACGCCGGCAGGCGGGTATAGAAATCTCGCGCCATCCTTACCAGCAAATCGGCATCGTTGCCAATTACAGCACGGAATTACCACACAGAAATATCGCACATCAATGGTTCAGACGTGACGGCGTACTTGCACTGTTACCGCTGCCTGATAACCGGGTATCCATGGTCTGGTCAACTAACGAAACACACGCTGCCCAATTGCAGGAATTGTCGGCAGAAGCATTATGCCAGTATGTTGCAGAAGCATCTTCACATACCTTGGGTAAGCTTGATCTCATCACGCCCCCCGTCGGTTTTCCATTAAATTTTGTGCATGTCAACCATCTGATCAAACCACGCCTCGTTCTCATTGGCGATGCAGCACATGGTATCCACCCCCTGGCGGGTCAGGGTGTCAACCTTGGACTGCGCGATGTGCGCAAACTCACAGAAATCATTATGGAACGCGGCTTTCAAGCCGACATTGGTGATTTCATGCTGCTACGCCGCTATGAATGTGCACGCAAGGAAGATATTCTGGCTTTGGAAGTGGTCACCGACGGCCTGCAAAAGCTGTTTAACAATCCGAATCCGACCCTTGCCAGAATACGGAACCTGGGACTTGAAATTACCAATCACTTCCCTTTAATCAAAAACCAGCTCATGCGGCACGCACTGAGTTAAATAATTTTCATGGAGAGTCATCATGGTCTTGCACTACTTAAAGCGATGCGTTCTTATCCTGTTCATTTGCATGTTTTCAGGAATAAGCTGGGCGAATGAAGAAGCAGTTAGAAAGGCCATTGAACCTCATTTTCCAGGCGCAAAAATTGAAAGCCTGCAAAAAACACCTTATCTCGGACTCTACGAGGCTCTTGTCGGTGGTGAGCTATTCTACACCGATGAAAAAGCTGAATATTTCTTTTTCGGACATATTGTAGACACCAAGACGCGAACCAGTATCACCAATGAGCGTCTGCAGGAAATCAAAGCCGCACGCCGCGTACCACTTGACACGCTACCACTTGAATTTGCCATAAAAATCATCAAAGGCAATGGCGAGCGCAAGCTTGCTGTCTTTACCGATCCCAACTGTCCGTATTGCAAGCAGTTGGAAAAAGAACTGCTGAACATCACCAATGTTACAATCTACACATTACTTTATCCGGTCTTGAGAGGTTCTGTAGAACTCTCCACATCTATCTGGTGTGCACAGGATCAGATCAAAGCATGGGATGACTTCATGCTCAGAGATATCGCTCCCAAAGCAAGTAATTGCGAAACACCCATACCCACATTACTAAAATCCGGACAGGAAAGTCGGGTTACCGGAACACCCACCCTGATTTTTGCCGACGGCTCTATCGTAGGCGGTATGATTCCGGCGGCGGCAATTGAGGAGAAACTGAACAGTGCAAGTCAAGTCGGCAAGAAATAAAACCGACACACATTTTTAAAACTTTTACGGAATTAAAAAATTATTTGAAAAATGCGCGCCGCAATTCTTTGGTATTTTATCAATAAGGGTATTCGAAAGGCGTGGTGCTGGCGGAGTCATAGTTGAATCGAAATATGACTTCCCTATTTTTTGTGACCCATCGATCAATTTACGCAAGTACAGCACTAGCCTTTCTGGATCTGATAAAGCCAGTTTGCAGCATCAAGGGCATAATAAGTCAAAATACCATCCGCACCCGCTCTTTTAAAGGAAAGTAACGACTCAAGAACGCAAGCTTCTTCATTTAGCCAGCCGTTGATCACCGCTGCTTTAAGCATGGCATATTCACCACTGACCTGATACACAAAAGTAGGTGCCTTGAATTGATCTTTCACCCGCCGCACAATATCAAGATACGGCATGCCCGGTTTGATCATGATCATGTCTGCACCTTCGGCCAAATCAAGCCCTGCTTCCCATAACGCCTCGTTGGAATTCGCGGGATCCATCTGATACGTATATTTATTGCCCCCGCCTAAATTGGTTGCAGACCCTACCGCATCACGAAAGGGACCATAAAAACTTGACGCATATTTAGCCGAGTATGCCAAAATCCGGGTGTAAATAAACTGCTTGTCATCCAGCGCATTACGAATTGATTTAACTCTTCCATCCATCATATCCGAAGGCGCCACCACATCCGCCCCAGCCTCTGCATGCGTTAAAGCCTGCTTAATGAGCACTGCTACTGTTTCATCGTTTAATACATACCCTGAATCATCAATTAATCCATCCTGCCCATGACTGGTATATGGATCCAAAGCAATGTCTGTAATCACACCTAACTCTGGAAAATTTCGTTTCAGTTGCCTCACAACGCGAGGGACCAGACCTTCCGGATTATAGGCTTCATCGGCGGTCAAGTTTTTTAGATTTGCATCAATAACCGGAAAAATGGCCATTGCAGGAACACCTAACGCTAAACAACGCTCGGCCTTCTTCATCAAAAGATCTGTACTTGATCTAGTCACCCCAGGCATAGACTCAATTTGTTCTTCGCGATTAGCGCCGTCAAGTACAAAAACTGGATAAATGAAATCACTCGCCTGTAATTGATTTTCTTGTACAAGTCTACGCGAGAAATTATTGCGACGTAATCGACGCATTCTTTTTTGTGGAAAAAGACTCAGCACATTAATCATAATATTATTTATCGATAAAATTAAAAAAATAGCTTTTGAAGGAACTTATATATGTTTAGCCCTGTCTTTTGTTTGGGCATAAGAACATGTGTCCCCTACCTTTTCCTCCCTGAAGGTGGGGCCTTAAGGTGATATTAAGGCGGTTCCCCCCCGGTTTTTACTCCCCTTTTAACCGGGGGTTTTTATTTAACTGAGTCAATAAAAATCATGACTCCGCCTGATATTCAAAGACAATCAGTCTTCGATCCAATTTTGAAGGACTTTATTCGCTTCTTCAATGCCGATAGATTTATTGCTTGAAAATAATTGAACACTTACCATTGGATAGTCAATTTTCAGAAAATCTTTGACTTGACTCAGCGTCATCGTTGCCTGTTGTCTACTCAACTTATCAGATTTCGTCAGGAGAATGTGAACAGCTTTTTGCGTAGCGGAAAACCACTCAAGCATCTGTAAATCAAGATCCTTAAGAGGATGCCGGATATCCACTATTAAAACAAGGCCAGTAAGTGTCTGGCGTGTCAACAGATATTGTGCAAGAAATGCTTCCCAGTGTTTACGTATTGCAATTGGAACTTTTGCATAACCGTAACCTGGCAAATCGACTAGGAAATGACCGGAATTTAAACGAAAATAATTGATCTGCTGTGTTCGTCCTGGGGTCTTACTCGTAAAAGCTAGTTTAGCTCGTCGCGCAAGTGCATTTATAGCACTTGACTTTCCGGCATTAGAACGCCCTGCGAAAGCAATTTCTTTTCCATTATGAACAGGAAGATCTTTTGCACTGTTTGCAGATGTATAAAAAGCAATGTCGTCTAATAGATTCATACGCTATGATTTTGAATCAAATTGAAACATATCGTTTGCAATCACGATCAAGCCATCCAGAACCAAATTATCAATTTCTATAAAAGGAAATTCAATTTGTGATTGAATAAAATCAGCACCACCGCCGCTGAGAATGCAATTCTGGACATCATATCCTTGATGTTTATAAAACAACTCAAGTGTCTTTTCTATCATTGCAGTCAAAGCAACTACAATTCCGCTATGTATAGCACTGGAAGTTGCTGTCGGAAACAGCTCATAATACACAGGTGTTACATAATTTATCCGTGTATTCATTTTTAGACTTTGAAGTTGCAAAAAAGGACCGGGAACGATATAACCACCGAGAAAAATACCATCCCTTGATATTACATCAACAGTCATTGCGGTTCCGACATTCACAATCAAACACGAATCATAAAATTTGTTCCAGGCAGCGATTAATGCCGCCCACCGATCGGGACCTAATTGTTGATAATCTTTATAACCGTTTGTAACACCGCATTGATATGACTGGGACGCAATCCAATGAATCTTAACTCCCAAAGAAGTAAGAATAGAACTAAGTTGATGGGTAATGAACTGATTTGAAACCGTTGATGCTACAACACAACTAATATTCTTTAATTCATTCCAGCGATCTGCCAACATCGTAATTTCATGATGCGCAAATCGGCCCTGCTCAATCCACAGAAAATCTTTACTGACACCCCATTTAATATAGGAATTTCCAACATCAACAGCTAATATTGATGTCATTTTACGAAAACTTGGACCTTAAACTAATATCGCCAATAGTAAAACTTTGCAGGCCAAACTCATTTTGTAAAATTAATTCACCCTCATTACTGACGTCAATCACTTTACCTTCTACAATTTTTTTATTAGGCAAATGTAAAGTAACAGGCTGATTCTGGAAACAATGAAATTGCAGCCATTCCTCACGAAAAGCGCTAAAGCCATGTATTTCAAAAACTTTGAGTTGATGATATATTTCTACAAGAATTAAAGCCAATAACTCATTGCGATTGTATCTAAGGCCAGTAATTTGATATAAATCAGTCGCAGGATAATCAATATGCGTATAAAAATTCAGTGGTAATTTAATGTTAATTCCAACACCGATTATAACCGACAGGGTATGATCAAAATTAGTTTTGCACTCAATTAAAATACCCGCTATTTTTTGGTGATTAAACAACACATCATTTGGCCATTTAATCCTAAAATCTGCTTTTGTAAGTCTTATAAGTACACGCACCACACATAAAGCAATTAATAAACTTAATCCCGATAAATGTTTAAAACCGGAATTAATTGTCCATAATAAGCTAAATGTTAAACTGCCACCCAGATTGGAATACCAATTATGGAATCTTCTTCCTCTACCATGTGTTTGCAGTTCGGAAATTACTACAGGTATAATCTCACGTGATGTTTGTTGTGGAATAGTATCAATAAGATACTGATTTGTAGAAATCAATTTATCAAACACATGAATAGTAAATTTATTTACTTGTGATATCGATAAATGATGTTGTATTTCTTTAGATTCAATCCGATAAATCGGCTCTACTAATCGTATTCTTTTTTTTTAATTCTACCAAGAGACCATTATAGATTAAAAAATATATTAATTCCTCGATTCTATGAATTGAACACTTTAATTTAAAGGACAAATGCTCATAAGCATGTAGTCTGTAATCCTTGAGTATATCTAAAAAGTTTTTTAACGGAATATCTAGATTTAACAATAAAGGTGGCAACCCATACATTATAATGATGCTTTTAATTAGTTTTGTTCAGACGCTGATGTTGCCAAACTTTTTTCATTAAAAGAATCTTGCGGTCGTTCTACCAATTCAACCAAAGCCATCGGCGCATTATCACCTTTCCTATAACCATTCTTTAAAATACGAATATAACCACCTGGTCTATTAATATATCTTGGACCTAATTCTGCAAATAGTTTGGTAACACTTTCACGATCTCTTAATTTACTAAAGGCATTTCTTTTATTCGTAAGATTAGAAATCTTGCCAAGCGTAATCATAGGTTCAATATAACGCCGTAATTCCTTTGCTTTAGGCAGCGTTGTCTGTATCAATTCGTGATGTATTAACGAATTTGTCATATTTCGAAACATAGCGGCTCTATGACTGCTTGTACGATTAAGTTTCCGAAATGCCTTATGATGACGCATGATTCATATCCTTAGTTAAATTTTCAAGATTAGCAGGAGGCCAGTTGTCTAATTTCATCCCCAGAGTTAATTCACGAGCTGCTAACACTTCCTTAATTTCATTGAGAGATTTTCGTCCCAGATTAGGTGTTCTCAAAAGTTCAGCCTCAGTTCGCTGTATCAAATCACCAATATAGTAAATATTCTCTACTTTTAAGCAATTAGCTGAACGAACCGTCAATTCTAAATCATCTACAGGTCTAAGCAGAACAGGATCAATTTGAGGAATTTTAGGTTGCTCGGCTGGCATTGGGGTACTTTCAAGATCAGCAAAAACAGATAATTGCTGAACCAGAATACGTGCTGCGTATCTTATAGCCTCTTCTGGATCAACAACACCGTTTGTCTCAATATCCATTATCAATTTATCAAGATCTGTACGCTGCTCGACCCGTGCGCTTTCTACTATATAACTAACTCGCCTGATAGGACTAAAAGAAGCATCAAGTATAATGGTTCCGATACTCTTATCTGAATCACGAAATTTTCTTACACTTGCAGGCAAATAACCTCTTCCTTTAGAAACCTTTAGCTGTAAATCAAGCTTTCCGCCTGTAGTCAAATGCGCTATAATATGGTCTGGATTAAGTATTTCAACATCATGACTTTTGTCCAAGTCATTCGCAGTCACTACACCTTTGCCCGTTTTAAACAACTTTAAAGTAGCTTCATCACCAGAGTGAAGTTTCAAAACAATGCCTTTGATATTAAGTAACACATCAACGACATCTTCCTGTACACCATCAATGGTTGAATATTCATGCACAACGCCAGAAATTTTTACCTCTGTAGGTGCATAACCGGCCATGGAAGATAGTAATATTCTACGAAGAGCGTTTCCTAGTGTGTAGCCATATCCACGTTCAAAAGGCTCCATTACCACTCTCGCATGGAGTGGCGATATATTCTGAACATCAATTATACGTGGTGTTAATAATTCATTAACTTGCATTTAATGCCCTTGATAAAAAGGTAGTACCTAGTTATTACTTAGAATACAATTCAACCACTAGAGATTCATTGATAGTAGACGGCAAATCAGATCGATCAGGTCTATTTTTATATAAGCCTTTCATTCCTTTTACATCCATATCTAACCAAACAGGAAATCCCCTCCCCTCTGCTGCTTGCATGGAAGATTTTATACGAATATGTTCTTTTGCTTTGCTAGCTAATTCAATCAAATCACCAGGATTAACTATAAACGAAGGTGTATTAACGCGCTTCCCATTGACAAGTATCGAATTATGTCTAACAATCTGTCTGGCTTCTGAACGTGAAGACCCGAATCCCATTAGAAAAACTACATTATCCAAACGGCTTTCAAGTAATTGGAGCAAGTTATCGCCAGTAATCCCTTTTTGCTTATCAGCTTTCTTATATAAATTTCTAAATTGTTTTTCTAATAGGCCATATATACGCCTTAGCTTCTGCTTTTCTCTTAACTGAACACCATAATCAGATAATCGACCTTTCTTTTGGCCATGTTGCCCAGGTGGATAATTTCTTCTTTCAATTGCACATTTATCAGAAAAACATTTCTCTCCTTTTAAAAAGAGTTTTTCTCCTTCTCTGCGGCAAAGTTTACATTTAGAATCAAGATATCGAGCCAAAAGTATTCTCCTTATATACGACGCTTTTTAGGTGGCCTACAACCATTATGAGGTACTGAAGTTACATCAGATATACTTGTGATTTTGAACCCAGCGCCATTTAATGCCCTAACAGCAGAATCACGTCCAGGCCCGGGGCCTTTTATTTTGACTTCTAAGTTTTTTACACCGTATTCCATCGCAGTTTTTCCAGCAATCTCCGCAGCTACCTGAGCCGCAAAAGGAGTACTTTTTCGTGAGCCTTTAAAACCCGAACCGCCTGCTGTGGCCCAAGACAAAGCATTACCTTGTCTATCAGTTATTGTTATTATTGTATTATTAAAAGAAGCATGTATATGCGCTATACCTTCCGATATATTTTTCTTTATTTTCTTTCTAATACGAATGTTTGC
Source organism: uncultured Nitrosomonas sp. (assembly GCA_964612715.1). Lineage (GTDB taxonomy): Bacteria > Pseudomonadota > Gammaproteobacteria > Burkholderiales > Nitrosomonadaceae > Nitrosomonas. The sequence continues at coordinate 11,707 of CAZTCY010000003.1, read as the reverse complement.
TTTAACCATATAATTTATTAATATAAGTAATTATCTTGCACGGATAGCTTTTCGTGGCCCTTTCCTTGTTCGTGCATTTGTACGAGTCCGTTGGCCTCGTACAGGCAGGCCTTTTTTATGGCGTAATCCACGATAACACCCTAAGTCCATAAGTCTTTTAATGTTCATAGAAACTTCTCGACGCAAATCGCCCTCGATATTCAACTTCGCGATATGATCTCTAAGTATATCAAGTTGTGATTCTGATAATTCTTTAAGTTTTACATCAGTAGGTATGCCTGCTTCTATACAAATGCTTCTAGATGTAGTCCTTCCAATACCATATATAGATGTTAATGCTATCCATAAATGCTGATGATTCGGTAAATTAACTCCAGCAATTCGTGCCATATTAAACCTATCAGTCTAACCTTGTCGTTGTTTATGTCTTGGATCTGTACAGATTACTCTGACAATTCTATTTCTTCTAATTACCTTGCAATTTCTGCAAATTCGTTTTACTGAAGCCATTACTTTCATAATTCTTAAGGATATAAAAAATTAAAAGACTATTTTGCTCTAAATGTTATGCGAGCACGCGTTAAATCATACGGGGTTAAATCAACAGTTACCTTATCGCCTGGTAATATTCGTATATAATGCATACGCATCTTACCTGATATATGTCCAAGCACGACATGCCCATTCTCAAGTTTTACTTTAAATGTAGCATTTGGTAATGTCTCTAGAACTTCACCCTGCATTTGTATCGTTTCTTCTTTAGCCATTATAAATAATATATTATCATCTCGCAGATAAGCGGCTGTTATTTCCTTTAAGATTTGCTTTTTTCAATAAACTATCATATTGAGATGACATAACATGCGATTGAACTTGAGACATAAAATCCATGGTTACTATCACGATAATAAGCAATGAAGTACCGCCAAAATAAAAAGGAACATTCCATTGCAAAATTAAAAATTCAGGTAATAAACAAACCAAAGTAACATATATTGAGCCTGTTAATGTTAAACGTAACATAATTCTCTCAATGTATCGCGTAGTTTGATCACCAGGCCTAATACCAGGTATAAATGCGCCACTCTTTTTTAAATTATCTGAAGTTTCTTTAGGATTAAAGACTAATGCGGTATAAAAGAAACAAAAGAAAATTATCATTGTTGCATATAGAAAAACATATAACGGCTGACCTGGTGAAAGGGATGCACTTATATCTCTTAGCCATATTAATGAATCGCCAGATGCAAACCATCCAGCCAATGTCGCAGGAAACAAAATTATACTAGATGCAAAAATAGGAGGTATGACACCAGCCATATTCAGTTTTAAAGGCAAATGGGAACTTTGTCCACCGTAAATTTTTTTCCCTACTTGTCTTTTTGCATAATTTACTAAAATTCGCCGCTGGCCTTTTTCTACAAATACAACAAAACCCGTAACCAAAGTAGCTGCAACAAATATAAACAAGGCAATCAGGAAGTGCATTGAACCGGTACTAACCAAGTCCAAGGTTCCTCCGATAGCGCTGGGTAAACCAGCTGCGATACCGGCAAATATTATTAAAGATATTCCGTTACCTATTCCACGTTCAGTAATTTGTTCACCTAACCACATCAAAAAGATCGTGCCAGTCACTAAGGTGATAACTGTAGTCAAAACAAACATTGAACCGGGATTAATAACTAATCCTGCCTGTGCTTGTAATGCAAACGAAATACCATAACTCTGAACTAAAGCTAAAGCGAGAGTGCCATACCGCGTATATTGTGCAATCTTTCTCCTACCACTTTCGCCTTCTTTCTTTAGCGCTTCCAAATATGGAACGGCAACAGTTCCAAGCTGCATAATAATGGATGCGGATATATAAGGCATGATACCAAGGGCGAATATCGAAAATCTCGATAAAGCTCCGCCCGAAAACATATTAAACATCCCCAACACACCACCTTGCTGGGAATCAAATAAATCTTTTAGCACATCAGGATCGATTCCGGGCACAGGTACATGCGCACCTATTCGGTATACGATTAAAGCTAACAGTAAAAACCACAATCTGCGCTTTAAATCAGCAAATCGATCAATAGGTTTTTGCGTAAATCCTTTTGTAGCCAATTTTTTCCTTTATTTTTTATCGGATAACTACGATTTCAAGTATTTGAAAGTAGTTCTCTGACACCTTTAGTTAAATGTATATCTTGAAACGTGACATTACTCAATGTTTCAATATTAGAAGATTTATATATCCTCACATTTTTTACCTTTGAGGATACTAAATTATTCTTTTTAAGAACCTCAATATTGATTATAGATTCTTTTATCTCAGATAAATCTTCCAGCCTCAAGCTAACTGTTTCACCACTTTTCAAACTTGTAAATCCCCGTTTTGGTAGACGGCGATATAATGGCATCTGGCCACCTTCGAAACCAATTTTATGATATCCACCAGCCCGTGATTTTTGACCTTTGTGTCCTCTCCCAGCAGTTTTTCCGCTTCCACTTCCTATTCCGCGACCAACTCTCTTTCTGGACTTGTTTTGACCTAGATGATTACCTATTGTATTAAGATACATAATTTATTCACATTTAAGTAGATAATTAACTTTATTGATCATTCCTCGAATTGCCGGCGTATCAATTAACTCAGCTGAACTATTTAATCTTTTTAGTCCCAAGCCTTTTATTATCTGGCGGTGATTTCTTTTCGTACCAATCAAACTTTTTACCAAAGTTATTCTGATTTTATTATTTAATTCAGCTTTCATCAGTCATGACCCAAAATTTCTTCGATCGTTTTTCCACGCTTAGCCGCAATCATTGCTGGCGTATTCATTGAGTATAGGCCTTGAAGAGTAGCCCTCACTACGTTATATGGATTCGTAGAGCCTATACATTTGGCCAAAATATTATGCATACCCATTACTTCAAAAATTGCACGCATCGGGCCTCCAGCTATAATGCCTGTTCCTTCAGGTGCAGGCTGCATGTAAACTTTTGCGGCCCCATGTCTTCCAATAACAGGATGATATATAGTGCCATTCTTCAACTTAATTTTTACCAAAGAACGCTTTGCCTCATCCATCGCTTTTTGAACAGCGACAGGCACTTCTCTGGCTTTACCTTTACCCATACCAACACTACCATCGCCATCGCCCACCACCGTGAGCGCAGCAAAGCCTAAAATTCTTCCGCCTTTGACAACCTTGGTAACTCTATTAATAGCCACCATTTTTTCTCTAAGGTCATCAGTATTCATACCATCTGTATTTCCGAATCTATTAGTTGCTTTGGTCATATCGATATTTACTTAATCAGAATTTAAGTCCACTTTCTCTCGCAGCTTCAGCTAATGCTTTTATACGACCATGATATCTATAGCCTGAGCGATCGAAAGCTATCTGGTCAACACCTATATTTCTGGCTTTTTCTGCAATACGTTTTCCAACAATTACTGCCGCAGATACATTATTTCCAAATTTTATTTCTGACTTAATATCAGGTTCTACTGTTGAAGCGCTCGTTAGCGTTCGATTATTAGCATCATCAATTAATTGTGCATAAATATGCTGATTTGTGCGGTAAACCGATAAACGAATTACACCAAGCTCACTAATTTTCATTCTAGTTTTTTTGGCTCGTTTTAATCTATTAAGTTTTAAATTTTTCATATTGAAATTAAATCTTATTTCTTTTTAGTCTCTTTTAATTTAATAAATTCATCAGCATATCGCACACCTTTACCTTTGTATGGCTCAGGTCTTCTAAATGCCCTTATTTCTGCCGCCGTTTGCCCGACCTTTTGCTTATCAATGCCCTTAATGATAATTTCTGTTTGACTAGGTAATTCAATACTTATACCTTTTGGAACAGGATAATTTATTCCATGCGAATAACCCAAACTTAAATTTAAATCATCACCATTAATTTGAGCTCTATATCCCACACCGACCAAGATCAGTTTTTTCTCAAAACCGGCTGACACACCTTGCACCATATTAAAAACTAGAGAGCGTATAGTACCTGATAAAGCTTTAGCATGCTGGCTATCAAGCTTGGTTTCAATCTTAATAAAATTATTATCTTTATATAAATTCAATTCAGGTCCAATACTTTGTTCAAGCACACCTTTAGGACCCTTAACTATCACATCCGTTGCCTTTATATCAACTTCCACGCCAAAAGGGATATTTATAGGATTATTACTTACTCGCGACATTCTGGTTATTTCCTTTGTTAAATTACTTCACAAATAACTTCACCGCCGACGCCAATTTTCTTAGCCTTTCTCCCGGTCATTATACCCTTTGAAGTGGATATCACTGAAATCCCCAAACCTCCTAACACTTCAGGCAATTCTGAAACTGATTTATATATACGCATTCCCGGCTTACTAATTCGTTTAATGGACTCTATAACAGGTGATCCAGAATAATATTTCAAATCCACATGGATATAGGAAAGATTGTTAATATCTTTCACGGTAAAAGTTGAAATATATCCCTCTTCTTGCAACACAGAAGCGATTGACCGTTTAATTTTAGAAAAGGGAATTAACACATATTTTTTTTTTGCCAGTTGCGCATTTCTGATCCTAGTCAGCATGTCGGCTATGGGGTCACTTAAACTCATAATAAATCCTATTTTTAATTTAATTGCCAAAAGCTAAGTATGTTTCTCACCAACTTGCTTTTGTAATACCAGGTATTTTTCCACTCATAGCTATATCACGTAATTTACTTCTTCCCAATCCAAATTTTGTATACACACCTCGTGGCCTACCTGTTATTGAACATCTATTGCGCAATCTCACTGGGCTTGAATTTCTGGGTAAACTTTGAAGCTTTAAGCGCGCTTCAAATCTTTCTTCTTCAGATATAGATAAATCGTTTATGATTGATATCAATTTTTTTCTAAGTTCAGAGTACTTAGATACCAATATTTGTCGCTTTAAATTTCTATTAATAATTGAAATCTTTGCCATATCATCAATTTCTAAATGGGAAACTAAATGCTTTTAGCAATGAACGTGCTTCATCATCGCTTCTAGCTGTCGTTGTGATAGATATATTCATACCACGCAAAGCATCGATTTTATCGTATTCTATTTCTGGAAAAATGATTTGTTCTTTTATTCCTAAATTATAATTTCCTCTACCATCAAATGCTTTAGAAGAAATTCCACGAAAATCCCTTATTCTTGGTATCGCAATAGCAATCAATCTATCTAGAAAATCATACATACGCGCTCCTCTTAACGTTACCTTGCAACCTATAGGATAACCCTCGCGCACTTTAAAAGTAGCTATAGATTTACGAGCGGTTGTTACAATTGGTTTTTGACCCGTTATTTTTCGTAAATCAGAAACAGCATGATCAATAATCTTCTTATCAGTTGTGGCCTCCCCAAGTCCTATATTTATAGTAACTTTAGTTACCCTCGGAACTTCCATAACAGATTTGTATGAAAATTCCTTTATTAAGGAAGGTACGATATTTTTGTAATATATTTCTTTTAAGCGATTCATCGGTTTCTTATCATTACGTTATATTTTTTCGCCACTCGACTTAAAGACTCTAATTTTATTATTTTCAGAATCCACAGAAAATCCGGCTCGATCTTGTTTTTTTGTAGAAAAGTTGTAAATTGCAACGTTAGATAAATGAATTGGCATCTCAACAGTCACTATCCCACCCGTTGCTCCTGTTGATGGATTAGGTTTTTGATGTTTTTTGAAAATATTGACACCCTGTACTTGCGCATAATTGTTATTGATAATTTTAATAACAGTTCCGCGCTTTCCCTTATCTTTTCCGGCAAGAATGATAACATCATCCCCCTTTTTTATCTTCTTCATTTCAAATTCCGATTTAGATTTACAATACTTCAGGTGCAAGTGAAACTATTTTCATAAACTTAGCTCCCCTGAGCTCCCGTGTCACAGGGCCAAATATACGTGTACCTATCGGCTCAAGCTTTGCATTTAACAAAACAGCTGCATTACTATCAAATTTGATTAAAGATCCATCCAATCTTCTTATGCCTTTTGCTGTTCGCACGACCACGGCATTATAAACATCCCCTTTTTTAACTCTTCCACGTGGGGCGGCGTCTTTAATGCTTACTTTTATTACATCACCGATACTCGCATAATTTCGCTTAGAACCGCCAAGTACTTTAATACACATGACTGAGCGCGCACCCGTATTATCTGCTACTTTTAAAATAGACTGCATTTGAATCATTGATTACTCACTTATTTATTTTAATCGAATTTAACACTCGAATTCTAAATGAAATTTTTTTATATTTTGAATATAAATAGAGTTAATTAAAGTTTTATGATGCTTCGCATTGACACATTAAAATTGAGCACCATTAATATTTTTGGAAAACCGTATATTTTACTTTTTCCTTTCAACTTTAGCAAATCTAACTCAAAGTAGCTTTTGATATAAATTTTACTAAACGCCAAGTTTTAGTTTTAGAAAAAGGTTTTGTTTCTTCTATTAACACGGTATCACCTATTTGACCTTCATTATTTTCATCATGCACATGATATTTCTTTGATCGAGTGATGATTTTCCCATACAGTGGGTGCTTAACTCTTCTATTTACCAATACGGTCAAAGTCTTATCAGTCTTATTACTTGTAACCTTTCCTGTAAATGTACGCTTAAAGCTCTGGTTGTTCATAATGCATTCAATTTTTCTGTAATGATGGTTTTGATTCTTGCAATATCACGTTTATTATTTTTTATTAAGTTTATATTTGATATTTGTTGTGTGGCAAATTGCATTCTTAGACTAAATTGGGTTCTTAATAATGTATGTAATTCCCTTTTTAGGTCTTTTAAATCCATGTTACGTAATTCTTTAGCGCTCATTCTCAACCACCAAGCTGTCTAATGATAAATGTCGTTTTAATGGGAAGTTTTGCTGCTGCCAACCTGAATGCTTCTCGCGCTAATGTTTCATTAACGCCATCCATTTCATACAACATTTTACCTGGCTTAATCTCTGCCACAAAGTATTCAGGATTCCCCTTTCCTTTCCCCATTCTAACTTCAGCAGGCTTATGCGATATAGGTTTATCTGGAAATATCCTAATCCAAATTCTCCCACCTCTTTTAATATGACGCGTCATTGCACGCCTCGCAGCTTCTATTTGCCTCGCTGTAATCCTACCTCGCTCTATTGCTTTCAAACCAAACTCACCAAAGCTGACTTTTGAACCGCGCGTTGCTATTCCTGTATTCCGGCCTTTTTGTTGTTTTCGGTATTTTGTTCTAGCTGGTTGAAGCATCACTATCTCCAGATTCTTTTGTAAACTCTACATTATCAATTGAAGAAATTTCAAAGTTCAATTTGTCCTTTTTAACGATTCTTTTTCTTTCTGAGTCAGTATTGGTATTTGGTGATGAAATATTGATATTATCTTTACCAAATACCTCGCCTTTGAAGATCCAAACTTTGATGCCGATTATTCCATAGGTTGTTTGCGCTTCAGAGGTTGCATAGTCAAGATTTGCTCTTAAGGTATGCAAAGGTACTCTACCTTCTCTATACCATTCTGTTCTCGCAATTTCTATTCCATTAAGACGGCCCGAACTCATAATTTTAATACCTTGCGCTCCAAGACGCATTGCATTTTGCATAGCACGTTTCATCGCACGTCGGAACATAATTCTTTTTTCAAGTTGCTGGGCGATATTATCCGCAATCAACTGTGCATCAAGTTCCGGTTTCCTGATTTCTTCGATATTGACATGAACAGGAACTCCCATTCGCTTTTGAAGCTCCACTCTCAGCGTTTCAATATCCTCACCTTTTTTTCCAATAACAACACCCGGCCGTGCACTAAATATTGTTATTCTGGCATTTTTAGAAGGCCGTTCAATCAAAACACGTCCTACAGAAGCATGCTTAAGTTTTTTTGCTAAATATTCTCTGACTTTGATGTCTTCATTTAACATTGCAGCAAATGAATTACTACTTGCATACCATTTCGAAAGCCAGTTTCTATGTACGGATAGACGAAATCCGGTTGGATTAATTTTTTGACCCATTTATTATGCCTTTAATTTTAATAATTCTGGCTTTTCTTAATCAGCCACCGTAATAGTTATATGACAAGTCGGCTTCATTAATCGATTACCTCTGCCCTTGGCCCGCGCGCTCGTACGTGGCATAAACACACCTCTATCTACATAGATACTCGATATTTTTAACTCATCAACATCAGCTCCATCGTTATGCTCAGCATTTGCGATGGCAGATTCCAGCAATCGTTTTATGATGGTTGCGCCTTTTTTAGGACTAAAAGTCAATAAGCTAATTGCTTTATCTACACGCATTCCTCTAACTTGATCAGCAACTAGTCGACCTTTTTGTGCCGACAAACGAACACCTTTTAATTTAGCCGTTGTTTCCATTTATTGTTTCCTATTTCCTGGCAGTCTTTTTATCAGCCGCATGGCCTTTAAAGGTTCTCGTTATGGCGAATTCTCCTAATTTATGACCAACCATATTTTCTGTTATGAACACGGGTATATGTTGCCTACCATTATGCACTGAAATAGTCAATCCAATAAAATTGGGTAATATTGTGGAACGTCTCGACCATGTTTTAATCGGTCGCTTATCATTTGTTTCTGCAGCTTTATCAATTTTTACCAATAAATGCGAATCTACAAACGGTCCTTTTTTTATAGATCTAGCCATTAAACTAACCTTTTCTTGAATAACGATGTCTGACAATCATGGTCTCGGTGCGCTTATTAGACCGTGTTCTGTATCCTTTAGCGGGCGTACCCCATGGACTAACTGGATGCCTTCCTCCAGAAGTTCGGCCTTCGCCACCCCCATGCGGATGATCAACCGGGTTCATTGCAACACCACGGACAGTTGGCCGTATACCACGCCATCTCATAGCACCTGCTTTTCCGATTGATTTTAAATTATGCTCGGCGTTACTTACTTCACCAATCGTTGCTCTACAATTAATGTGAACTTTCCTTATTTCCCCTGAGCGCAATTTTAATAATGCATAATTGCCATCTCTTGCTTGAAGTTGTGCAGAAGTACCTGCCGAACGCGCTAACTGCGCTCCTTTTTCAGGCAAAAGCTCAATACAGTGTATGATTGTTCCAACAGGAATACTTCTCAGCTGCAATGCATCCCCAGGCTTAATTTGTGCACTATTTCCGCTGTTGATGACATCACCTACCTTTAATCCCTTGGGCGCAATTATATAACGCCGCTCACCATCTATATAACAAACCAGAGCAATATTAGCTGTTCTATTCGGATCGTATTCTATGCGTTCGACTCTACCTGGAATACCATCTTTATTTCTCTTGAAATCAATTTTTCTATAATGCTGTTTATGCCCGCCGCCTCTATGGCGGATTGTAATTTTCCCAGAATTATTTCTTCCGGCCTTGCTATTTTGTTTTTCTACTAGCTTTTTAAAAGGCTCCCCTTTATACAAATCAGCTTGGATTGATCGTATGACTCCACGTCTCCCAGGCGACGTTGGTCTAAGTTTCACAAGTGACATTATTTAACTCCACCACTGGTTAAATTGGTAAAACTCAATTCCTGACCTTCTTGGATACTGACGATTGCTTTTTTCCAGTCGCTCCTGTTGCCTAAATGCCGACCAAATCTTTTTTTCTTACCCTTCACATTCATAGTTTGGACTTTTTCTACTTTGATCTTTTGATCTTTCCAGATCATTTCAATGGCGGCTTTTATTTCACTTTTCGTTGCATCTCGCATCACGCGAAATATTGTTTGGTTATGAGCTTCACCAATAAATGTCCCTTTTTCTGAGACGTAGGGAGCAAGAATCACTTTCATCAACCGCTCATATTGTTTTATTGATTCGCTCATAAAAATAACTCCTCAAATTTCCTGATGCTATTCGCAGTAACAAGCGTTTTGTCGAACTTTAATAGACTAACCGGATCAATATTATTTGCTTCCATAACAAAAACATCCGGTATATTTCTCGATGACAGATACAGAGAATCTTTTAATTCATCCGTAACAAGCAGCAGGTTCTCGAACCCAAGGATTTTTAATTTTTCTTTGAATTCCTTGGTCTTATGTGTTTCCACATTGAACATATCAATAACTGTCAATCTGTCGTCACGCACAAGTTTGGACAAAATCGCACTCATTCCGACGCGATACATTTTTTTATTTATTTTCTTTTTATAGTTCTCTTCCGGACTATTTGGAAAAACTTTACCACCACCTCGCCAAATCGGACTAGAGGCTCTACCTGCTCTCGCCCTTCCGGTTCCTTTTTGTCGCCATGGCTTATGTGTTGATTTAGCGATATCCGATCTACCTTTTTGTGCTCTTGTAGCGCTTCTTGAGTTCGATAGATAAGAAGTAACTATTTGGTGAACAACAACTTCATTATATTCCCTATTAAACAAAGAATCGGAAACAGATATACTTCCTATATCTTGCTTCTGCTCATTGATCAGTTTTAATTCCATTACTTATCTACCTTACCTTTTAATTTTCAACTTTTTGTTTACTTTTTATACTTGAAGAAACTATTACCTCGCTTCCCTTAGAGCCAGGTATAGCGCCTTTAATAAGCAACAAACTTCTATCTTTATCTATTTTGATAATTTCTAAATTCTGAACTGTACGCTTCACATTACCAAGTTGCCCAGACATTCTTTTACCCGGAAATATACGCCCAGGATCCTGAGCCATACCTATAGATCCCGGCTTTCTATGCGCTTTGGAATTACCATGTGAGGCTCTATTCGATGCGAAATGATGACGCTTTATCGTTCCGGCATAACCCTTACCAATCGTTGTTCCTGAGACATCAACTTTCTGACCCACTTGAAAGATATCTATCTCGACCGATGAACCCAATGTCAACTGAACAGCTTCGTCATCAGTGGCAACTCGAAATTCCTTTATTAATTTTGCTGCCTCAGTTCCTGCTTTTGAAAAATGCCCCGACATGGGTTTATTCACACGGATTGGTCTTTTTTTACCAAAAGCAACTTGTATTGCCGAATACCCATCTGTCTCACAAGTTTTGATTTGCGTTACGCGATTACCCTTCACATCCACCACGGTAACGGGCAAACTGTCACCGTTTTCAGTGAATATGCGCGTCATCCCCACTTTTCGACCGATTAAACCTAAACTCATTGTTATTCCGATATTAAATTTTATTGATTACGTGTCAAAATTATTAATGCAATCTTTAGCGCAACTATCCAATATAAATAATTATTAAAGCTTAATTTCCACATCGACCCCAGCAGGAAGATCTAATTTCATTAAGGCGTCAACGGTTTTGTCTGTCGGATCTATAATATCCATCAACCTAAGATGCGTCCTAATTTCAAATTGATCACGTGATGTTTTATTGACATGAGGAGAACGAAGAACATCAAATCTTTCTATTCTTGTCGGCAAGGGAACTGGACCACGAACCACAGCACCTGTTCTTTTAGCTGTATCAACAATTTCAAGTGCTGATTTATCGATTAATCGATAATCAAATGCTTTTAGTCTTATTCTAATTTTCTGATTCTGCATAACCTTGATCCCGCGCCAAAATTTATTGTATGTATCTTATCGTTTCGGGTGCTTTATAACTAAAAATCACTCAATTACTTTAGCGACCACACCCGCACCAACGGTTCTACCGCCTTCGCGTAT
>CAZTCY010000002.1:0-78374 GCA_964612715.1 uncultured Nitrosomonas sp. | reverse complement strand
AATCAATACCGCCTTCATACTTAAACGTAATCGGCCCTTGTCATCGGCTTCAAGGACTTTGACACGTACAGTTTGCCCTTCACTCAGATGATCGGTCACATTGTTAACACGTTCTTTTGCGATCTGCGATATATGCAGCAGTCCATCCTTGCCGGGCAGCACGCTGACAATAGCGCCAAAATCCAGCAACTTCAGTACTGTGCCGTCATAAATTCTACCCACTTCAACTTCAGCGGTCAGATCTTCAATGCGTTTCCGGGCGAGCTCACCATTTTCGGCATTAACGCAGGCAATTGTGACCTGACCATCATCGGTAATATCAATGGTTGTTCCGGTCTCTTCAGTTAATGCACGAATTACGGCACCGCCTTTGCCGATAACATCACGTATTTTTTCCGGATTGATTTTGATTTTGATGATACGTGGCGCATGCACCGAGATACTTTCACGATTAACCGGCAGGGTTTCTTTCATAATATCCAAAATATGCAGACGGCCTTCACGCGCCTGTAAAAGCGCGGCATGCATGATTTCCTTGGTAATACCCTGTATCTTGATGTCCATTTGCAAGGCAGTTATACCTTGATCAGTACCGGCTACTTTAAAGTCCATATCGCCGAGATGGTCTTCATCACCCAGAATATCGGTTAAAACCGCAAAACGGTTACCGTCCTTAATCAGCCCCATGGCTATGCCGGCAACATGGGATTTCAGTGGTACTCCGGCATCCATCAACGCCAGACACCCGCTACAGACAGATGCCATGGAGCTGGACCCATTTGATTCCGTGACTTCGGAAACCACCCGTAATGAATACCCGAACTCCTCCTGCGACGGCAATACAGCAACCAGTGCGCGCTTGGCAAGGCGTCCATGGCCTATCTCGCGCCGCTTGGGTGTGCCCACCCTGCCGGTTTCTCCAGTGGCATAAGGCGGCATGTTATAGTGCAGCATGAAGCGCTCGGAATAGTCGCCTTGCAATGAGTCAATTCTCTGTTCATCGCGCGTAGTGCCTAAAGTCGCCACAGCCAGCGCCTGCGTCTCTCCCCGCGTAAACAGTGCCGAACCATGAGTACGTGGTAAAACACCGTTGCGAATGGTAATGGGTCTCACGGTTCGCGTTCCGCGACCATCAATGCGCGGTTCACCATCAAGAATCTGATTGCGCACAATTTTAGACTCAAGCGCAAAAAAAGCTTCTTCGAAAGTATTGGATTCCGGCCCATCTTCGGTGCCGATACCCAGTGCTTCGATGGTTTTCTGCTTAACTGCCGCAATGGCTTCGGTGCGCGGTTGTTTCTGCTTGATTTTAAATGCCTGACGCAAGTCAGCTTCAGCCAGTTGGGCAACTTTTTCTTCCAGTGCGGCATCTTTTTCAGCAGGCGTCCAATCCCATGCCGTCACACCGGCCTCGTCTGCCAGTTCGTTAATGGCATTAATAACCGCCTGCATTTGTTCATGTCCGTATACAACTGCACCCAGCATGATTTCTTCTGTTAATTCACACGCCTCAGACTCAACCATCAACACCGCCTGCTGGGTACCCGCCACAACAAGATTCAATTGTGTTTCCCTGAGTTCGGTGGTGGTTGGATTCAAGACATACGCATCGTTAATATAGCCCACGCGCGCCGCACCTACCGGGCCATCGAAAGGAATGCCGGAAAGCACCAAAGCGGCCGAAGCACCGATGATTGCCGGAATATCAGAATCAATCTCCTCGTTTGAGGATAACACGGTCGCCACAACCTGCACTTCGTTATAGAAACCTTCAGGAAAGAGTGGGCGAATCGGACGATCGATAAGACGTGAAGTCAGCGTTTCTTTTTCGCTGGGGCGTCCTTCCCGCTTAAAAAAACTACCCGGTATTCTGCCTGCAGCATAAAATCTTTCTTGATAATCAACCGTCAATGGAAAAAAATCCTGCCCTGGTGCCACATTCTTGGCGCCAACAACAGTAACCAGTACGACAGTATCATCCATGGTAACCATCACTGCACCGTGCGCCTGTCTCGCGATTTCTCCTGTTTCCAGAGTCAGTTGATGCCGCCCGTAAGTAATACTCTTCTTGATAGGTTTCAATTAATCATCCTTTTTCTCAAATAGACTCCCATTCAGTCATACCCGTCTATATTAATTACAACATACTGAATATCCGCGCATCAGAAAACCGCGCGTCATTATTTACGCAAACTGAGACGGTCGATCAACGTTTTATAGGCATCCTCGTCATGGCGTTTCAGATAATCCAGCAACTTGCGGCGGCGGCCGACCATACGCAGCAGACCACGACGAGAGTGATGATCCTTGACATGAGTCTTGAAATGATCAATCAGATCATTGATTCGAGCAGTTAAAAGTGCAACTTGTACCTCAGGGGAACCGGTATCACTATTGCTCCTCTGAAAATCACGCACAACCTGTGCTTTTTGCTCAGTTGTAACTGACATAAGCTTCTCCAATTAAACCTAATATTTGAAATCTAAAAAAGCGGGATTTTACTCTTTAATAGCGTCCTTGTCCAAAACTGATCGCACAGCGAATATGCCGCTTACGATAACCTGATCGGTTGCACAGGAATATTGTCATCAACTGCAACACATTCATGCACATGTCAGGTCTGCTGACGCTGGTTATATCATCCTGACTGTAAGTTAATGTCATCAAAAAACGGGACAGAAAAAAAATGGCACACCATAAAAAAGAACAGGCCGGATTCGATGAATCAATCACTGACAACGAATCCCGGCCTGCTCTTTCCCCGATGTTGCTAAGCGCAGTTTAAATCAGCATTTCTCAATCAAAGCGATGCTGTAATCAGACTAAACCTGCACATTTTCCCCATCATCACCCGATGGATTGGTAAACTGATCGTTCAATTCCTGGATATAGTCATTGGCTTCATCCACAATTTCATCAATCGTGCTTTCAGTGACTTCATTCCATCCCGCGGGTTTCTTGAAAAGCATACTCCGATAGGGCAGCGTGCTTTTAGTGAAAGCCTGGGTATAGTGTTTACAGGCTTCATGATCATGCCCCATTTCCTGGACCAGCTTCTTCTTTATCCCGTTCGCCACGACTTTACGCACCGTGAAATGCAGATAACCCAGGACACCCAGCACAGCCACAACAGCGACAAGTGAAAATGATTCATTGCCCGGAACAAAAGCATTCAGTACATCCCAGGACTCGGTATAATGGAGCGCCGCGCCGCCCAATGCCGCCAGTACCACCAGTAAGATGCCGTCAAACATGATCACTTTGCTCTTCCACTCACTCAGCATACCGGTCAATTTCTCGACCACCTGGTTTTTAACGGCTTTTGCCGTTTGCTCCAGTTTACCGACGATGCGGTAAGCGCGTTCAACTTCGATCTGTTGCATGCGTTTGAAAATATCGGCCATGTCCTCATCGCGCTTCTTCTCAAAGCGTTCCCTGACGCTGGAATCACTGATGGGGACTGCTGCTTCGGCGTTATAGATACGATAAAAACGGCCGGCAATTAAGCCGACTTCTGCAAGCGAACGCTGCCAGGCGGAAACGACTTCTTCGGGATTATCTTCCTGAGCGGTTACATCGATCTGATTCAGAATGTACAGGAATTTATTCGCATCGGCGCGGTTAACGCTGGCCGAAACCAGATACGCCAACGTATCCTGCATCGCTTTCGGTTCCGGATGACGCGCGTCGAAAAATACCAGAACAAGATCAGACAGATTGATAATATGCTGGGTCAGACGCAACGTCGATGCACGCTGGCTGTCTGCATCAAACCCCGGAGAATCAATCATGATCTTGCCGCGTATATTTTCAGAAGGACAGGTTTTTAATTGCAGATACGCATCGATGCGCTCTTGTCCCGTTTCAGAAATTTCTTCGATACTTTTACTGATATGAAAAAAAGGAAAACGTGGATCAGCATCCAGCGCAACACCAGGCAATGTCTTGGCTTCGTTATGGCGGCTATAACAGATGACGGTGAATTTATCATCCACGGCCTGAGTGCCTGTACGCTGCAGCTTCATACCCAAATGGGAATTAATAAAAGTCGATTTTCCCGCTGAAAAAGTGCCTAAAACAGCGATCATAGGCCACCACGTCACACATGTTGCATAAGACTCGTCTCTGCCGATCAGCCCCATACCGTATCCGACATAGTCCAGTTTCCGAAAACTTTTTACGGCCTTAGCCAGTATCGGATTGTCCGGATGCTCATCCGCAAGATGCTTTTCCAAACTATTTAGAAGTTTATTAATTTGTGTTGAACTATATGACATAAGGGCCCCTTTTTCTTTTCTTGCGAATTCCAAAGAAAAACGCGCAAGATACAGTAAGTTAAATTCTATTTAATACAATCAGCTGCCTATGAATCCTGTCTGATAGCGCCATACAGGATCGTCAAAAATCGGAAATTTATTTCAGCACATCACATGTTAAGTGAGTAAAATTTCAGTAAAAAAATAAAAGCATCCTTGCGTGGCGATTCTACCAAGAACCATCCACGCTTACCAGTCAGTGATAGCTGCCAGTGTATACTCTGTGAAAATACCACTTTCTTTTCCGGTTGGCATTAATATTTTTTTCATTCATCTGCTAAGATTATTGCCACCGGATTACCCTGAAAACCACAATAACCGTAACCGAACTTAACCGCTGATTATGAAATCACCAGTTACAAACGACACAACGGGCGACAAACAGCCTACCGAACGCTCCCCTCATATCGGTCGTTACGTACTGATCGGCGCGCTGACAGTTGCGCCATTATGGGTAACCTGGCTGGTGTTTGAATTCGTACTGAAAATGCTGGCGCAGATGGGCGCACCGATGTTGAGGGGCCTGGCACACGCGGTACGTCCGCACTCGGACACCATCGCCTCCTGGCTGCTCGATTCCAGCTTTCAGCAAGGCGTTGCCGCGCTGCTCACTATCGCGAGTCTATACGGTATCGGGCTACTGGCTTCTTTTGTCATTGGCAAGAAAGTGATTGAACTCTATGAGGATATTCTGGCCCGATTGCCGTTCGTGCAGACGATCTACGGCATCACCAAGCGCTTTCTGCATACGTTAAGTCAACCGCCTATAACCGGAGGACGCGTGGTACTGATCAGCTTCCCATCCACCGATATGAAGGCCCTCGGCTTTATCACCAAAATTATGCACGATCCTGAAACCGGTGAAGCACTGGCGGCTGTTTATGTACCCACCGCACCCAATCCGACCTCGGGTTATATTGAAATCGTTCCCGTCAAGAATATCGTCATGACCGACTGGAGCACAGAAGAAGCCATGACGTTTGTAGTTACCGGTGGAACCAATGGGCCGGATAAAATCCGCTACGATAACCCCAGGCCACCTTCCGGCACGACACCCGAAAAAGACAAGGTACACCAGGACCAGGACAACGTATCTGACAATTACAATCATTAGCGCTTTTTACCGAACACATCCGGCAAATCCTTCAGTAAACGTCCTGCATTCAGCATTTGGCGCCTTAGCAAGGTCCAGTTCTCGGCTTTTTTCTTTTCATCCATGCAGCGCAACAGACGTGATCTGAGTACCTCCTCCTGCTGGTTCAGAATAGCCGCCCAGAGTACATCATCCACGTTATAAACCCTCCCTTCTGCGAGACTCACCGGAATGACATGTTCAAGCGGAACCGCCAGATCAGCTGCAATAGCCTGCACGGCAGCACCGATATTCGCCGCTTTGGTGTTTTGCGGATGTGTCAGATCGTACGGTGGATTCCATTCGCTCACCGGGCGCAAACGGTCAATATGGCTGACAGCGACCAGCAGCGGCGGTGGACGGCGTTTTATTTGTTTGGATTGAAAATCACGCAGGGCATCCAGGCATTCACGCTCAGACTGGCGGTCAGGGCGATGTGCCGGACTGATCCATAAAATCAGATCGGCGTCTTGCGCGGCATCGCACATCTGCCTGTGGCTAAAATGCGCGCTGTCACATCCCGGACTGTCAAAAATCAACGCCTGCGGCAATCCTTCACGCGATAAAACAAAAGGCCTCAGCATCTCGGTACTGTCAGGCAGAATATCAGTCACAGATGTCAATTTACCGAACAGCGCATTGATCAGACTTGATTTACCGGCATTCGCCCGTCCCAGCACCAGAATACGCAACGGTTCTTCCGCAATCCGGACTGCTTCCGGTTCTTCAGGCATACCATGCATTTCAGCGCTGCTGCGCGATGTGCGAGCGATTACCGGCTCATCAGTCAACACCAGACGGCCACTATAAAGATCAATCGCGTAGTAACCCACTTTACGGATATAGGTTCTTAGGAACCACCGG
Source organism: uncultured Nitrosomonas sp. (assembly GCA_964612715.1). Taxonomy (GTDB): domain Bacteria; phylum Pseudomonadota; class Gammaproteobacteria; order Burkholderiales; family Nitrosomonadaceae; genus Nitrosomonas. Next base: position 72,062 of record CAZTCY010000002.1, on the reverse strand, counting down.
TGCAACTCATCACGCGCCTGTATAAAACTGCGTTCGCGCAATTGACGCCAGGCTTCACCGAGCAGCGCATCGACAGGATTGACAATCGCGCGGCCTGCCCGATACAGGCCAAATACCTGCTCCGCTTTGTCTTTCCAGCGCTGTATGCGAAACAGATCGCCAATCGTCAAACGGTTACTGAACGGAATATTTTCCGCCACATCCTGGCGCAAATCACGGCTTGCGCGTTCGATCACCAGCAAGGTATGCGGAACAGTCAGCTCATACAGCGGGTTTTCCACATCGGGATAATAATGCCGCGCGACCGTTTCCATCGTGCGTTGCCCCAAAGCGAGAACCCAGTCGCCTTTCTCCAACGGCCACACTTCCGGATTACACGCTTCCGCCAGTGCCTGAACCTGCACCCATGCGGCATCCGCACTGAGCGGCCATTCCGGATTGGGTGCGGTCGCAGCTTCGGCAAGCAGCTTACGGTCCCGCTTGATCAACAATTGCTGCAAGCCATAACCGATTCCGCTGCTGACCAGCATAGTCAACGCCCAATACAACAGAAAACCGTTCTGCCACAGCCAGACCATACCGAAACCCAGCAACGCCAGGAATGGCAAAACCAGCAAAAGGAAAGCCAGCAGTCTGAGCGGATCAATACCGTAAGGCAATGGTTTCATTAGGACTTGCCGCGCCAGCGGTCTTTCAGAATCGTTGCGCCACGCTCAAGCTCCTCGGCATAGATACGGCGGATGGTTTCAGCATCCACATTTAAATGATTCTGGTGCCGGACAAAGAAATAGACAGCAGCTTTACCGAGCGCATAGGTTGTCGCACCGCTCGCACTCGCGCTCCATAACGCGCCCAGCGTCTGTCCAACAACCGGAATAATTCTGGATACCGTACGGCCAACCCACCGTGCCAGATAACCTGTAGCCACGCCTGCACCCAGAAGACCGAGAAATTCGGCGATTGTCCGTTTATCCCAGGGTTGACCATACAAAACCGCCAGACTGTGCAGCAGTTTTGCCTGCACCGCTGAAACCGTCACCAGATCGACCACCGGCAAAGCGCCAAGTCCCGCTGCGGTCGTGGCATAACCGACGATATGCTGATGCGCGGTGCGTTCAAACAAATCCTGCACCTGCGCATCACTGCGTATCAGGTTTTCCAGCCCCAACGACGATAACGCCTCGATCGCCTGCCATAACGCTTCGAGACCATAATCCGGCGGATCGTAACCATCCTCCGGCAATGTCAAATCCACCGCTACCCAGCGTATCGGCGCATGACCGGGCAAATCCGCGGCGGCCTCACGCTGTGCAAGCAGCGCACGCTTCAGATCGGGCGGCACCGTATCCGGCAACGGCATCTGATCATACGGCCAAGGCTGAATGTGCCGTCCCTCCGGAGGATAGCATTCATGCAGGCCGGTCTGCACCATCAGTAGCGGCCACTCCGGATGACGCCCCCGCACCGTATGCAGCACGTCAAACACTGCCTGCTGCCGGATGTCCGCCACTTTCAGCACAGCAATCAGCAGATGTGCTTTGGATTCGCAGTACTGGATATCATCACCCGGGTCATAAGCCACTTCGCCGAGACCGCGCGTATCCAGAAACCGCACCACCGGCATTTCCGCAGGAAAATCATAAAACCGTGACTGCCGCGTGCACGGCTGAAAACCATTGCCGATCTCAGCCGCCGTACTGCTCGTCATGGCACGGATAATCGACGTCTTGCCCGCCTGCGTCTTGCCGATCAGCCACAACACCGGCACCGGTATTTTTTCACGCGCCTCCTGCAGGGATTTTTCCAGCAAAGCTTCATCGACTTGTGGATCAAGCAAAACCTTGCGCAGTTGCTCCCAGTAGACGGGCCAGTTTCTCAACTCATCCCATTTCATCGAATACCGGTTTTTTCATTGTTAATGTTAAGTGTTTCCACACCCGGATGCGTTACATCCTTCACGTACCCGCGCTCCCCAGGCATCCAGTCCGCCGCAGGGCAAGTCCAATTGATTGGCCCGTTTTTCAGTGGTACCCGGAAGTTTATGCCGTGACAGACAAGCAACCATCGTCTCACAGAATCGCAGCAACACTTTTCATTTGCGATGATTGCAATTTTGTATCCTGGATTGCCGTGCCCAGTATCTGCCGCCATTGGTCACGTTTCTTTACAAACGACAATGTGGCATGCGCCGGGCTGGTCGATGGCAGGCGTGTCAATGGTATGCGATGGATAGTATCCGATGGATTGATTTTCAGCACATACCGCCTGAAACAGGCCTCTGCCTTGGCGCCGTTGAAAAACACATGACGGATTTGTGTGTAGGTTGCAAAAAATGCCGAAAAATCATTGACGATCTGTGATCCGGTTTCTATGCTGGAATCCAGACTGCCTGCACGTCTGCATGATTGCAGCACATCCCATAATGCGATGCGCGCCGACTTCAAGGCATTGGTTTTTTCAGCGTATGATACGGCTACCGGATCGAATTCCAGCAATTCACCGATGATGCGCCAGAATGCGTTTTGCGGATGCGCATAATATTGATTTGCGGCAAGCGATGCCTGTCCCGGCATGCTGCCCAATATCAGGATTTCAGCATACGGGTCAGCGATCGGCGCAAAACTGTAGATCAGTGTCATATACCGAAAATAACTTATGGCATTTTATCCACATAATAGCGCCGTATGGATTTCAGCTCCCGATTAAGTTCATAAACCAGTGGCCTGCCGGTTGCCAATTTCAATTTCATTACCTGTCGTTCCGTCAACTGATCGAGCTGACCCATCAATGTACGCAGTACATTTTTATGCGAAACAATCAGTACGTTTCTGCCGTGCGCCACTTCCGGCCTGATGACTTTCTGCCAGTACGGTTGCAGCCGCAGGGCGGTTTGCTTCAGACTTTCGCCCAGCGGCAGATCGGCTTTATCGATAGCGGCATAACCGGGTTGATTGCCAGGAAAACGTGCATCTTCCATTTCCAGCCTCGGCGGTTCACCGTCATAGCGTATTTGTGTGCGCAGTACGGGCCAGATACCGAATTTTCGAACAGCCGCCAAACGCCCCATGCCTTCCAGCGCGCCATAATGCCGCTCATTTAAACGCCAACTGTAACGTATGGACAGTTCATCCAGCTTCATCACCGCCAGCACCACTTTGGCCGTCTCAGTTGCACGCTGCAACGTCGATACAAAACAACAATCGAAGGTAAAACCGGCCAGCCGCAGTAAATCGCCGGCGTGCACCGCTTCCTGTTTTCCCCTGGGACTTAACGCCACATCACTCCAACCAGTGAATACTTTATCGCGATTCCAGACACTCTGACCATGGCGCAGCAAAACAAGCCGCGTTACGCCTGCGGCAGCCGCAGTCCCGGAAGAAAAACGCATCGTCATTGGCGATGCAGCGCCTTTTTTGATGCTGCGGCTGCCTGGGAGGATTCCTGCCAGATCCGTTTCAGCGCATCCCACAGTCCGCCGCGGATCGTGGTCAGATAAAGCGTGTTGTCGCTGAGTCCGTTGAGCAGACGACGATGCGCCTTGCCAAGATTGTGGTACGGCATGCTCATGAACAGATGATGCGTGGCATGAAACCGCAGACCAACCGGCGCCCATAGCGGCGTTATCAACAGATTGCCGGGAACATTGATCGAATCCAGATACTGCCCAGCATGACTCATGGGTATTTCACCCGGATTGCGGTAAGCATGCGCCGCCAGAGTACGTAATGAATTCAAAATAAACACCATCGTCGCCACCAGATACCAGAGCACAAGCACATCGAACGGAATCACATCCAGCAGCACCAGCGCTACCACGACAAAAGCGAACAGAAATGTTGCCCATTCCTGTTGCCGCCAGTTGTAATCGTTTCGAATGGCATTTTCAGCGCGTTTGTAGCCGGGATCGATCGTCAGCGATGAAGCGCGCTCCCAGACGATTTTACGCAAAGGCGGGATAAGATAGGACAACGGCGTAAGCAACAGAAACCGCGTCAGCAACAGCAATGGAATGACAAGGGACAGCAAAACATACCCCACCATTTCGATCGGCTTCCGTGTGGCGAACGGCACATATTCCCCATCCCGATGCGTACCGTAAACATCGCGCCGATGATGATCGTTATGTACACCATCATAAGTAAATGACGGAATCATGAACGGTACGCCGCAAATGCAGTTCCATACTATCCTGAACGTCTTGAATGTCCCCTTCTTCAGGTGCGCAAGCTCATGCACAAAGATCGCAACACGATACAATGCCAGTACCGCAATCCCATAGGCACCGATCTGCCACACGGAATACAAAGGCGAAAACAGTGCGGTAAAAAACGCGATCCAGCCCACCATGCTGCTAAACAGAAAGTCCGCCCAGTAAATCCACGGATTCGGCGTCATCAGGTCACTCACCAGGTTGTGCGCTTCACGTAATGGAAAAGCCGCTGCGTGTATTTCCGGCCGGGTTGCATATTCATTTTCAGATATTTTTTCCGCTACCGCTTCAGACGGTGTTTTTGTCTCTTCAGCTTCTTTCATGACCAGCAGGCTTTGATATGCGCGATAATCAGTTGATTGGTTTCCGCATCGGTTTCATTGACATGACCCAGTTGAGGCATGGCGGGCCATCCCGCATCGACAAATTCCCTGTCCGCAAACCGCTTCGGTTGCGCATAACGGGGAATGATATGAAAATGCACATCCGGATCAACCATCATCAGCATCAGATAATTGATTTTGTCGTACTGAAATGCCCTGGTCAGCGTACCTTCAATCCTGTTGATGACTGTGTGCATCTCGGCAAAGCTTGCTGCACTGAGTTCTGAAAATGCCTTGGCCGGTTCATGCGCAGCCAGCACCAGCGCCCCCAGCGTTGCCTGCGCGGGGCGCAGCAGCACGCTCCAGTATTGAAATACATGAATAGTCGTCTGCGGCGCGCCGAATCTGCGCATGGTGTCATTGAGAACAGGTGCATTCATTCTTGCTCCTCGCAGCTATTTGGTAAAAAGCATGCCCGCTCTGGCCAGATCTTCTATAAAATCAATCTCGCACCAGCGAAATCCCTTGACGGAACATGAATTCACCAGATGCTGGCCGGCAAGTTTGTCAATAATGGATAAATACCAGGATTTCAATTCGGCCGGATGCCGCAGCGCGCTTTCGATCGCCTGACGGAAATAGCGCGGCCCCTGATCGCGAAAATAGACCAGGCCAATCGATTCAGCATCAATTTCATGGGGCGGCACGATTTTACTGACTTGCTTAACCCACCTATCCGCATCAAGCTGCACTTTCATATCATCGGCGTCATAACTTTCCTTGAAATCCACGCTCAGTGTAATCGGGGCTGACGGCGAATTCAATACCTGCGTCACCAGTGCAGGCTCAATCACGGTATCACCGTTCAGCAGCAGAAAATCCCCATCCATGGCATCACGCGCCAGCCAGCAGCTGGCCAGATTGTCCGCCACTTCATAGAATGGATTAAACACGACCCTGATGCCGGATTGTGCTGCATAGCGCGCCTGCAACAATGTTTCAATCCGGCCGATCTGAAAACCGGCCACGATAATGATTTCACCGATACCGGCGGCAGACAGCGCATCAATCTGCCAGGCCAGTACAGGCTTGCCAGCAACGGGCAGCAGGCATTTAGGCGAATTTTCTGTCAGCGGCAGCAGGCGCCGGCCCTGCCCGGCGCTCAGGATAATGGCTTTGACGGCATTCACGGATTCGTTAGGTTTTGATGAGTCAGAAAACGGACGATTTTACCCCGAATCGCTGTATTGATTGATGTTATTTGATCATTTCACCCAGAAAACGGGTCAGAAAGAAAGACTGCTGATGGCTCTCAACGATGCTACAATTTTTTGTGTCGTCTCCAGAAACTCCTCCACCTGTGTCAGGGTATTACTGTAGCCGAAACTGACACGCACGGCACAGCGCGCCAGCAGAGGATCAACCTGCATCGCTTCGAGCACATGGCTTTGCCCCGGATTGACACTCGAACACGCCGCACCGCTGGCAACGGCAAAACCCGCTTTATCCAGTTTGACTACCAGCGTATCGCCTTCCACATCCGGAATCGCGAAATAACAGGTATTCGGTATACGTTCGGCACCTGCACCAAAGATCACCGCACCCATTGCAACCAGCCCCTGTTCCAGGTGATCCCTGAGCCGCGCGACATGCTGTGCCGTCACAGCGATATGTGCCGTCGCCAGTTCACAGGCCGCGCCAAAACCGACAATCGCAGCCACGTTTTCAGTACCGGATCGCAGACCGCTTTCATGGCCGCCACCGTAAATCAGTGGTTTCAATAACAGATGCTTATCGATAATGAGCGCTGCCACGCCTTTCGGGCCATAAATCTTGTGCGCGGACACGGTCATGGCATGAACATTGAGCGACGCAAAATCGACCGGAATCTTTCCCACGCCTTGCACCGCGTCGGTATGCACATAGGCGCCATGCGCGCGCGCAATGTCAGCGATTGTCGCAACATCCTGTATCACACCGGTTTCGTTATTCGCCAGCATTACGGAAACCAGCGCAGGTTTCTGCACCGCCATCGCATTCCGGGCTGCAGCGCTATCCACCTGCCCGCTCTGATTAACCGCCAAATGCTGAACCGTCCACCGCTCGGCGGTTCGCTGCGCCAACGCCTGCGCAGGCTTCAAGACACAGGGATGCTCGATTGCACTGATCGCGATATGCCCGGCCTTCAGACTGTCAGCCGCACCGCGGATAAACAGATTATTCGCTTCCGAGCCGCCGCCGGTAAAAATCACCTGCACCGGCTGCACGCCGACAACTGCCGCAACTTGCTCGCGCGCCTTGTCGATCGCATGCCGGGCAGTCATACCATACGCATGACGGCTCGAGGCATTACCAAATTCCTGTTGAAAATAAGGCAACATTGCCGCCATCACGGCGTCATCCACGCGTGTCGTGGCGTTATGATCAAAATAGTTCTGTATCATGGTCAATTAACCCGGCAAATTCATTCGTCATTTTCACGGACAGGCACTTCCGCTAACCATTTCCTCAATTGCATCAATCATCATCCCTGCCACGTTAAAATCCGTCTGCGCATGAATCTCCTGCATTCCGGTCGGACTGGTGACATTGATCTCGGTAAGAGCATCGCCGATAACATCCAGACCGGCCAGCATCAATCCCTGCCGGATGAGTTCCGGCCCAAGGGTTTCGGCAATCAGTGTGTCCTGCGGCGACAACAGCCGAGCCACGCCGGTTCCGCCCGTATTGAGATTGCCGCGCGTTTCTCCGGGCTTCGGTATGCGCGCCAGCGCATAAGGCACCGGTTTCCCGGCAATCATGAGTATTCGTTTATCTCCCTGCGTAATCTCCGGGATATAACGTTGCACCATGATGGTGCGCGTACCGTAGTGCGTCATTGTTTCGACAATGACATTGATATTATGATCGGCCGCATGGATGCGAAAAATGCTGGCGCCGCCCATACTGTCCAGCGGTTTCAAAATGATGTCCCGATGCTGCTGCAGAAATTCAAGAATCAGCATCTCCTTCCGGGTAACGAGGGTTGGCGGGATGAACTGCGGAAATTTTGTGATGGCCAGTTTCTCATTAAAATCCCGGATGCCACGTGGACTGTTGATGATACGGGCACCCTGTTTTTCCGCCAGTTCCAACAGATAAGTACTGTAGATATATTCCATATTAAACGGCGGATCCTTGCGCATCAGCACCGCATCAAATGCATGCAGAGGCAGAGCCAACGTTTCGCCTAAATGATACCAGTTGCCTGCCTGCGTCATCTTTTCGCCCATCGTCAGAGCCTTGGCAAAACTGATCACGGCATTGTCGCGCCAGATCACATCTTCCTGATGCAGCACATAAATCTGATGATGGCGCAAGACCGCTTCGCGCATCATGGCATAACTGGAATCCTTGCTGATTTTGATACCTTCAAGCCGGTCGATAATAAAAGCCAGTTTCATGATGACAGCCTAAGCGAAAATGTACACGAATCAATATGCCGGCTGCTGCAATTCCCGGGCGGCAGCCAACAGGGCCAGTCTTGCGACAACACCGTAGGCATAAAAACGGCTGGGCGTCAGATTTTGCGGTTTGACGCAATTGGGCATTAAGCAGTCGGAGTCAAATGACAATGACACAAAATGCATGCCGGGCGCATTCAGATTTTCATCCTTACCGCGTCCGGTATGCACACGATAAAACCCGCCGACGACAAAATGATCAATCATGTAAATGACCGGTTCGGCAACCGCCTGATTGATATTCTCAAAGGTATAAACGCCTTCCTGCACCAGCACATTGGTCACCGACAGGCCCTCCTTGACGACAGCCATCTTGTTTCGCTGCCTGCGGTTCAGCTGATACACTTCAGAACCATCCTTAACGGTCATGATGCCCATGCCATAAGTTCCGGAATCGGCTTTAACAATGACGAAAGGATCTTCTTTAACACCATACTGCCGATATTTCTCACGGATTAACGCGAGTATTTTATTAGTCGAACTGGCGACGCAGTCTTCACCCTTTTTCTCGCGAAAATCGATTTTACCGCATGCAGTGAAGTAGGGATTGATCAGCCAGGGGTCAATGTCAATCAGATGGGCAAATTCATCCGCCACTGCGTCATAGGCTTTGAAATGCGCCGATTTTCTGCGCGTTGTCCAGCCTGCATGTAATGGCGGAATAACGGTTTGATCCAGGTTCTGCAGCACTGGCGGAATGCCGTTCGATAAATCGTTATTCAGCAATACAGCACATGGATCGAAATTCTCCACGCTCAGCCGATTATTTTCCCGGATTATCGGCTCCAACGTAACGGACTGACCATCCGGCAAACTGAAAACAGTTGCGGTTTTGATTTCGGGCAGCAGTGAACCGATACGCACATTCAACCCGGCATGCTGCATGATGGTCTGAATCGCCGCGATATTCTGCAAATAAAATATATTCCGTGTGTGATTTTCCGGAATCAAAAGAACACTGTGCGCATTCGGACAGATTTTTTCCACTGCGGTCATGACGGCCTGTACGCAGAGCGGAATAAACTCTGGATTCAGATTATTGAATCCCCCCGGGAAAAGATTGGTATCAACGGGGGCCAGTTTGAAACCGCTGTTGCGCAAGTCAACTGAGCAATAAAACGGCACGGTATTCTCCCGCCACTTACCGCGAAACCAGTGCTCAATCAGTGGTTTTAAAGTGTTGATACGATTTTCCAGCTCAAGGATTGGCCCTTGCAGGCCTGTCAGATGCGGTAGGGGCATTACACGGCTTTCTAAAAGAAATTTGTCAGGATAGATAGGATATGTCGCAAAAAAGTCAACCGCGGCTAGTATAGCACCAAGCAGAATAAATGTATTCGCGGGAGTATGCGGCAATCACTCCATGTCTGAGCCGATCCGTAATCCGGTTTTACGGATTTATATCCGGCAGCATACCAGATCGAAAATTCTGACCGCCGTAAAAACTCCGTTGACCCTAAATTACAGGATCAGTGGCATTAATTCTCTTTAATATTGTTAAATAAATAAACCTGTTTACCCCCTGCTTACACCCTAAAAATATGCCGCCCAATTCCAAAACCCTACAGCTAGAAGGTGATTTCTTAAGGGTTTTTTCTGATTTATTCCACGCGCAAACATGGACAGCTCTAATCTGAAAGTGTATAGTCTGCGTTCCGCCCTTTGCGCTCTGAAAAAGGGCAGGTTTTGTTGTATCCGTTTCAAAAGCGAGCCCGCTTGTGAAACGGATACGATGAAGATAAGAAGGCGTATATTTTTAGAATTTTTTAGCATATAAAACGTAAACGCAGTTGTTTATTATTTATGGAGGGAGATATGATTAAAGCTGTTCACGCAGTTGTTGGACTGGGATTGTTATGTTTTGCCGCTACGCAAGCTGCCGTAGCTGCGACTGACATCTCAAAATTACCACGTGTTAAACAAGAAATGGTGGCCCCACCGGCAGTTCCCAAACACGATCAAGCCGTTAAAGGCGGACCAAGAATCGTTGAAGTACGTTTGGAAACCATCGAAAAATTAGTCGAAGTCGCTCCAGGTGCGAAAGTCTGGGCACTGACCTTCAATGGCTCTGTTCCAGGTCCATTGATCGTTGTGCACGAAGGCGATTATGTTGAACTGACATTGGTTAATCCAAAAGAAAGCACGTTAGCCCACAATGTGGACTTCCATGCTGCAACAGGTGCATTGGGTGGTGCTGGCCTGACACTGGTTCAACCGGGTGAAGAAGTTGTTTTACGCTGGAAAGCAGTTAAGCCAGGTGTATTCGTTTACCATTGTGCGCCAGGCGGAACGATGATTCCTTTCCATGTTATTTCAGGTATGAGCGGTGCAGTCATGGTTCTGCCACGTGATGGCCTGAAAGATGCGCAAGGCAAGCCTTACCGCTATGACCGCGCATTCTTTATCGGCGAGCAAGATTTCTATCTGCCGAAAGACGACAAAGGCAACTACAAGGAATACGCTTCACCAGCTGCCGGCATGCATGAAATGCTCGAACTGGCTAAAGGCCTGATCCCATCGCACGTTGTATTCAACGGCGCAGTTGGCGCAATCACGGGTGACAATGCATTGACAGCAAAAGTGGGCGAAAAAGTATTGTTCATCCATTTACAAGCTAATCGTCCTTCCTATCCGCATTTGATTGGCGGTCATGCTGATCTGTACTGGGTAGGTGGCTCATTCAGCGATACGCCGCTGACGAGCCAGGAAACCTGGTTTGTTCCAGCAGGTGCAGCAGTTGCAGCAGCTTATGAATTCGTTCAGCCAGGCCTGTATGTCTACCTCAGCCACAACTTGATTGAAGCGGTACTGCTGGGTGCTGCTTTACACATGAATGTTGAAGGCAAATGGAATGATGACGTGATGACTCAGGTCAAAGCACCGGATAGCTTCGATGCCAGTGCAGCAATGGATCACTAAAAAGATATTTACAATAATTAGTGACATAGTCTAGTAACGGCTCCAACAGTTTGTTGGAGCCGTTTTTTTTCGTTCATAATTAAGATCACATTGAACATCTATGCCTATTAAATCCCGCATCCGAACGGTTCCGCATTATCCTCATCGGGGGATTATGTTTCGTGATATCACAACACTGTTAAAAGATCCGATCGGTTTACGCACAACGATACAGGAAATCTCAAAACGCTATGCAACACACGCGATCAACAAAGTTGTCGGTATTGAATCCCGCGGTTTTATTATTGGCGCACCGGTAGCTTATGAACTCAAAACAGGGTTTGTTCCGATCCGCAAAAAAAACAAATTACCGGCTCAAACTATAGGCCGTGATTATCAGCTTGAGTATGGCAGTGATCGTATAGAAATTCATGTCGATGCAATACAACCAGGTGACCGTGTTTTATTGATTGATGATCTTATCGCCACAGGCGGCACCGCAGAAGCGGCTGTTCGGCTGATACAGGACATGGGTGGAGAAGTTCATGAGTGCTGCTTTGTTATTGATCTTCCGGATGTAGGCGGACGGGCACGTCTGGAAAAAATGGGATGCAGGGTATTTTCATTGTGCGAATTCGAAGGCGGATAGCTTATCAATGCATCAGGTGTGCTGCTGCGCGAAAATAACTGCCAATTTCTCATGAATACCGCCAAAACCACCGTTACTCATAACCAGAATATGATCGCCTGAAATCGCCGTTTCTGAAATGGCTGCAATTAATACCGGCAGATCACTATAGCATTTCACGTTGTCGCCGAGCTCGGCAAGTGCGTCTTCAGCCCAATCGGCATCACGGCTGTAACAAAAAACCACATCCGCCTGTTTGAGACTGTCTGCAAGTGTATCCTTCCACACACCCATTTTCATCGTGTTTGAACGTGGCTCAAGCACAGCGATAATTCGCGACTGACCGACGTGATCGCGCAATCCGCTGATCGTTGTCCGAATCGCTGTAGGATGATGCGCAAAATCATCATAAACCGTGATGCCATTGACTTCACCCCGTATCTCCATACGGCGTTTGACGTTCCTGAATCGCGACAGCGCTTCTACAGCAGTGCTGACCGAAACACCTGCATACCGTGCGGCACCAATCGCCGCTAAAGCGTTCATCCGGTTATGCTCACCAAGCAATTCCCACTGCAGCAGCCCTTGCGATTGATGCTGGTAAAATACTTCAGCAGCAGCATTTTCCAGCTGCTTCACATGCCAACCTTCGCTTACGCCAAATTTTTCCACCGGGGTCCAGCACCCTTGTTCCAGAACATGTTTCAGATTTGTGTCCGCACCATTGGTAACCACCAGGCCTGCGTTAGGAATAATTCGCACGAAATGATGAAATTGCCGTTGAATTGCCGCAAGATCCTGAAAAATATCTGCATGATCAAATTCAAGGTTATTCAGGATTGCAACTCTGGGCCGGTAGTGAATAAATTTCGAGCGCTTGTCGAAAAAGGCCGTATCATATTCGTCCGCTTCAATGACGAAAAATGGTGAAGTCTCCCGCTCATGCGATGATGACAGATTGAAACCAATACGCGCCGAAGTATCAAAATTTTGTGGAATTCCGCCAATCAGGAACCCCGGATGCAAACCCGCATATTCCAGAATCCAGGCCAGCATAGAACTGGTCGTCGTTTTTCCATGTGTTCCTGCAACCGCCAATACCCATCGGTTTCTTAATATATTCTCCGACAACCACTGCGGCCCCGAGATATACGGCAAATTCTGATTCAGTATGGCTTCCATTAATGGATTACCGCGCGTGACGACATTGCCGATCACGAAAATATCCGGTCTGAGTTTGATCTGCTCTGCAGAAAATCCTGAAATCAATTCGATACCTTGCGATTCCAGCTGCGTACTCATCGGCGGATAAACATTCTGGTCGCAACCTGTCACCTGATGTCCGGCCTCTTTCGCAATCGCCGCGATCCCCCCCATAAAAGTGCCGCAAATACCCAGAATATGAATATGCATAATCAATCTAATAAAAATTTAATCATTTCCGGCGATATTATGCGCCCCTCACCACGCTTTCCGGTTGCAAAAACCGGTTTATTTAAAGAAAATCCTGAATAAACCAGCCCATTGCCATTTGCAGCAATATCCAGGTGATCAAGACATTATTTCAAGCGCGCAAAACTTCAATCAATTTTGCCAAAGCCTTGCCGCGGTGACTTATGGTGTTTTTGGTATCCATATCAAGCTCCGCAGCCGTCTTACCCAGTTCGGGCAGCAGAAAATAAGGATCATAACCGAATCCCCCTCCGCCACGCGGCTCCGGAATAATCTCGCCATGCCATAACCCATCCGCAATAATGGGTTGCGGATCTTCAGCATGCCGCAGCAAAACGATAACACAATAATAATATGCGCTGCGATCCGCCGACGTCTTCAGCGTTTCCACCAGTTTCAGGTTATTGCGTTGATCGGATTTAGGTTCGCCGGCATAACGCGCTGAAAATACGCCCGGCGCGCCTTTCAGGACATTGACACAAATACCCGAATCATCGGCCAGCGCAGGCAGGCCAGTGTAACGGCTGACATGCCGCGCTTTAATCAATGCATTCTCGACAAATGTCGGATGCGGTTCGTCGATCTCGGACAGATTAAATGCCGATTGCGGCATGACCTCAATTTTTAATGATGCGAGCAACGCCCCAATTTCCCGCAGCTTACCTTTATTTCCACTGGCAATCACCAGCTTCTCCAGATTAAGCATACTGTCAGGCAATTCCCAGCGTTGTTTTTTGAATCGTAACCAACTCCTGAATGCCTTTCTCAGCCAGATCCAGCATCCGGTCTAATTCCTTACGACTGAATGACACCCCCTCCGCCGTGCCTTGAATCTCTACGATTCCGTTGCAACCCGTCATAATCACATTCATGTCGGTGTCACAGGAAGAATCTTCCAGGTAGTCGAGATCAAGCACAGGAACACCCTGATAAATACCCACCGACACAGCGGCCACATGATCCAGTATCGGCGTCGTTTCGATGATTTCCCGATTGAGCAGTTTTCCCACAGCGTCATGCAAAGCAACAAACGCGCCGGTGATACTTGCCGTGCGTGTACCGCCATCGGCCTGAATGACATCGCAATCGATCTGTATCGTGCGTTCACCCAGCTTGGATAAATCAACAATTGCGCGTAATGAGCGGCCAATCAGACGCTGGATTTCCATGGTCCGGCCGGACTGTTTTCCACGCACGGCTTCACGTTGCATGCGTTCATTTGTCGAACCTGGCAACATACCGTATTCAGCCGTGAGCCACCCCTGGTTTTTCCCTTTGAGAAATGAAGGGACGTTTTCACTGATATTTGCCGTGCAAATGACTTGTGTATCGCCATATGCAATCAGTACGGAACCGTCTGCATGTTTGGTGTAGTGTCTCATGATGTGAATCGGCCGGATTTGAGAAACGCTGCGACTGTGACTGCGTATCATAACTATAGTATGTGTATTGAATTCAGAAACGATAGGTCGGTTTAGGCGGAGCACCGCTGGAAACGGTCAGCACTTCATAACCATCATCCGTAACCAGCACCGTATGTTCCCACTGCGCAGACAGACTATTGTCTTTCGTCGTCACCGTCCAGCCATCGGGAAGATGCCGTATAGCCGCCTTGCCTGCATTGATCATGGGTTCAATCGTAAACGTCATGCCCGGCTTGAGCTCCAGCCCTGTGCCCGGCTTACCGTAATGTAAAACCTGCGGATCTTCATGGAATTTCTGTCCTATGCCGTGACCACAAAACTCCCTGACCACGCTATAACCGACGCTTTCCGCAAGCCGTTGTATGGCATGCCCGATATCGCCCAGATGACTCCCAGGTCTCACAATATCGATCCCGCGCCACATCGCTTCGTAGGTCACTTCGCATAAACGTCTGGCCTGAATGGAGGGTTCACCGATATAAAACATACGGCTGGTATCACCATGGTAACCGTCACTGATCACTGTGATGTCGATATTTAAAATATCACCGTTTTTCAGTTGCTTAGCACCGGGTATACCATGGCAGATCTGATTATTGACCGACGTACAAATTGACTTTGGATAGGGCTTATGGCCCGAAGGTGCATAATTCAGCGGCGCGGGAATGGTTTTCTGAACATCGACCATATAGTTATGGCACAACGTGTCAAGCGCCTCCGTTGTTATCCCCGGTTTTACAAAAGGTGTGATGTAATCAAGAACTTCGGATGCAAGCCTGCCGGCCACGCGCATTTTTTCAATTTCCTGCGCGGATTTAATGGTTACTTTCATATTTCTTTTTAAGATTCATTTCATGAGCAGAACTATTTTATAAATGCGCGCTTATTATAAGCGTTCACAGGTCGACTGTTCCAGATTGCTGTCGGTAAATTGATCCGCCAAGTGCTTCAATTCAGCTATTTTTTGCGGATCAGTTACAAAAATCAGATACTTTTTCTGCGCGATTTTACGCTCAAGAATCATTGCGTTGGTTTCGCTTTTTGCTTCAAGTTGTTTCAGCAGCTTTTGTGCGGATATCCGATTTTTGAATTCACCAAAAGAAATTGCATTTAACCACACACCTTCTTCTGACACACGATGACTGATGATACCCAGATTCCTCAATTTGTTGATTTCCCTTTCAGCAGCCTGCCGGTTTCTGAAAGGCTCAGTATGTATCCAGTATCGCGCGACTGTTTGTGATGGCACGCGCTTATAGGATCGCAGCAACGCCATTTGATCCAGAACCGCTTCAACATGCGGCAGATGCTCTTCAGTAAAATCCCCCCACACCATGCAGTCCACTGCAGCACTCAACAGGATAATCTTTTCAGGATTTATCGCAGGCGAAACAGGTTTATGCTGATACGATTGAAAATTCATCACGACCGCGAACAGAATATTGGCCACCAGGAATAAAGAAAATACTTTTTTCATCAAGTTGTTAAATTTATATCAGCATTTTCACGAATCTTGTTGTGAACAATCTTGTGCCTTGATAAAATGCCGCGTCAATCTCAAATACCTAAAAGTACCAGAATTTTGATGGCTTAAAAATACGGAATACAGAATATTATGAAAATGATTAACACAAGTTTAGCAATGGTAACAGCTTTTACCGTAGCGTTATCAACTTCGACTTTAGCAGCAGGCGACGCAAAAAAAGGGCAGGAAATTGCGGCAGGAATCTGTGCAGGATGCCATAGTCCGGATGGAAATAGCCTCATTCCGAACTTCCCGAGTTTAGCCGGGCAACATCCTGAATATCTGTTAAAACAGTTGATGGAATTCAAAGCTAACGACAGCGGAACTGCTGTTCGCAATAGTCCGGCCATGACACCCATGGTTGCAGAATTCTCTAAAGAAGATATGGAAAACTTGGCGGCTTTTTACGCATCACAGAAAACGGTACCTGGAAAAGTATCCGATGATGCCGATCTCGTTGCGCTGGGTAAAATACTTTACCATGGCGGTAACATCGAAAATGGTGTACCTGCCTGTGCAAGCTGCCACGGTCCGACCGGCTCCGGTATCCCGCCACGCTACCCCGCACTGGCTGGACAGCATGCCGATTATACACTGACGCAGCTGGACCTGTTCAACAAAGGGGAACGCACCAATGATAACAAAGTCATGCAACAAGTGCTGACACGCATGAGCGGTACTGAAAAGCGCGCCGTGTCACTCTATATTCAAGGTATGCGCTAAAAAGAACCCGCTCAAGATCTCACTGAAGGGCACATTGCTGCGTTAAAATCGAACTCAAAATGCTCACATACTGCAAGTATGCTCCGCTTTTTACTCGGCGCAAGCGTCTCGCTCTACGGGCCAGCCTTACGGCTGTTCGCTGCGCTTTGCTTGCGTCGTTCAATTTCGCCTTGCACTACACACCCCTTGATCAGGATCTTGAACAGGTTCTAAAGAAAATACAAAAAATGGTATAAATAAATGCGGCAAAAGGTATTTTCATACGCTTTTACCGCTTTTTTTACGTCTTTTCTACCAGTCAGCAAAAATACTGTCCGCTGCTGATAATGTCTCATCGATTTCACTGTCGCCATGCATGGAAGATACAAATCCGGCCTCAAATGCGGATGGCGCAAAGTAAACACCTTTGTCAAGCATTGCATGGAAGAACCGGTTAAAAGCGTTTTTATCACATGATGTGACTTCAGCAAAGCTGTTCGGAATGTCTTTGCTGAAATAAAGACCGAACATCCCGCCTATTGACTGCGCACAGAAATCAATGCCCTGTTTCCGGGCGCTAGCGGTTAAGCCTTCGGTCAACTGACGGGTTCTGGCGGCAAGATTGTCAAAAAATCCGTTTTCCTGTATCAATTTCAATGTCATCAATCCGGCTGCAACGGCAACAGGATTACCCGACAGCGTTCCGGCCTGATAAACTGCGCCAACGGGTGCAAGACACTGCATAATCTCACGTCTGCCACCAAATGCAGCCATCGGCATGCCGCCGCCAATCACTTTGCCAAGCGTCGTAAGATCGGGGCTGATCTGATAAAGGCCTTGCGCACACCTGAGATCGACACGAAACCCCGTCATCACCTCGTCAAAAATCAGCACACTGCCATATTGCGTACATAACGCACGTAATGACGACAGAAAATCCGCTGTTGGCGCAATCAGATTCATATTCCCCGCCACCGGCTCAACGATGACAGCAGCAATTTCCTTGCCGAATTTCTTAAAGCTCTCCTCCAGCCCGGACAAGTCGTTATAATCGAGCACAATCGTATGCCCTGCGGTCTCCTGCGGCACGCCTGCCGAGCTGGGATTGCCGAATGTCAGCGCACCTGAACCGGCCTTGACCAGCAAGGAATCGTCATGACCGTGATAACAGCCTTCAAATTTGATGATCTTGTTGCGGCCGGTGTAACCGCGCGCAAGACGTATCGCACTCATTCCGGCTTCGGTGCCGGAGCTCACCAGTCGCACCTGCTCAATCGATGGAATCAGATTGCAGATCAATTCGGCCATCTCCAGTTCGGCTTCGGTCGGCGCACCAAACGTCAGTCCGTGTTCCACTGTCTTCTGTACCGCTTTTACCACTTCAGGATGCGCATGACCCAATATCAGCGGTCCCCATGAACCTACATAATCAATATAAGCCTTACCATCAACATCCCAGAAATGCGCACCTTGCCCGCGCTGGAAAAAGACTGGCGTGCCCCCAACTGATTTAAAGGCGCGCACGGGCGAATTCACACCGCCGGGAATAAATTTCTGGGATTGTTCAAAAAGCTGTTGGTTACGTGAAATCATCAAATTACTCTCAAATATAATCAATTTAAAATGGGGTTTCGATCTCAGCACGGGAAAAAAGTCGGGAAAATTCTTCTGCCGTTTCACGAACGTTCCCAGCCTGAAATAAAGCCTGGCTTACCGCAAGCACATTCGCGCCGGCTTCAATCAAAGGCAGTGCATTCACTGTGTTAATGCCGCCTATGCACACCACGGGCACGGTGCATAGCGTTTTGGCCTGTTTCAACATCGCAATCGTCGCAGTAACAACGTTCTGCTTTGTTGCCGTTGGATAGAATGCACCGAAAGCAACATAATCAGCGCCATGTGCTTGTGCTTCCTGAGCCAGCTCCGGCTCATTGTAACAGGACACACCAATGATTTTTCCGGCGCCCAGTTGCTTTCTGGCCGCGGTTATACCGCTATCGTGCTCGCCCACATGCACGCCACAGGCACCGATTTCCAGCGCCAGATCCGGATGGTCGTTAATAATCAGTGGCACGCCATACTTCCGGCAAAGCTGCGCCAGCAAGCCCGCCTGATGACGACGCAAAACAGCGTCTGCCGTTTTATTGCGATATTGTATTAATTGTGTACCGCCAGCAAGTGCTTGCTCCGTCCGCGCCAGTAAGACTGATGTATCCGTCATGTCCGGCGTTATCCCATACAACCCGTTGATATTGTGGGCGTGACAGTTGCAGCTATTCCTTCTCATGACCTTTGCTTGCGGTAATGCTGCGCGCGGAATCAGCCCAAAAGAGCCGATTAGGGATGCTTTGCCCCATACCGGGACGGAAGCTCGCATTCAGCGTCTGCCAAGTGTATTTCTGTCCCGCATAAACGCTTTCATTCACAGTCAGTCCGTTTGCCATGGATGCCGCAATGGCGGAAGCCAGCGTACATCCTGAACCGTGATAGCTGCCCGGCAATCGTTTCCAATCATCGTTACGTATCCTGCCATCGGCGCTGAATAATGCATTTACAACCTGCGCCGTATTTTCATGCGTACCGGTAATCAGCACATATTCGCACCCCATGTCCAGCAGCCTGTAGGCGCACTCATCCAGCGGCAAAGTATCCGGATCGCTGTC
Source organism: uncultured Nitrosomonas sp. (assembly GCA_964612715.1). GTDB lineage: Bacteria > Pseudomonadota > Gammaproteobacteria > Burkholderiales > Nitrosomonadaceae > Nitrosomonas. The sequence goes on along the minus strand of CAZTCY010000002.1, from coordinate 52,734 downwards.
TTCATCATCAAAGGCTGCAAGACGCCGGGCTTCCAGACTATTGGGCGTCAACAGTGTCACTTGCGGTAACAACAACCTGCACATGGCATCAATCATATCCTCGCCGGCAAACTCATCACCGCGCCCCGAAGCCAGGACAGGATCCATAATCAGCGGTATTTCCGGATAATCCGACACAATTTCGGCAATCGCTGCGATGATTTCGACGCTGCCCAGCAAGCCGAGCTTGAATGCATGCACCGGCATATCTTCCAATATCGCTCTGGCCTGGTTCTCGATCCATTCCGCATCGAGTGGCAACACTTCATCGACACCCGTTGTATCCTGAACCGTGATTGCGGTAATAATAGGTAGCGGATGACACCCCATACTGGCTATGGTGAGCAGATCAGCTTGAATACCCGCCCCACCACTGGGGTCGTTGGCTGCGAATGAAAGTACATTTGGGGGTGGCTGTAACATACATTAATACCGTAAAATAGCATTTTAACCCAAATGGAAATGACGATCTATTATGTCTGCTGAAGAAAATCAAAACTATAATCGGTACATGTGTCTAATCTGCGGCTACGTTTATGATGAAGAAAAAGGATCACCTGAAGAGGGAATTCCTCCGGGAACACGCTGGGAAGATGTTCCCATCAACTGGACCTGCCCGGAATGCGGGGCACGCAAAGAAGATTTTGAAATGGTGAAAATTTAATGCGTATTCTGCACACGATGTTGCGCGTCGGTGATCTCGACAGATCATTGGAATTTTATACTCAGGTACTGGGCATGAAACTATTGCGCCGCAGGGATTACCCCGACGGCCGGTTCACACTGGCCTTTGTCGGCTATCAGGATGAAGCCAGTGGCACAGTGCTGGAACTCACCCATAACTGGGATACCCACCACTATAACCTGGGCGAAGGCTTCGGGCATATTGCCATCGAAGTGGATGATGCCTATGCCGCCTGCGAAGAAATCCGGAAACGAGGCGGCAAAGTGACACGCGAAGCAGGCCCCATGAAACATGGCACGACCATCATCGCCTTCGTAGAAGATCCCGATGGGTACAAAATCGAATTCATCCAGAAAAAAAATCAATAAACAAAATAAGCCGCAGATTGAACTGCACTTGGTCAAAAAATGCGCTTTGTACGCACGAGATCAAACCGGGCTCATATTTTCCTGTTTAGAACCCTGTTTTCCCGGAATCCAAACGACTCCGGAGCAAAACGCCAAGTAATCGTTCAATACCGCTTTATCGATTTTAAGACACGCCACATGCATTCCATCGTAACTGCCATACCCTATTCCCGCTGACAGGCGCGCGGCTTATCAAGCTTTCAACACGCACATAACAATCTGCAACCAGGTAAAGATATAGAATTTTTCTAAATAAAATTTAGATAGCAACCGATAAAATCGGGTATTACTTACTTTTCAAACCACAGCTAACGAAAAAATGAACTTTATTCCGATTCAATCCAACGATCTGAGAATTGAGCAACCGCTGCCATGGAATTTATATGATCAGGATCACAAGCTGCTATTAAAACGCGGCGCCATCATTAAATCCAATGATGAATTGGAAAAACTATCGGAATTATCCATTTATCGCAATGATGACAATCACCCGGATCAGTCTGAATTAAGTTCAATACAGTTCGATTTTAAGCACATTAACTTCAAAGTAGGCGATAAATTACAAATCACCGTTCATTCCGATGTCAAGGTGCCGCAAAACCTGGGCAGTAATGATTATTTCACAGCGGTTGTGATCGGCTATGTTCCGAACAAAACACTTATCGTTTATCTGTCTAACGCAGATCAACTGACTGGATATCCCTTACTCGAAGGTGATCAAATTCTGATTCGTTTTTTCAATGGTCAATATATATTCAGTTTTACCGTTTTTGTTGAACACATCATAAAACTGCCCTTCAAATATATGCACCTGTCACTTCCCAAGCATGTTCTAAGACAAACCATACGCAAATCGACACGAATCAAAAGCAGTATAGAAGCAAAAGTCACGCTCAACGATCAATCTTACACAGGGACTATCACCAATCTCAGCACCACAGGTGCCGGAATAAGTATTCGCGCTGATCTCGGAGAAAATGGCAGCACTCTTGATGTCGCTTTTGATGTTGCATTTCAGGAAAAGGTAATTCCGTTATCGCTGCATTCGAAAATCCGATCATTTCACATCAGCAAAAATGAGATCGGGGTATTAATATATGGTATTGAGTTCACCCAATTAACACCCGATCAAATTGTGACCCTGCGCGGTTTCATTTATAAGGAAATGATTGATAATTATCATAAACACATAATTTTCTTAACGTAGTAAAAACAGGAACAAAATACCCCCGCAAACGGCATCTCTCAACAGACATGCTGCTCATAAACCAATAATCACTAAAATTCTCCAAAATATACCTTAATACACCTTAAGCGGCACATTACTTGGGTGTATTTTTGTACGACCTCTTATGGACATCCCTATACGACAGTTGCGTCTGTGAGTGGTTGTGGGAATTGCATCCACTATTCCGGAAGAGCTCATCCATTACACATTTCAATTTACCATCCGGATATATCAACCTGAAGGCAACTTGAACTGACAGCCCACTGGTGCAATATTCCGGTTAAGGTATAATAGCGGGTTTATTTTTTGAATTGTTGGAGGTTTTTATGCCTATTTATGAATATCTTTGCAATTCATGCGGCGTGAAAAAAGAGCATATCCAGAAAATGAGCGACACGCCGATCAAAGCCTGTCCCGAGTGCGGCAGCGCGGATTATGCCAAACTGATTTCAGCCGCGGGGTTTCAGTTAAAGGGCAGTGGTTGGTACGTAACGGATTTCAAGAACAAGCCTGCATCGGCAGCAGCCAAACCCGAAAAAAGCGATGCGCCATCATCTGAATCCAAGACCGATTCCAAAGCGGATGCAAAAACCGATGCTGCAGCTGCAAAACCGGGTGAAACCAAAACCAGCACGGCAACAACCACTGCAACTGATTGATCAAACAAACCATTCGCGATTCTAAAATTTTCTCAATCCAATACTGTTACTTTCCGGCCGAATACCTATGATGCGTACAAACTACTGCGGAGCCATCAATACTCAATACCTCGCTGAAATCGTCACCCTGTTTGGCTGGGTGCATCGGCGCCGCGACCACGGCGGGGTGATTTTCATTGATTTGCGCGACCGCGAGGGCCTGGTACAGATTGTCTGCGATCCCGATAATATCGAAACATTTCAGCTCGCGGAAAAAATCCGCAACGAATATGTGTTAAAGGTCACCGGTAAAGTCAGGAGACGGCCGGAAGGTACCGTCAATCCGGCACTGCACAGCGGCGAAATCGAAGTGCTGGTGATCAACATGGAAATCCTGAATACCTCGCTGACGCCGCCATTTCTGATGGATGACGACCATATCAGCGAGTTTGTCCGGCTGGAACACCGCTATCTCGATCTGCGCCGCCCGGTCATGCAGTCCAATCTGCGCCTGCGGCATAAAGTCACCATGGCGGTGCGTGTTTTCCTCGACCAGCAGGGCTTTCTCGATATCGAAACACCGATACTGACCAAATCAACGCCTGAAGGCGCGCGTGATTACCTGGTGCCATCACGCGTCAACGCAAACCACTTCTTCGCATTGCCACAATCACCACAGTTGTTCAAGCAGTTGCTGATGGTTTCCGGGTTTGATCGGTATTACCAGATCGCGCGCTGCTTCCGCGACGAAGATCTGCGCGCCGACCGGCAGCCGGAATTCACTCAGATCGACATCGAAACTTCTTTTCTCACCGCGGAAGAAATCATGACGCTGATGGAGGAAATGATCCGTCAACTGTTTCAATCGGTCAGCAATATTGCATTGCCCGTCCCGTTTCCGCGCCTGACGTATGCGGAAGCGATGCATAAATATGGCAGCGACAAGCCGGATCTGCGGGTTTCACTGGAATTGACGGAACTGACTGACATTATGAAAGACGTACCGTTCAAGGTCTTCCGTGAAGCTGCGGAAAAACCGAATGGCCGGGTCGCCGCCATGCGCGTTCCCAATGGCGGCCAGCTGACACGCAAGGAAATCGACGATTACACACAGTTTGCCGGCATATATGGCGCAAAAGGACTGGCCTATATCAAGGTCAATAATCTTGCCGCTGGTCAGGCGGGATTACAATCGCCGATTCTAAAATTTCTACCGGAAGACATCATACAGACCATACTCGAACGCACCGGTGCGCAAGACGGCGATCTGATTTTCTTTGGCGCGGACAAAGCCAAGATTGTCAACGAATCGCTTGGCGCATTACGCATCAAAGTCGGTCATCAGCACGGCCACGCCACTTCCGACTGGCGGCCCGCCTGGGTTGTTGATTTCCCGATGTTCGAATGGGACGAAGAAGAAAACCGCTGGCAGGCATTACATCATCCGTTCACCTCCCCGGCCGATGGTCACGAGGATCTGCTGGCCACCAATCCCGGCGCAGCATTGTCAAAAGCCTATGATATGGTACTCAATGGTTCCGAAATCGGCGGCGGCTCCGTGCGTATCCATCGTCAGGATGTGCAATCGAAAGTTTTCCAGGCACTCAATATCGCTGAAGAAGATGCACAGGAAAAATTCAGCTTTCTGCTTGAAGCACTGCAATATGGCGCACCGCCGCATGGCGGCATTGCCTTTGGACTGGACCGTATCGTCACGCTGATGACCGGATCCGAATCGATCCGTGATGTTATCGCGTTTCCCAAAACGCAGCGCGCTCAGTGCCTGCTGACCCATGCGCCAAGCATGGTTGAGGAAAAACAGCTCAAAGAATTGAATATCCGGCTGCGCAAAACAGAACCACCCAAAGGTTAAGCTTTGATGAGCCGGATTGCTGCGATATATAAAGTACCCGTATCCGTTCTGGTCGTAATACACACACCGGATTTGCAGGTCTTACTGCTCGAACGCACAGACCATCCCGGTTACTGGCAATCGATCACCGGCAGCCAGAATGCGGGAGAAACGCTGCAGGAAACCGCGATCCGCGAAATCAGCGAAGAAACCGGATTGGATCCGACGGTTTATCCATTGTCATCGCTTTCGGACTGGGCAACGGAAAATCAATACGAGATTTTTGAAGAATGGCGCTGGCGTTACGCGCCAGGCGTTACACACAACACGGAGCATGTTTTCAGCCTGTGCCTGCCTGAACCGAGACCTGTCACAATCGCGCCGGAAGAGCATCTTGCATACCTCTGGCTCCCATGGCAACAGGCCGCCGAGAAAGTTTTTTCCTGGACGAACGCAGAAGCCATTCGCAACCTGGCGTTACATTACGAACAGGCTGCTCAATCCCCCTGCCCGATGATCTGAATCAATTTCCCGATTTCAAAACAACCCGCCAACTGCACCATATCCGGCGTTTCGGCAAACGGCACCTTGCCAAGCAGCGGTGCATCGATTCTTTGCTGCAGGGCGGCAATATTCTCTTCCAGCATCAGCATGCCGGGATCAATGCAATTGGCCACCCAGCCGGCAAGGTGTAATCCGGCATGTTTAATCGCCTGCACCGTCAGCAGTGCATGATTGATACAGCCCAATCGCATACCGACAACCAATATCACCGGCAGACTGAGCGCCCGCGCCAGATCAGCGGTTGTTTCATCAGCATTAATCGGCACCAAAAACCCGCCCACACCCTCAACGACAACCACATCGGCGCTATTTGTCAACCTGTCGTAACACTGCCTGATGCGCGCGATCTCTATCGCAACACCTTCCTGTCCGGCGGCAATATGCGGCGCAATGGGCGCTTGCAACGCATACGGATTCCGATCGTCCTGCGAAACGGCAACATTACCAGCGGCATACAGTCGTTCTACATCCTGCCATTGGCCATGCTCACCACCGGCCGCAATCGGTTTCATGCCCACGACGGATTGATACCGGGCAGCCAGAACCTGCAGCAGCAGGCAGCTGACATATGTTTTACCGATACCGGTATCCGTACCGGTTACGAAAAAACCCACAAGCACTACGCCGCTACTCCATAAGAATTTGCCTGCGGATTTCGGGCGTCAACACAATTTTCTTCGGCGGCAATTTCCAGGCATGGCCATAGACGACCTCAAAAGTTGCAGGCAGTTTTCCATTGACGCGCAGGGTTTCGTAGTGCGTGATAACCTTCTGCCATTTTGTCTTCCCGGTCAACCCTGAGTGCCTGCCCTGCACCACAGTGTGCGCCCCGATAGCCTTCAAATCATACATGACGCTGCGCACATCCTCATAAGTCAGCGTGATATATTCCATATCCATGACTGGCGTCGCAAAACGGCTATGCACAAGCAGATCACCAATGTCATGCATATCGATGAACCGGTTAACATGCGCATACTGATCCACCTGCGCAAAAGCGTACCTGAGCTCCTTTAAGGTATCGGGACCCAACGTGCTGAACATCAAAAGACCATCCGTTGTCAGAACACGATTCATTTCCCGGAAAGTGTGTTCCAGGTCATTACACCATTGTAACGTCAGATTGGACCAGACCATGTCGATGCTCTCATCCTTGAACGGCAATTGTTCAATATCGACACAAGCGTACTGTACCCCTCCTTTTTTCCGGAATGGCCAGAACCGCAGACCACCGTCCTGCAATCCATTCTGAGCGCGCGATTGCTGCAGCATCCCCAATGCAATATCAACCGCCAGCAATTGGCTGTCAGGGTAGCGTTTGGCCAGTTTACGGCTGCCGTAACCGGTGCCGCTGCCAGCATCGAGTATCCTGTCCGGCATGTACTTGATCAATTCCAGGCGTTCAAACATACGGTTGCTGACTTCGCGCTGCAACACCGCGGATTGGTCATAGCGGGCCGCCGCTCTTTCGAACGCATTGCGCACCTGGCGCTTATCCAGAATAAAATCAGAAGGCATCGATACAGGCTACAAATTGCTCAGGATCTGACAGAAAAGGCGCATGACCGCAGTGTGAAAACAGTACGAGTCTGGCATTTTTCAGCTGCCGCGCCATCCACTGCGCGGCGGATGGGTGCGTAATCACATCATGATCGCCATGCAGCAACAATACGGGTTGTTTAATATCATGCAGCTTTTTACGCATGTCATTGGTCTGCAAAATCGCGAGTCCTTTTTGCAGCGCATCATAATCGGGCCGCTCGCGCTCAAAAAAATATTCGCGCAATTGCGCCAAAGTATGCGTCAAATGCTGTTCCCCGTTGATTTGCAAGGTCAGGAAACGATTAATAGTCGTTTTATAATTCAGATGCAGATTCTCCAAAAACAGTTGCAGGAACCGGTGCTCCATCCCCCAGGGCCAGTCCTGTCGTTGTACAAAACAGGGGGTCGTTGCCACAAGCACCAGCTTCTTTACACGTCCCGGATCATTCACGGCAAGCTGCATGGCGATCTGACCACCGAGCGACCAACCACAGACAATGCAATGATCAGGCAGGTTCTCATGGATGACTTCAACCACATGATCGAAATCGCCGGGTTCATGCATCGGACTGAGCCCATGTCCGGGCAGATCAAACACATGCACGCGATAACGCGTGGCCAGTTGATCACGGACACCCTGCCACACGCCACCATGCATTGCCCAGCCATGCAGCAGAACCAGGTCAGGACCACTGCCCAGCGTTTCACAATGGATCGCCTGCTTAGCCATGCGCAATCATCCAGCAGCTGCTATTTTATGCAATTCATCGGCCAAAAGCAGTATATCCGCTTCTTCATGCGCCGCAGACAATGAAATGCGCAACCGCGCAGTGCCCTGCGGCACAGTCGGCTGGCGAATCGCAGGCACCAAAATACCCTTTTCTTTTAAAGCACTGCTTACACGTAGCACCTCCTGCGCTTCCCCGATCAGTAAGGGCTGAATAGGTGTGCCTGACGGCAATAACCGCCATTTCAATGGCTGCAGCTTTGCTTTTAGTAATTCGATAAGCCCATGCAATTTCTCTCGCCGCCAGCCATCGTTTTTAATTCGCTCCAGGCTTTTCAGCAAAGTGTACGCCAATAATGGCGGACTGGCTGTGGTGTAAATATAGCTTTTTGCGTTCTGTACCAACGTTTCGATAACTTCGTCCGCAGCCGCGACAAATGCGCCAAACACGCCCGCGGCCTTGCCCAGTGTCGCCATATAAATGACGGATGGGGAATATCGTATTTCCGTTGCCGAAGAAAACAATATGCCGCGCCCCTTGTCGCCCAACACACCGAATCCGTGCGCATCGTCAAGCAGCAGCATGGCATCGTATTGTTCGCACAACCGAATCAATTGCCTAACCGGCGCAAGATCCCCATCCATGCTGAATACCGCATCGGTAACAACCAGTTTGCGCCTGGAACTTGACGTGGACAGATGCCGTTCCAATGCAACCGTATCGCCGTGTGGATAGCGAACCAACCGCGCTCTTGAAAGCAGCGCTGCCTCATTCAATGAAGCATGATTCAACTTATCCGCAAAAATGACATCGTTTCTCCCGACCAGCGCTGTGATAACGCCCATGTTAGCCATATAACCTGTTGAAAAAAGCAATGCTGCTGGGAAACCGGCAAATTCCGCCAGTGTTTGCTCCAGGGCGTGGTGCGCCGCACTATGTCCATTAATGAGATGCGATGCGCCCGCGCCAACGCCATAGCGCTGCGCACCCCGACAGGCTGCCTGAATCAGTTCGGGATGATTGGCCAGACCCAGGTAATCATTGCTGCAAAACGAGAGATAGGAACGATCATCAATCACAACATGCGTTGACTGAGGACCATCCATAACGGCGCGATGACGTTTCAGGCCCTGCTGCTCCCGAATATGCAGGCGCTCAGTCAGATCAGAAAACATGCATTTCTACTTTGAGTTTGATTTTAACGCCGCAATGCGTCCTTCAGTGAGAATCCGTTCAAGGTCTCAATCAGGGGATGGATTGTGTATACCCAGCTTATCCAATAAGATCTGATCCTGCTGTACTTCCGGGTTACCGGTAGTCAGTAACTTGTCGCCATAAAAAATGGAATTGGCGCCCGCCAGGAAACATAAGGCCTGTATCGCTTCTGACATTTCACGCCTGCCCGCGGATAAACGCACCATGGCTTTCGGCATGGTTATCCGCGCTGCAGCTATGGTGCGTACAAATTCAAACGGATCGAGTTTCGCAGTACCATAGAGTGGTGTTCCCTCAACCTGCACCAGATAGTTAATAGGCACCGACTCGGGATAAGGGTCCAGATTAGCCAGTTGCGCAATCAGCCCTGCGCGCGCCTCGCGTGTTTCCCCCATGCCGACGATTCCGCCACAACAGACATTGATTCCGGCATTACGTACTTCCTGCAAGGTATTCAGTCGATCCTGATACTGTCGTGTTGTGATGATTTCATTGTAATAGTCGGGCGAAGTATCCAGATTATGATTATAGTAATCCAGCCCGGCATCACCCAACTGTTTCGCCTGTCCTGGCTTTAACATGCCCAGTGTCGCGCAGGTTTCCATGCCCAGGTCTTTAACGGCGCTGATCATTGCAGTCACTTTTTCGATATCCCGCTGCTTGGGACCACGCCATGCCGCGCCCATACAGAACCGTGTTGCGCCCTGCGCTTTTGCTGCTGCTGCTGCTGCGACCACATCTTCAACAGGCAGCATCGCCTGATTCTCGACACTGGTATGATAACGCGCCGCTTGCGGGCAATATCCACAATCCTCCGGACAGCCACCGGTTTTAACCGAAATCAATGTGGATAATTGCACAGCATTGGCATCATGAAATTGACGATGCACCTGTTGCGCCTGAAAAATAAGATCATTAAACGGCATATCGAGCAATGCTTGTATCTCGGTTACACGCCACCTGACGGGCTTATCTGCCGATTGAGCTATACTATCGGCATTTTTCAAATGATCCGTTTGATCTGCGGTAAGTGAATTGCAACGCATATGACTTCCTATGAATAGATTTGACAGCCTGTTGGTTTTCAACGTGCGAAATGGAGATGATGATTACGGATTCAAGTGTCATTGTCAATTTTAACCGGGAAAAATTTTTAGAACCGCATCAGCAAGTGCGCACTTTTTTCTATAAAAACTGTATTTTATGCGATGCAATTGCCGCGCAGGATTTTTGTGATGCCTGTTTCAAACATTTACCGGCAATTCCTGCCCGCCATTGCCCGGTCTGTTTAAGCGCACTCGCACCCGATCAGGCCCTAATACACCCATTGCACCCGTTACAAACCTGCGGTTCATGCCTGTCAAAACCGCCGGCTTACGACACTACAATGGCCGCGTTAACTTACACATTCCCGGTTGATGCACTGATACATGCATTGAAATATCAGGCACGGCTGGCAATCGCACCCATTCTGGCAAAATTGCTCATCGAAAAATTACGCTGCATAGAAATTGCACATAAACCTGACCTGATCATACCCATGCCCTTACACCCCAGACGATTGCAGGAAAGAGGCTTCAATCAGGCGATCGAAATCGCACGTTATGTCGCGCGCGCATTGAAAACCGAAATCATTCCCGATGGTTGCAAGCGCATCCGTAATACGCCGCCACAAACCGAATTGCCCTGGAAACTACGTCAGAAGAACGTACGTAATGCGTTCAGTTGTGCGTTAGATTTATCGGGACGCCACGTCGTTATCATCGACGATGTGATGACAACCGGTGCCACGTTGAATGCCTTGGCGCATCAATTGCGTATTAAAGGTGCGGCAACAGTATCCAATTGGGTCATCGCACGTGCTCAAATCGATCGGTTTCAAACGGTATGGAATCCGAATTTCTAATGCCATTTCAACCCGCAAGTACCTTTATTATCATGTTTCATATTATTCTTTATCAACCTGAGATTCCTCAAAACACGGGCAACATTATCCGTTTGAGCGCCAATACCGGCACGCAATTGCATCTGGTAAAACCGTTCGGATTTATTCTGAATGACAAGCAATTGTTAAGAGCCGGACTCGATTATCATGTATTGGCAGCCATCAAAATCCATGAAAACTGGTCCAGTTGCATCCTTGAACTCGAAGGATGCCGTTTGTTTGCCGTCACTACGAAAGGAAAAACACGCTATGACAGTATCCATTTTAAGGATGGCGATGCTTTCATATTCGGATCAGAAACCAGAGGGTTGTCGCAGGAAATTCTGGACAGTATTGAAACACAATGGCATATCCGTGTACCGATGGTTCCAGCCAGCCGCAGCCTGAATTTATCCAATACTGTTGCTATCATCGCGTACGAAGCGTGGCGGCAGCACGGATTTCAGGCCGGGATTTAGATCTGTCAAAATCGTTACTGTAAATTCAGATTCTCGTTCAGGATACGCGGTGTTACAAAGACCAGCAATTCGCGCTTATCGTCACGTTTCGCGGTATTTCTGAAAACATGACCGACATAGGGTATATCACCGAGTAATGGCACCTTATTGACCACATTGGCCTCGTTACGCTCGAAAATGCCGCCGATCACTACCGTTCCGCCATTTTCCACCAGTACTTTGGTGGTTACCTGTTTGGTATTAATTGCCGGTGGCAGAAAGGCATTCACACTCTGGCCAATCTTATCCTGATTCACGCTGAGTTCCATATCGATCTGATTATCATAGGTAATCAATGGCCTGACTTTCAGACTCAGCGTGGCATCGACAAATCGGACACTCGTCGCACCGCTGCTTGTCGCTTGCTGGAAAGGCACGCGATCGCCCTGTTCGATAATCGCTTCCACACCATGCGCGGTCACCACACGCGGACTCGCAATGACCCTGCCTTTGGTATCCGTTTCCAACGCAGACAGTTCCAGATTAATCAAGCGGCCATCATTGATCTTCAGCAGACTTAAACCTAACGTAGCAGGCCCGCCAACTGCAGCAGCAGCGGCAGCAGGCAGATTTACGTTCAGATTATCACCGGCAGGCACCTCTTCACCGATAACCATGTTGCTTGAATCAATGACATTGCCCGAAATACCCAGACGTTGATTGCCGAAGTTGGATACATTCTTGACGCCAAAACGCGCACCCAGATTACGGCTGAACGTTTCCGTTGCCTCAACGATCCGCGCTTCGATCATCACCTGTCTTTCAAATACATCCAGTCGCTTGACGCGTTTTCTGATTTCAGCGATTTTGACCGGAATATCGGTAACCGTCAGTGTGTTACTGATTTCATCGAGATTGAGCGTCCCGCGATTACTCAGCATGCCTTCAAATGATATTGAATTTACCCGGCGATGGTTGAGCTGGAACGTTTCAGTCGCTAATGGCTCCAATTCCGTAATCTGCTGCCTTGCCTCAAGATCCAGTAATTCTCTGTCCGCCAGTTCTTTGCTCGGTGCAACAAAAATAACGTTACCGGTTTGCCGTTTAGCCAGGCCATTGGATTGCAACACAATATCGAGCGCCTGATCCCAAGGCACATCCCGCAGACGCAATGTCAGATTACCGCCTACGGAATCACTGGCGATAATGTTCAGATTGGTAAAATCTGCGATAACCTGCAATACAGCGCGAACCTCTACATTCTGAAAATTGAGTGACAACCTCTCACCGATATAACCGCCATTATCGAGCCTGCGCCGTGCAACCTCATCCTCATCTTCGGTCAATGGCCGGACTTCCAGCACAAACTGATTCTCCATCTGACGCGCGGCATGCTCCCATCGCCCAACAGATTCGACCACCATGCGTACATTATCACCTTGCGTGGTAGCGCCAATAATTTTTACGGGCGTTCCAAAATCAATAACATCCAATCTTCTTTCCAGATTACGCGGTAAGTAGGTATCCACAAATTCCACAACCAGATTTTCACCCAATTTGCGGACATCAATGCCTGTTCCAGGATGCATTAAATCAACAATAATCCGCCCCTCACCTGTCTCGCCGCGTCTAAAATCCACATCGAGCACGCTGTTTAATTCTTTTTCCGTAACACCCTGAGTGAATTTAACCACCGCGTTTTCTCTTTGATGACGATCGGAAACGGTATTCAGCATGATCAAAAGGGATTTGCCCTGAATTTGGATATCATGATGCATCAATCTGGAAAGATTCAACACCAGGCGCGTCCGGTCACCAACCTGTACAATATTGATACTGTGCAAATCACCTTCATCAATTTCCTGAAAATTTTTCCCCAACCCATTGGTTACATTATAAAAATCGAAATATATTCTGTTTGGATTGCTCAATACAACACCGATCGGTGCGGTTTCCGGTATCTCCTCCAGGGTCAGTTTGGCAACAACCTGGCCATTTTGCATCGTGGATATATCCATTGCTTTCAGATTATTGAGCTGTTTTTTTCCCGCTTCGGAATCAAATTCTGCACAAACTGTGCTGACCATTAACAACGACAATGCAACACACCATAACCCTAAGACAAAATTTTTGAATAACGGTAATTTCATTGCATAACTCCTAATCTTTTAGCATCAGTGTACTGACTCGTTCCGTCCATTCATTGACACCGTCTTGAATTATTTCCCGTAATTTGATTTCTGATTCTGAGATTTGACGGATTTGACCGAAATCCTGTCCCAGATAATTACCCACAGCGACCCGATACAAAGTGCCTTCCGGTGATTGAATAACTGCGAAAAAAGCCTCGTTCCGCTCTAAGGAGCCGACCATCCGGAGGCTTTCCAGCGGATAACTTTCCAGAAATTCCTTGCGCCGGTGCAAATCAGGCTGAATGCCGCTGCCTGTATTATGAACTTGCTCATTTTTTCTGGGTGCGAACGGACTCAGAATATCAAAGGCAGCATATGTAAATGATTCGTGTGTTTTCATTTCGGGGAGAGGATCAACGTATCCTTTCAATCCTTCACCGGCTGTATTGACAAACACTTCCAGATCGCTATAACCGCCGCCACGTTCACAAGCAATCAATAATGTCGTAACCAATAACAACATAAACCGGCAATTCATCCACTTCATCGAACGTGCTCTCCATGATTTGCTATTTCAGTCTCATCCAGGTAACGGAATGTTTTTGCAACAGCATCAAAGACTAGTAAATCATCACTTCCCGGCACAATGCTGATATTGTTCAGTGTCACGATACGTGGCAATTTCGCAATATCACTGGCAAAAGCACCAATATCATGATACTTACCGGTTATCCTGACCGTTACAGGCAGCTCGGCATAAAATTCATTGATTATTTCATTCTCAGCGGGCTTGAAAAGTTCGAACTGCAGCCCGCGACCCAGGCCTGCCTGATTAATATCGATCAGCAAAGCTTCCATTTCCGACTTATTAGGCAACTGCCTTAATAACACACTGAGCGATTCCCCGATGTCCTGCAATTGCTGTTTCAGGATCGGCAGATTCACAACGCTTCTTTTTTTAACCAGATAAGTATCCTTTAGCGTCTGTTCTTCAGCCTGCACATGCTCAAGACGGGTCAATTGATCATTCCAGACAAAATAGTAACCACCCGCTATAATCGCAACGAATAGCATCAACAACACTAACGCCACAACCTGTGTTGGCCATTTTCCCGGATCATTGGGGTCCAGATACTGTAGTTCCTCGATTAAATTCATAGCGAACAACGCTTAAAGTACATGGGGCTCTTCAATATCATTGCTTCTTTCCGATGATTTCAGTTTGACATTCAAATTAAATTCATTCTGGCGGACATTATTCACATTCACGGCTTTAATCTCGATGAGTACGGGTGTCTCCAGCCACTGTGACGATTCCAGATTTTTCATCAATGTCGATACCCACGCATTCGATTGCGCGTAGCCATTCAAATTGACATTCTGGCCGCTTTGCTTAATGCTTTTAAGATGAACACCGTCCGGCAGTTGCCTGACAAGTTGATCGAGTAAATGAACCACTTCAGTGCGATTTCCCTGCAATGCTTCAACCACGCCTTTACGCGACAACAATTCCTGAATTTGGCTCCTGATGTCCCGGATTTCACCAATTTGCTGATCCAGAACGGCAATATGATTGTTCAGGTATTGATTACGGCCATTTTGCGCATCGATCTTCCCGGTGATAGCATCGTATCCTGCCCAGATAATCAGCATGCCGACCGTGAAAACAGCACCCGCTGAAATTGCAACCTGCTGTTGCCGGACCTTACGTTTTAATTCCCGATGTGGAAGTAGATTAATTCGAATCATGATGGATCAAAGCTTCGCATAGCCAAACCACAAGCAATTAGAAGAGAAGGCGCATCTGCATTGATTTGCCTCGGTGTAATACGGCTTGATAAATCCATACTTGCAAACGGATTAACCACAAGCGTACTCACCTGAGTACGTGCGGCAATAATTTCATTAAGCCGGGGAATCGCAGCGCAACCACCTGCAATAAGAATGTAATTGATTTCAGTATATTGCGTAGAAGTGTAAAAAAACTGAATGGCACGCATGACTTCAATGGCCAGTGTTTCACAGAATGGATTTAAAACATCTGTCTTATAGTTCTCCGGCAGGCTACCACTTCGCTTAGCCTTTTCTGAATCTTCCAGAGACAAATTAAATTGGTTATGTATCTCCTGAGTCAGCTGATCACCGCCAAAAGGCTGATCACGCATATACACTGACTCACCGTTATGAAACACATTGGTTTTCATAACCGTTGCGCCAATATCGACAAGTGCCACAATCTGATTATCACCGCTGTCAGGCAATTGGTTTTTTATCAATTCAAAAGCGGCTTGTGCAGCATAGGGCTCAACATCCATCACGACAGTTTTCAGTCCTGCCATTAAAGCAGCCGCCACACGATCTTCCACCTTTTCTTTACGTGATGCCGCTATCAATACTTCTACTTCATCAGGATTTCTGGATGGCGAATTAAGTACTTGGAAATCCAGATTAACCTCATTAAGTACAAAAGGAATGTACTGACTGGCTTCATTCTCCACCTGAAATTCAAGATCCTCCTCACGCTGTCCTGCCGGCACGATAATTTTCTTGGTAATCACATCTGACGAAGGCAGCGCCAATGCAATATTCTTACATCTGGAACTTAATCGTTTCCAACCCTGTTTTATGCTTCCACCTACCGACTCCAGATCAACAATGCTGCCATCCTGCATTGCATGAACTGCCAGTGGTTCAATCACATAGCGTTCAACGCGAAAGCTTCCTTTTCCTTTGCCAACCTTGGATAATTCAACCATTTTCACTGAAGAGGAACTGATATCAACACCTATCAGCGATGGAGACTTTATTTTCATGAAGTCGAGATTGATATCAAATTTTCCCTTGAACATTGTTTTATTTGAGGCGATACTCACGAAAATGTTAATTCACAAAACAGCTTAAAATGCATGAAACACATTTGCATATTTAACCGCTTCTGCTCGCAACCAACAATCTGATGGCAATTCTGACAGACTTACAAAAATACGATTTATGGAAAAAAGGGATATATACCCCCCAAAATTCTTTCTCAATTAAAATTTCATTAACTTTTAACCGGCTTTCATGATCACTCGCTGGCTTTATTATTTTTTTATTTTTGTGGTTGGTACGGGTGTAATCGGTTTACTCATGCTTGTTTTTGCTGCATTGGTGACCTATTCTTCATTACCATCTCTTCAAGTGCTTACTGACTATCGCCCCAAAATACCTTTGCGTATATATAGTGACGAAGGATTGATGATCGGTGAATTTGGTGCCGAACGGCGCGATCTGGTTACTATTCAGGAAGTGCCGGAACAGCTTAAGCAGGCTATACTGGCTGCTGAAGACGACCGTTTTTATGAACACAGTGGCGTTGATTATTTAGGCGTACTGCGTGCGGCCTATTCTAATTTTGTTGCCGGTGGTGTACGACAGGGCGCAAGCACCATTACCATGCAGGTAGCCAGAAATTTTTTCCTGACACGCGAAAAAACCCTGACGAGAAAATTCAGCGAAGCTTTGCTCGCATTTAAAATCGAGCGCAACTTATCCAAGGATAAGATACTGGAACTCTATGTCAATCAGATCTACCTCGGTCAGCGCAGCTATGGCTTCGCAGCGGCTGCCCAAACATACTTCGGCAAATCGCTGCAGGAGATCACCATGGCAGAAGCCGCAATGCTCGCCGGTCTCCCCAAAGCGCCTTCAAGCTTCAATCCCGTTATTAATCCCAAACGTGCAAAAACAAGGCAGATTTATGTTCTGGGAAGATTACTGAAACTCAATCATATTTCCGAGCAGGAATATCAGCAATTAGAAAAACAGCCTGTTCCAGTCGTAAAGCAGGCTCGGGAATTTGCAATGCCGGCAGATTATGTCGCTGAGATGGCAAGACAGGTTATTTATGACCGGCTACAGGAAGAAACCTATAGCCGGGGCATCAGAGTCTATACCACCATAAGAAAACGCGATCAGGCAGCCGCACACCAGTCATTACGCGTTAATGTGCTGGAATATGACAAACGAAGAGGCTACCGCGGGCCGGTTGGCTATATTGATCCGATGAAATACGGCACTGATACGGAAAAAGCATTCGATGAAGCACTCGATGACGTCAGCGACAGCGGAGGTATTATTCCTGCCGTTGTTCTTACAGTAAAAAACAGGGAAATACAGGCCTATACAAAAGGCGGTCAGCTTCTCCATATTAAGGCCGATGGATTGAAATTCGTAGAGAAATTTCTCAGCGAGAAAAAGCACACCGATAAACGATACATCAGCCCCGGAGCGATCATCCATATTCAACAGGACGCTGAGAAAAAATGGCATGTCACGCAACTGCCGAAAGTCGAAGCCGCCCTGGTTTCCCTTGATCCGCATGATGGTGCCGTGCGGGCGTTAGTAGGTGGTTTTGATTTCCATCTCAATCAGTTCAATCATGTCACTCAAGCCTGGCGCCAGCCGGGTTCCAGTTTCAAGCCATTTATTTATTCCGCATCACTCGAAAAAGGATTCACCGCTGCAACGATCATTAATGACGCTCCGCTTTCCTTCAGTGCAGCTCAGACAGGCAGCAAATCATGGGAGCCCAGAAATTTTGACGGCAAGTATGGCGGGCCGATGCGCATGCGTGAAGCGCTTGCCAAATCCAAAAATCTGGCGTCAATAAGAATTTTACAAGCCATCGATTTACAATATGCACGGGACTATATTACCCGGTTCGGATTCGATGCAGATAAACACCCGCCATACCTTCCCATGGCGCTGGGATCCGGTTCTGTAACACCACTGCAAATGGCGTCGGGTTATGCTGTTTTTGCCAACCAGGGCTACCGTATCCAGCCGTATTTCATCAAACGTATTGAAGACGAACAGGGCAATATTCTCGAAGTAACTCACCCCAAAACACCATCCAACGGCGCGACCCGTGTCATCGATCCACGTAATGCATTCATTATGACGAGCATGATGCAAGACGTTATCCGCTATGGCACCGCTGTGCGTGCAAAACAGCTGGGGAGAAGTGATCTCGCCGGAAAAACAGGTACGACCAGCAATTTTATCGACGCGTGGTTTTGCGGTTTTCAGAAAGATCTGGTCGCAGTCGCCTGGATTGGCTATGACGAACCGCAATCATTAGGCACTAACGAAACCGGAGGACGCGTTGCCCTGCCGATCTGGATGCAGTATATGAGCGCCGCTTTAAAAGACATACCTATTGCAAAATATACACCGCCAGAAGGTATCCTGGTCGAAAGAATTGATCCGAGTACCGGTCTGAGAGTAACGTCAAATGGCATAACGGAGTATTTTTTTCGTGAACAGCTGCCACCCCTATTAAATGAATATACCCACGATTTTGGCGGTACCTCTCAAAGCTTGAAAGATCAACTATTCTAAACCCGCTGCAACAAAAATCATTACCATGGGATCAGAAAAATACTGAAAAGAAAGACATAATATTCCAATGGCCGGATTCTTTCGTGCATGCGGGTCAAAACGCTACAAACATGAAAGATTTTGTCTTATCATCTTTATACAGATAGGTACAACAACAATTACTACCATATATTTCGAGAATGAGGCTTATTATGAAACACTTTGTCACAACATTTGCCATATTACTTGCACTGTATTCAGGTTTGTCATTTGCGGATCGAATTCCATTCGGACACCAGGTCAGTACAGTTCAAAACTATAATCGCGCGGCACCCCAAATTGCCACATCCGGATTGATCGGCGATGGCGGCGCGCCAATGTTGGCCGCACATGGTTTTAGAACCGTCATTGATATGCGCACCGCTAACGAAGGTACGCGCGAAGAAAAAGCACTGGTGGAAGCTGCCGGGATGATTTACGTCAATATTCCGATGACTGTTGCCAATATCAGTCAAGATCACCTGGAGGCATTCACCAAAGCCATCGAACAATCACCCAAACCGGTCTTGGTCCACTGTGGATCAGGTAATCGCGCAGGTGCGATCTGGGCAAGTTATCTCATCAGCAAAGGCACCGATCCCGAAGAAGCTTTGGCCGAAGGCCGCAAAGCCGGCATGCGTCCGCCGATGGAAGAAAAAGTCAAAGAAGCCTTCCTGGAGTGATACCAAAATATAACTGTCAGCCGGTTTTCCGGTTGACAACATTCCTGTTGAGTTCATTGTATTGTTTTACTCACCTTCATTGCACTCTCCAACACTATAAACAATCACTTCGCTGGTTCAATCAGTCTCCCGGTTCCGTCAAATACCATTTTGTAAAACACAGGAGAATGACATGCAACCTCAGAATGTACGAATTCATAACAAGTCGCATCAAATGCTTTGCGCGATGATGGTTAATCAGGCAAAAATTTTCATTTGTATATTTTCACTGCATAAGGCAAGATTCGATATTTTTACTACTGAGAAAAGAATCCATTGTGATCTGCTACGAACACCCCCTCAATGAGCGTATCCGCACGCTGTTAAGACTCGAAGATCTGTTCAAAAGAATAGATTTCTTTTCAGCTAAAGATTCTCCAATGCAGCATCATGCCTCATTAATGACGCTTTTTGAAGCTCTGGAAATCACCACGCGTGCCGATATCAAATCCGACTTACTCCAGGAGCTGGAGCGTCAGAAACAGATCCTCGAAGGAATGCGCAAGAATCCGAATATTTCCGAAACGGCACTGGAAAATGTGCTTCAAAACATACAAACGACATTCCGTTCCATGCTGGAAATTTCAGGTAAAGTGGGCGAGCATCTGCGCGATAACGAGTGGCTTATGACCATCAAGCAGCGCACCAGCATTCCCGGAGGCGTCTGCGAATTTGATCTGCCTTCATATCATTACTGGCTGAATCTGGATCCGGCTTTGCGCCGTAAAGACTTTAACGAATGGCTGGCACCGTTACTGCCCATACGCAACGCATTCGGTATCGTGCTTTACTTGCTGAGAAGCAGCGGCAAAACAACGCACTGTGTTGCTCATCATGGTATTTTCCAACAACCGAGCGCAGACTATACCGCGCACATGCTGCGCGTCAGTGTCAGTGAGGATTTTCCCTGCGTTCCTGAAATCAGCGCGAACAAATACGCGTTAAATATCCGTTTTATACCGTCGCAATCCGGTCAGCGCGTAAAAGTTTACGAGAAGGATGTCACTTTCGAACTCACCTTCTGCAATTTGTAATTTCAATACCTATTCGGACGGTTCGGTCAGCACGATAGCCAGGCTTTTGTGAACCACACCCCCTCACCCTAATAATTTTTTCAACTGTGCATTCAGGCTGTTTAGCCGTGAATTAAAGGCCACTAAGCGTTCTTTCTCCTGCTCAACCACATTTACCGGTGCACGTTCGACAAAATTCGCATTGGATAACTTGCTTTCAGCTTTGGCGATTTCACCCGTCACACGGGTAATTTCCTTATTCAAACGGTCCCGTTCCGCTTCGACATCAATCTCGACGCGCAGCATCAGCTTGAAATCATCCACTATGGATACCGGTGCATCCGCATCAGGCAATCCATCCGTTAAAATTTCAATCTCAGACAACTTGACTAAAGACGACAAATAAGGGGAAAAAGCAACCAGCATGCGTTGATCACCCGCTGCCAGCAACGGTACTTTTTGCGCAGGTGACAGATTCATCTCGCCGCGCAGCGTCCGGCAGGCATTCACCATCGTTTTAAGCAAATGGACGCGTTCTATTGCCTGCGGGTTTATTTTGGTGTCATCCGCTACCGGATAAGCCTGATACATAATACTGTCACCGGATTTTCCGGCCAGAGGTGCAATCTTCTGCCAGAGTTCTTCAGTGATAAAAGGAATAACCGGATGCGCAAGGCGTAACATGGCTTCCAATACGCGTACCAGCGTTTTACGTGTTGCGCGTTGTATCGATTCATCCGGATTGTTGAGTTGTACCTTAGCCAGTTCAACATACCAATCGCAATATTCATCCCAGACCAGCTCATAAACCTCCCGGGCCACCCAATCAAAGCGATAATTCGCAAAAGCCTGCGCAACCGCACTTTCGGCCTGCTGCAATCGACTGATTATCCATTGATCCGTATCCGAATAAGTACATGGCAGATCCGCATCCAGGCCGGTATCCTGTCCTTCGCAATTCATCAGTACATAACGTGTCGCATTCCATAATTTGTTACAGAAATTGCGATAACCTTCACAGCGCTGCAGATCAAACTTGATATCGCGCCCGTGCGATGCCAGACTGGCGAAAGTAAAACGCAGTGCATCCGTGCCAAAAGCCGGTATGCCATCCGGGAAATGCTTGCGGGTCGTTTTTTCGATCGACTCGGCCTGTTTGGGGTTCATGAGTCCTGTGGTACGTTTGGCGATCAGCGCATCCAGGGAAATACCGTCAATCAGATCCAGGGGATCGAGCACATTACCTTTGGACTTGCTCATTTTCTGGCCTTCCGCATCACGAATCAAACCGGTGATATAGACTTCGCGGAATGGCACCTTACCGGTGAAATGCAGTGACATCATCACCATACGCGCGACCCAGAAGAAAATAATATCAAAACCGGTAATTAAAACCGATGTCGGCAGAAACGTTTTCAGTTCGGCAGTCTCATCCGGCCAGCCCAATGTTGAGAACGGCCACAATGCTGAAGAAAACCAGGTATCCAATACATCCTCATCCTGGTGCAGATTGGTCTTACCTGAAAGCTGCCGGGCTTCCTCGAGACTATGCGCAACAGTAATATTGCCATCTTCGTCGTACCAGGCCGGAATACGATGCCCCCACCACAATTGCCGTGAAATACACCAGTCCTGAATATTTTCCAGCCACTGATTGTAGACGTACGTCCAGTTTTCCGGCGTAAATTTAACCTGACCATCAGCCACCGCTTCAAGACCCCGCTTTGCCATACCTTCCATCGACACATACCATTGGTCAGTCAGCATCGGCTCGATAATCGTGCTGGTTCGATCACCGCGCGGCGCCATCAATTTATGGGGTTTGGTCTCAACCAGATAATTCTGCAACTCGAGATCGGCAATAATTTTTTTTCTGGCGTCAAAGCGATCCATCCCCTGGTATTCCTCTGGCGCAAGGTCATTGATTTTGCCATCCAGTGTAAAAATATTAATCGGCACAAGATGATGGCGCTGCCCCATTTGGTAATCATTAAAATCATGCGCCGGGGTAATTTTAACGCACCCCGTGCCGAACTCAGGGTCCACATAACTATCTGCGATAACCGGAATACTACGCTCACATAGCGGAAGACGTACATGACGCCCAATCAGATGCTGATACCGTTTATCTTCGGGATGCACTGCAACGGCAACGTCCCCGAGCATGGTTTCCGGGCGTGTTGTGGCCACAACAACCGCTTCATCCGCAGCAATTCTGCCATCACCCAGTTCCAGCGGGTAACGGATATGCCATAATGATCCATTTTCCTCCGTAGCAATCACTTCCAGATCGGAAACCGCGGTCTGCAGTACCGGATCCCAATTCACCAGCCGCTTGCCACGATAAATCAGTCCTTCGCGATAGAGACGCACAAACACTTCCGTTACGGCGCGCGACAGTGCAGCATCCATCGTAAAGTGCTCGCGCGTCCAGTCACACGATGTACCCAGGCGCCGCATCTGGCGGGTAATGGTTGACCCCGACTCTTCTTTCCACTGCCACACACGCTCAAGAAATGCTTCCCGCCCAAGCTCACGGCGGTCGATATTCAACTGATCCAGCTGACGCTCAACGACGATTTGCGTCGCGATGCCGGCATGATCGGTACCGGGCTGCCACAGCGTATTATCGCCTTTCATACGATGATAACGCGTCAGGGCGTCCATCAGCGTATGCTGGAAGGCATGTCCCATATGCAGCGTGCCTGTCACATTCGGTGGCGGCAGCATAATGCAATAGGCCCCGGTGGGATCACTCACTTCTGTACTTTTGGGTTGGAAATATCCGGCTGCTTCCCAGACCGAATACCAGCGATTTTCTATTTGCCTGGGATCAAAACTTTTTGCAAGTTCCATGTAAAAGATAATTATTTAATTGTAGAAGTATCAAACAAAAGTCTGCCATTATAAGGGATGAAGCAGGCATGCAAACCATGCTTTACAGTTTTGATTGTGTTTGCATTTGCTTCGATACTTGAGATTAAAATGCCGCGTCTTCTCCTGAGGTATCTTTTTCCTGCACCACAATGCGGTTTTCCAATGCCTGCACCAGCGCCTGACGGTCTGCGTAATTCAGATCAATATGCGCATCATGTAATGCAGCGTCAAGCAACAAGCGCAACGGCGACAATTCGCCAAATTCCGGCTGCACATTCTTCGATCGCAATCTGACGGTTTCGGTTAATACAGGTATATTGTCTGCATCGATCAGCTCATGTATTTCGTTTACCACGCTGTCAGGTTGATGATACTTTTCAATCAGGAAATTAAACTTTTCAAGAATCTTTTCATTCTCGAGTTCCAATTCAGACTTTTCAGATTTGTCCGCGCTGTGCATAAAAGATCACTGTCCTGTTAAATCATGATGCTGCAGCGCATACCCGGCCTGTTTGTAAAAACGGTAACGATCGCGGGCCGATAGTCTGTCTTCATGCGACACACTCGCAATTTCGATAACGCGATCAAATGATTCAATCATCTGTGGGCATTGTGCATCAAGATTGATCAGCACAGTGCAGCCCTGTACCGGAGAAACCCGATTGCTGAGAATAATAGGGGTTGATTTGACCAGTTTTTCGTCATCATCAATTGAACAATGCGGTAAAAAACTGGTCTGTTGGTAGGTCCAAAGCAGCTTGTCAATTTTCTCCAGTGCTGCTGTATCGGTCGTATAAATCATTACCCGCGCACTTTGGGTCAATGCCTTGACACAAAGCCGGCATACCACGTGTAATTTGTCAGCGGCTCCTGAATAAAAAACGATCTCGGTCATCACGCCTCATCAGCACGGCACATTTCAAGCTGTTCCAAACCGCATGTATCATGTTTTAGCGACCGCGGCGGCCCGATTGATCAAAAACTGCGTCAATAAAGGTACCGGTCTGCCGGTTGAGCCTTTCTCCTTACCGGATTTCCATGCTGTACCGGCAATATCGAGGTGCGCCCATCGGTATTTTTTGGTAAATCGCGACAAAAAGCATGCAGCTGTAATCGTACCGCCCGCACGACCGCCGATATTCGCCATATCCGCAAAATTGCTTTTCAGCAACTCCTGATAATCGTCCCATAACGGCAATTGCCAGACACGATCAGCGGATTGTTCACCGGCTTTGATCACTTCCTGCGCCAGGGATTCATCGTTGCTCATCAAACCGGTAGCGATATTTCCCAACGCAATGACGCAGGCGCCTGTCAGTGTAGCAATATCGATCACAATCTCTGGATCATAGCGCTCCGCGTAAGTCAATGCGTCACAAAGTATCAAACGGCCTTCTGCATCGGTATTGAGCACTTCAATCGTCTGGCCGGACATGCTGGTAACCACATCGCCAGGTTTTGTTGCGCTGCCTCCCGGCATATTTTCTGTAGTCGGAATGATCCCTACCACATTGATCGGAAGATTCATTTCGGCTATTGCTTTTATCGTGCCCAGCACGCTTGCCGCACCACTCATATCGAATTTCATTTCATCCATATCAGCGGCAGGCTTCAGTGAAATTCCCCCTGTGTCGAAGGTCACGCCCTTACCTACCAGAACAACCGGTTTTTCTTTCTTCCCGGCACCCTGATATTCCAAGGCGATCAGTTTGGGGGGTTGATGACTGCCGCGCGCAACAGCAAGCAAAGCGCCCATTTTCTGTTTTTCCATTTCTTTCTTGTCGAGAATGGTCGCCTTGAGCTTATACGTCTTGGCAAGTTCCTTGGCCTGATCGGCCAGGTAACTGGGGGTGCAAATATTGGGCGCGAGATTCCCGAGATCCTTGGTCAAACTCATCCCGTGTGCAATGGCCGCCCCCTGACTGAGCGCCGTTTCACCTGCAGTCAAATCTTCACGATTGCTCATACAGATGGTTATTTTACGTAAAGACTTTTTATTCTCTTCCGGGTTACTTTTGAGTTGATCGAAACGATAGTTACTCTCAACGGCCAGTTTTGCAATTTGCGTCACTTTCCAGGTAATATCACGGTTATTTAACAGAAGATCCGCCAAAAATAATGCACAATCCGTAATCCCCGTGCTGTGCAGTGTACGAAATACTGTTTGTACAGCATTGACAAAAACATGATCTTTAAACTCCTGCTCTTTGCCCAATCCGACAAGCAGTACGCGTTTGCTTTGGACATTTGGAATCTTATGTAACAGTAAAGTCGTGTTGATTTTGCCTTCAAGATCACCCTGATTGATGATGTCTTTGATATATCCCCCGGAAAGATTATCCAATTCTTTTGCTGCATCGGTCATTTTCCTTGACTCAAAAACACCGACTACAATACATGCGCCACGCTGTTTATCCGGGGTCGTCACTTTAATTCCAAATTCCACAACTCACTCCTTTATTCTGACCAACGACTATTATTGGGTTCACATACAAAAAATAAAATGATCTGCTTTGCATCAAGAGTCACACGCACTGGATACTATATCATCGTATACAAAAAAAACAGTCAATTATGTTTGCAATAATTTTGTAAGATAACACCTATAATACAAACTTTAATTAAGCGTATAATTCCTACACAAACACCGATAAAGAATACTCTGATTCAGAAACGAATGAGATTCACACTGTGAACGAACATTTAGCCAACCAACTACGTCACTGCAAAACGCTTCCCACATTACCCGCAATTGCCATTAAAGTTATAGAACTGGCCAATGACCCGGATATCAATCTTGATGATATATGCAAATACATCATTCATGACCCGGCGCTTTCAGCAAAAATACTTAAAATGGCCAATTCGCCGCTTTACAAATCCCGCCGGTCAGCTTCCAATATCCGACAGGCAATCAGTATTCTGGGTACGCATACAGTGATCGTCATTGCACTCTCGTTTTCACTGACCAACACATTTATTAAGGACCCGGTAAAAGGCAACACCATAATCGACAATACGCAATTCTGGCGGCGCGCTATTGCATCAGCACTCGCCTGTCGTACACTGGGTGAAAAACTGGACCTGCAATTTCTTGATGATTTATTTTTGGCGGGATTATTACAGGATATCGGTATTCTTGCTTATATCGCCATCGCACCGGAAGAATACGGACCTATTTATACCTCCACAAATGATCATGATACCTTACTGATCAATGAACGCGTGTCACTGGGATCGGGGCATGACGAAGTCGGTTATACGCTTCTGAAACAATGGCGCATACCGGATCACATCGCTTTATCCTGCATCGCCAGCCATTATCAGCCAGGACCGCATCAATCAGTATCGATACCCAATCTGTATTCCTGCGCCGCAGTCTCACGTTATCTGGCGGAATATTTTCTGACTCCACACAAACCTGAAAATTTAAGCAATTTGATTCGCTCGGCCCGCACATGGCTTGATATTGATTCAGAAACACTATTGGAAGTTTTTGATTCCATGACCGATAGATTGAGTTCCATGGAAGACTTGTTTGAGATCACTTTTAACTCACCATCCGAAATCGCGCACATTCTGGACGAAGCGAAAGAATTACTGGCTTTGCAGACGGTAACCAAAGTAAAGGAACTCGAAGAGAAAACGCAACATGACGGGTTAACCGGCGCAATGAACAGAAATTTTTTTGATGAAAAAATACAGCGCGAATTCCATCTTTCTATACAGCATCACTTACCACTGACAATAGTCATGATCGATATCGATCATTTTAAGAAAATCAATGATACATATGGTCATGTCGCCGGAGACAACATTCTGACTTCATTTTCTCAGGTCATCGTTCAACAGATCCGGGAAGGCGATTTTTTTTGCCGTTACGGCGGCGAAGAGTTTGTATTAATTCTGCCGGGCACATCACTGGCAGCAGCGAGAACCGTCGCTCACCGTCTGAAAGATGCCATCACGGCAAGTACACTAAAAACGGATGACGGCACAGCTATCAGAATCACAGCCTCATTCGGCATTGCATCCTGCCTAAAAGATAAACATCACCATTTTGAAAACGCTATCGACTTAATCAAAGCTGCTGACTCCGCGCTCCTGACTGCAAAAAAAGAGGGGCGCAATCGCATCGTTGAATGGAATCGATCCTGATCTTTGTTCATTAAACTGATAAAATCAACGCCATTACAAATCACACTCAACATCACGGATGCATCTCATAATTCAGGGTATTGAAATCGAAAACAGCGATTTACGCGCGCTCGCGAAACTGTCCGCAGCGGATCAGATTGAAAGAATCACAGGAGAGGCTTTTAGACTTAAAAATGTTCAGCAGCAAACAGGGGTTGCCGAATATTGCGCCGAAGCGAATCTGGATTACGCTTTTGTGGATGCTCACAAATGTTTCTCCGATTTCAGATTGATCGCCATGGATATGGATTCAACGCTGCTCGCCATTGAGACCATTGATGAGGTAGCGGACATGCATCAGATCAAACCGCAGGTTTCTGAAATAACACTGC
The DNA here is from genome assembly GCA_964612715.1 of uncultured Nitrosomonas sp. Lineage (GTDB taxonomy): Bacteria > Pseudomonadota > Gammaproteobacteria > Burkholderiales > Nitrosomonadaceae > Nitrosomonas. The sequence goes on along the minus strand of CAZTCY010000002.1, from coordinate 24,781 downwards.
AAACCATGCGCGGGGAGATCAGCTTTGAAGAAAGCATTACGCAACGCACTGCGCTGCTGGCAGATTTGCACGCTGATGTGCTTCAGAAAGTTTATGACGAACGTGTAAGACTCAGCCCCGGCGCTGAAATCCTGCTTGGAAAGGCACGCAACACCGGTATAAAAACAATGGTTATTTCGGGCGGTTTCTCTTTTTTTACTGATCGCATCAAGACAAGACTGAATCTCGACTACGCTTTTGCAAATACCCTCGAAATCAAGGGTAACAGGCTTACCGGAAAATTAGTGGGAAAGATTCTTGGCCGGGAAAGCAAGGCTGAAGCAATCAAAAATGTATGCAAAGAACTCGGCATTCGGCATGACCAAGTCATTGCTATTGGTGACGGCGCCAATGATCTCGATATGATGGCCATAGCCGGCACCAGTATTGCCTTTCACGCAAAACCTGTGGTACAGGAAAAAGCCACCTACACCATTACGCATGTAGGATTGGATGGTGTTATTAATTTATTTGGCTAACACATTTTAATCATTCCAATCGATTCTTCGACGTGAAGAGGCATATCAGAACTGAAAACAAGCGCTAGTAGATCGGTTCATACATCAACGATTGAATATAATCATCCAGCGTGTCCGGCAACTTCCCGTTAACCAGTCCTTCATGCAAAGCGACCTCACAAACGGATACCGCTATGGCTTTAGATACATCTCTGACCCGCTTTAACGACGGATACACGGCCCCTCTCCTGATTTCAGCATTATTCACCAATTCTGATAGCACTTTTGCTGCCGACAAAAACATTCTTTGCGTAATCAATCGCCCCGAACTGGCATAGATACCCAGTCCGATCCCCGGAAAAATATAGGCGTTGTTACCTTGCGCCGGTTCAAAACAATGTGTTTCATATTGCACCGGTTTAAAAGGGCTGCCACTGGCAAAAATAACACGCCCATCGCTCCATCGGTATGCTTCTTCAGCAGTACACTCGGTGTGCGATGTCGGGTTGGATAACGCAATGATTACGGGGCGTTCATTCACTTCAGCCATTTTGCGAACCACTGCTTCGGTAAAGGTACCCGCCACCCCCGTAGCACCAATCAATACATCGGGTTTAACGGCCGCAATGGCGTCCACAAAACCGCAGGGCGGGTGTGAATGCGCAAAGGGCCGAATGCGTGGTTTGATGGCCTCATTGGTCGATACAACCAATCCATTCCGGTCAACAAACCAGATGTGCTGCCGGGCCTGCTGCACACCGAGGCCTTCATCACAGAATGCTGCAACCATTAATTCCGCGGTACCACCGGCAGCAGAACCTGTACCCAGAAACATAATACGCATATCAGAAAATTTCTTTTGTGTGATACGGGATGCGGTATAAACACCCGCCAATGTCACTGCGGCAGTGCCCTGTATATCATCGTTAAAACAACGTACGCTTGGACCATAGTGGTCGAGAAACCTGAATGCATTGGGTGTCAGAAAATCTTCAAACTGAATGAGTGCTTTTGGAAAACGCATCTGAACAGCTTGCACAAATTCGTCCACTAACGCGTTATAGGATTCACCTTCCAGACGGGGGTGAGGATAACCCAGATAAAGCGGATCTTCCCGTAAGGCTTGATTATTGGTACCGACGTCAAGCATGACTGGCATGCAATGTTGCGGATGAATACCGGCACACGCGACATATAGAGCGATTTTGCCGATCGGTATACCCATCCCGTTAGCCCCCAGATCGCCCAAACCCAATATGCGCCCACCGTCAGTCACGACAATGACACGAACATCCTTTTCGGGCCAATTGCCTAAAATAGTCTCGATATCCCCTCGATCTTCCGGCGTAATATAAAAACCCTGCGGTCTTCTGAAAATATGCGCAAACTCTTTACATGCCTCTCCAACCGTCGGGGTATAAACCAGCGGCATAATCTCTTCCATATGATCGATCATGATGCGGTAGAAGAGCCGCTGATTACGCTCCAGCAGTGCGTTCAGAAAAATATATTTTTCAATATCATTCGTCTTACGGCGCATATTTTCAAGCGCACGTTCTTTTTGTTTGCTTATATTGGCAACATCGTAAGGCAAAAGTCCCCGTAAGCCATATTTCTGTCGTTCCTCACGGGTAAATGCGGTTGATTTCGTGCATGACGGATCATCCAGTAATGCCTTACCGTACAGATTTTTCATAAATGAGCACCTCGTATCCGATTCACTTTTCAATCAAAACATGAATCAGCATGCTTGAATCAACCATAGCATGGCCATAGGATCTAAAACAAACGCCTGCAATTGATATAAAATAATGATCCGGTCGATCAGTTAAAATTTTATTCCACTCCTTATACGTAACGTTTATGCACCGATGCGATACATTACCGCATTCACATTGGCAGCTTGAGCCACAAAACATTTAACATTTCATTTATTATTTTAAGTGTATATCTATTTGGAAACTTATTGTGCGTATAATTAATCTCAGACAGTACTGAGACACAAATCTCGCAAATCAATTAAACAGTAAATAACTCATTTTTTTCGTTTTTTATACTTATTATGAATCAATCACCTCTCCCAATATCCAATCCGGATTTATATACTGAAGATGAAATCTCAAAGCTGGTGCACGAATTTTATGCCAAAGCCAGAAAGGATCCTTCTCTTGGACCTATTTTTGAAGCACATGTTATCGACTGGGATGCGCATTTCATTCAAATGACCAATTTCTGGTCTGCACAGTTGCGTGGCACGAGCCGTTTCCGTGGCGCACCGATGCCCAAACATATTGCGTTACCGGATTTGTCAGCTGAACTGTTTCTCCGCTGGCTGTCACTCTTCAAACAAACGACGCATGAACTGGGAAATACAGCTTTGGAACAGCATGCTAATACAATTGCAACATTTATTGCAAACAGACTCTGGCAAGGATATCAAATGGGCAACTATCCGGATCGTCATCCGGAAGCGCTGCAAACAGCTTAATGATTAGCCCGTCTAAATAGACAAATAAAAGGGGGTTTTACCCCTGTTTTCTCTGAATTGGAATTACCAGGTTAAGCTATAAATTAGCCTGGATTTTCTCCCGAACAAGGTAATTTCATTGAAAAGTATCAAAAGTAAAATTTTCGTCTTCGCTTTACTAGCGACACTGATACCTTCACTTGTACTGGGATTGCTTTCATTTCATCAGAATGAAAGCTCAATCAGGGAGAATCTTACGCGGGAATTACGCACGCTCGCCAATCATGCCAGCAGTGAACTCGTTTCATGGATCAATCGGAGTATTCATGAGGCCAGCTCGCTGACAACCTCTAGAATCACAATCGAAGTTCTCGCGAGCGCTGCAAATCTGCAAAGTGAAAAAAAGATACAATCACCCGACATGCTTGCCAGCTATTTACGCCTGGTTCATGCAAAGCTCGACACATTTCTGGAACTAACGGTGATTGATACGCAGCAGGAAATTATTGCAAGCAGCTCAGATCAGTCGTTTCTCAATAAATCATTACTCAACAACCTGATCAGTCTTGATTCGCCTCAACAGAGCTTCATTTTGCCGCCGTTCATGAATGAACAGTTTGATACAGTAACGGTCAGCATTGCTTTACCGATTTTATCCTATGAAAACTTTATCTTGGGACAATTGGTATTGACCTATGATTTGCAATCGATCAAACCCAAACTGGAAGATCCAATCAAGTCTTCGCGTGGAGAGATTCTTATATTGGATACCGGTGGCCGGCTTTTATTGAACAGCCACAGAGCAATTGATCAAACCGCACAGCTGAGTCCCTCCATTTACCAATCTTTGGTGAATAATCCAGGTGAATTGTTCCATTTTCAGGATTTTTCAAACAAACAAGTTATTGGTCTTGCGCAAACAGTCGGCATACTACCGGTAACCATTATCGCGGGAAGAGAATATGAAGATGTCTATGCCGCAAGAATAGCACAACGTAATCTTTTTCTAATTCTGGTCTGTGCATCCATTCTCATCGTGGCAGCTATTGCAATTTATCTGGGACGGTCAATCGTAATGCCCCTGCAACGTCTAATTAACGCAACGGATCAGATCGTTAAAGGGAATCTTGATATTCCTTTAACAACCGTTACTCGAAAGGACGAATTAGGAAAGCTTGCGCAAATGTTCAACCATATGACAGAAAAGCTGCGTCGGAGTCAGGCTGAGATTCTTACCGCAAACGAAGAATTAAAGGTTAAAAATCAGTTACTTGAGAAACTGTGTGTAACTGATAGTCTTACCGGACTCTACAATCGCAGCAAACTGGACCATATTATTAGTAATGAACTCTCCAGATCGCACCGCAACAAACGGCCTTTTGCCATTCTCATGATCGATATTGACTACTTTAAGGAACTCAACGACACCCTTGGCCATATCGCCGGCGATGAAATACTTGCAACAGTCTCCAAAGTATTGACACAATCCATTCGTTCAATTGATTTTGCCGCACGTTATGGTGGTGACGAATTCATCATCGTCTTAACCGAAACAACCGCAAAAGAAGCCACGATTACGGCTGAACGTATTCGTACTCAAGTATCCGAAATATTTTGCAGCGTCATCAACAAATCAATCAACGTCACGCTGAGTATTGGGATTGCACAGTCAGAACTCGAAGATACATCACCCACCGATCTTATAACCCGGGCGGACAGTGCGTTATATGAAGCCAAAAAAGCCGGCCGTAACCAGGCGCGTGTTGTTGGCTCGGATATCTAAAACTCACCGTCCACTGCCAACACTTTTATCAATGTGTTGGATACCCATCCTTGCATGTTATTTTCTGTTTGAACTCTCAGCCAATTCCCCTGATAAGCAGTCGCTGTCAGATATACGCCCTTTTTCAACACAGTTCTGACAACAGCATGCATTGCTGGAGTCTGGCGCAAATTTGCATTGGCAATCGTTTGCAATCGGATAGGTAAGTTAAAAGCCACTGTAGGCCGGTTAGGCAATTCCCGATTGGCGTCGGCAATCATATTAATGAACTCAACCGACTGAGATGCATAATGCGTCGCAGAAGCATAATCATCTTGAGAAAAATACAACCCAGCGGCATCTAATAATTGTTGCGCCTGCACTTGTAACTGCACATCAGACGCGCTACCAGCCTGTCGTTTTAATGCATCCATGGCAACTTCCGCTTCAGCAATCAAGGAAGCGGAGCTGGATCGGGTGGCCAGCCGATGCAGCTTAATCTGAGTTCGTGTAATTTCATGAGTCGCTGCTTCTATAACCTGTTCCTGCTCTTTTTCACGAATACTCTTTTGCTTGATCTCTACATTTTTTTCTGCCAGTTGCTGTTCCAGCTCTTTAATTCTTTGTTGCTGGTTTTCTATTACACGCAGTTGATCTTCTTTGAGCAGCACTTCCCCGTTATCCGGCACTTCCTCCATTGGCGTTTCGATTGAAGCACACCCGGACAGATGCATGACATACACAACAACACACAATTTCAACAGGATTAAGCACGAACAATTGTTGTTGTAATTCTTCTGATGCATTTCGAATCGTAATTGCTGTTTTAAAAATTCCATAGTCTATAATCTCTGAAAGATTCAGCAGCTAAGATCAAAAGGACAAGACCACAAGAACAAGTTCATACCAGAATACGTACCGTTTGCCATAGTTGGCAGATTACACAGTATTTCCTAATTATGCACTGTTATCAATAGCTAGCGGTTCAGAATAATTTCAAGTACAAATTTACTGCCAATATACGCCAGCAACAACATCACAAACCCCGTCAACGTCCAGCGAATCGCAAGCCTGCCACGCCAGCCGTAAAACCGCCGTCCGACGAGCAAGGCAGCAAATGTTCCCCAGGAAATAAATCCAAATAATGTTTTATGAGAAAATGTCACCGGTTGGCCAAAAACTTCTTTTGAAAAAATTACCCCGCTGAGCAATGTCAAGGTCAGCAACACAAACCCGATCCAGATAATTCTGAACAACAGCTTTTCCATGACCAGCAAAGGCGGCAGATTAGTCAGCAAAGGCGCAGCTGGATGATGCAGCTGATATTCGACAACTGTCATTAAAATGGCGTGCAACGCAGCAATTGTCAACAGACTGTACGCTAACATCGCAACAATAAGATGCGCTTTGAATGCAGGTAATTCGGTATTTTCCAATGGCTTTAACGACGGAAATACGAGCGGCAATACAGTAGCAATTGCAGCAGCGACAGCAATCGGAGCCAGCAATGTCTGCAATCCCTGATAACGGTTGAAAAAACCAGAAAACCAATAAATAAACGCGGTTAACCACACAATTAACGAAACCGCGTTACCCACCCCGAGATTCAGTCCTGCCCCTGCTAAAATCGATTGATACAGCGTTATTGCATGAAACAATAATGGCGCCAGCATGGCAATTTGAATGCGGCTACTCGTAACAATGGTACTCTCATCTGCTTTTGCTTTCAGTGAAAAGGATCGCCCTGAAATATTACCCCATACGATCCAGCCCACCAGTATATAAAGCAAAAAAGCGGAAAGATAAGTTAAAATGCCAACCATTGAAATAATCATTCGTTAAAAATATCGACAAGTTGTTTAGTCTACATGGCGCTTTGATAAATTCAAAGTATCCTTCTGCATATTTCATTAATTTTGTCATACAACGGTCCACTTTATCCATTTTTCTGAGGTTCAAGGTATGTTTGAAAATCTAACAGATCGTCTTTCAGGGATCATCAAAACACTCAAGGGCGAGGCCAGGTTGAGTGAAGGCAATATACAGCAGGCATTAAGAGAAGTTCGCCTGGCTTTACTCGAAGCGGATGTCGCACTACCCGTTGTTAAAGAATTTGTCGCGCGTGTCAAAGAAAAAGCCATCGGTCATGATGTCCTCGATAGCCTGACACCTGGGCAGGCGCTGATTGGCGTGGTGCATCAAGAATTAATTACCATCATGGGTGGAGAAAAAGAAGATCTCAATCTCGCAACAACCCCTCCCGCCGTTATTTTAATGGCCGGCCTACAGGGTGCCGGTAAAACCACGAGCAGCGGCAAACTGGCCAAATGGCTCATGGATCAGAAAAAGAAAAAAGTTCTGCTGGTATCCTGCGATATTTACCGTCCTGCGGCCATACATCAACTGGAATTGCTGGCACAACAAACCGGCGCTGATTTCTTCCCTGTTCAGGATGGTCAGAAACCCGGAGAGATTGGTCTTGCCGCACTGGATTACGCTCGAAAACACCATCATGACGTTTTGATTGTCGACACCGCAGGCCGTCTGGGTATTGACGAAGCCATGATGCAAGAAATCAGCGAACTTGAAGCTTTGCTCAAACCGATAGAAACCCTGTTCGTTGTTGACGCCATGCAAGGACAAGATGCAGTTAATACAGCCAAGGCATTCTCGGAAGCATTGCCTTTAACCGGTGTCGTATTAACTAAACTCGACGGTGACTCGCGCGGTGGCGCAGCCTTGTCTGTCAAGCATGTCACCGGAAAACCGATTAAATTTACCGGGGTTGCCGAAAAGTTAACCGGACTGGAAGCATTTCATCCTGACCGCATGGCCTCGCGAATTTTAGGTATGGGTGATGTGCTTGGTTTGATTGAAGAGGCCCAGCGCAGCACTGATGAACACGAAGCCAAAAAACTTTTGCAAAAAGTCAAATCAGGGAAAGGATTTGACCTGAACGATTTTAAAACGCAATTTCAGCAGATGAAAAAAATGGGGGGCATGAGCGCCATGCTCGACAAACTGCCTGCACAATTAAGCCAGGCTGCACAAAACGTCAATATCGATGAAAAAGTAATCAATCGATCCGAAGCAATCATCAACTCCATGACCGAACAGGAACGTATCAAGCCCGATATACTGAAGGCTTCGCGAAAAAGGCGTATTGCCGCAGGTGCCGGTGTTTCAGTTCAGGAAGTCAATCGATTGCTCGCTCAATTTGAGCAAGCAAAAAAAATGATGAAAATGATGAACAAGGGCGGCATCGCGAAAATGATGCGCGGCTTGAAAGGTATGTTTCCACGGCTACACTGACAACTCAGCGCAAAATATTATTCAGCAGCGGGGGCATACTCAAGACCGGATACATATTCGCCCGCCTGTATTTTTCTATGCGCAAACCAACCACGATTCACTTCTAGCGCATATTTAACCGGACCGGCAGAATAATGTGCTGTAAGCGAATAAGGTTCCATATCCGCAATGTTAAGAATTACGCCTTTTTCATTGATAAAAGCGACACTCAGAGGAATTATGGTGTTTCTCATCCACATACCATAGTAAGCATTTTGCGGAAAAACAAATAACATGCCAGCATTCTCGGCCATCTTCAACCTGAACATCAGGCCTCGTGCGCGTGCTTGCTGTGTGTACGCAACTTCTGCGTGCAATTCATGATTTGCGATTGTCAGCGGAATTCTCGGCAGCTCCGAAATTTCCGCATGTGCAACGCGACTCATGACGATCAGCAAAAGCACAAGAACTTGTATGCCCGCACGATCCATCAATGCTTGCCCGTACTGCCAAAACCGCCTTCCCCGCGATGGCTTACATCAAAATTCTCAACAATATTAAAACCGATTTGCACGACCGGCACGACAACCAGTTGCGCAATACGCTCCATGGGTTGCAATTCAAACGACGCCTTTCCCCGATTCCAGCAGGAAAGAAAAATTTGCCCCTGATAATCCGAATCTATCAACCCTACCAGATTACCTAAAACAATGCCGTGCTTATGTCCCAATCCTGATCGGGGCAGTATTATTGCCGCCAATTTTGGATCAGCGATGTGAATCGCTATACCAGTGGGAACCAGCAACGTCTGTCCGCTGTCGATCGTTTCCACCTGATCAATGCAAGCGCGCAAGTCAAGACCGGCCGATCCTGGCGTGGCATACGACGGTAATTGTTCACGTAAACGGTCATCGAGTATTTTGATATCAATTATTGTCATGCAATCTTCAGTTTATTATTTATGTTATTCATGATGTTGCGCATACAACACCGCAATATGCTCGATCAGCCTGCGTGCCTGTACTGATTTGGCTGCATGAGCAAAATAATGCTTACCTGCATCGTCAAATAATATCAATGCCGCCTCATCAGCCCCCAGCGTTTCCTGTACTTGATTGGCAACCAGCAGTGGTAATTTTTTTCTCATGCGTTTATGTGCCGCATAGTGTTCAAGATCATCTGTTTCTGCCGCAAATCCCACACAAAAAGGTGGATTACGTTTATTCGCCACATAGTGCAGAATATCTGGATTCGGCACTAGTTCCAGCAGCATTTTTTGATCAGATTTTTTAATCTTTTGCTGACTGACGGCAGCAACACGATAATCAGCCACAGCAGCCACACTGATAAAAATATCCGTATCGGCAATTTCGGCATCGACCGCATTCAGCATGTCCCAGGCACTCAGCACATGAATTATCTGTGTCACTGATGGCGGTTTCAAGCAGACCGGCCCGGATACCAATGTAACTTTGGCACCTGCATCAAATGCTGCCCGCGCAATCGCATAACCCATTTTCCCGGAACTCATATTGGTAATACCGCGCACAGGATCAATCGGCTCATAAGTCGGACCTGCTGTAATCAAAACATGCTTATGCCGCAGCTGGGGAATGATCGAATATCCAGTGTTTATCGCTTCCCGCACCACGGCCAATAATGCTTCAGCTTCCAGCATACGCCCCATGCCAACTTCACCGCAGGCCTGTTCTCCACTTGCCGGCCCGATAATCTTAACGCCATCATTCAGCAGACATTGGATATTACGCTGTGTCGCGGGATTCGCCCACATCTGCCTGTTCATCGCCGGAGCTATCATGATCGGGCAATCTCGCGCCAGACAAAGTGTTGTCAACAAATCATCCGCCACGCCACCGGCAAGCTTAGCAATAAAATCAGCACTTGCAGGCGCAATCAGGATCATATCTGCATTACGCGAAAGCTGAATATGCGCCATATTGCTTGCCGCGTTTGTTTCCCATAATTCCGTATATACCGGTTGACCCGTCAACGACTGAAAAGTAACCGGCCCGACGAAGCGACACGCTGACGCGGTCATCACAGTTTGCACCGCAATTCCAGCCTGAGTCAGCAAACGCGCAAGTTCCGCAGCCTTATACGCCGCCACACCACCAGTCACACCCAGCAGCAAGCGTTTTTCAGCGACATTCAGACCACGCGCTGATTGTCCTTTTTGTTTATCAACATCTGAGAACACTGTAGTTGCCTTTATCTATAACATACCACGCAAATAACCCCATAGCATCCGAACATCTTTCCCTTCGAATTAACAGTGCATTCTAACTCAATCACGATTGATCAATGCCGTAACAGTTTAAGTAATTACTCTTAAATTTTCATTAATATGGCGATTACAGACTGGCCCAGCGCCGAACGGCCTAGAGAAAAACTGCTGAAACTCGGCGCCAAGAATTTGACGGATACTGAATTACTGGCTATTTTTTTACGTACAGGTTTCGTCGGTACAAGTGCAGTGGATCTTGCTCGCAATTTGCTTCAGCATTATGGCAGCCTTACTTCCCTTTTTGCAGCCGACAAAACTGCGCTTTGCAATTTTCCTGGCGTAGGCATTGCCAAATATGCGCAGCTGCAAGCCGTTCTTGAAATGTCCAGGCGCGCTTTAGGAGAAAAGCTCGAATGCGGCGATGCCATGCATACGCCTCAATTAGTTCGTGATTTCTTACACCTAACCCTTGCCAGCAAACCGCATGAAGTTTTTCTGGGCATTTTTCTGGATGCAAAAAACCGCATGATTTCCACTGAAGAACTCTTTAGTGGAACGCTGACACAAGCCAGCGTTTATCCACGAGAAATCGTCAAACGTGCGTTGTATCATAACGCCGCCGCAATTATTTTTGCACATAACCATCCTTCAGGCTTTGCTGAACCGAGCAACGCCGACAAAATCCTGACACAAACACTGAAAAATGCACTCGAATTAATTGATATCAAAGTGCTTGATCACTTTATCATAGGCAAAAACGAAATAATGTCTTTTGCCGAACAAGATTTAATTTGAATTCGATTCTCTATCGCTTGACGATAATATCGCCGGTTAAAGATTTGAGAAAGCAATCAGAATTGGGATATAATCTACGTTTTGTAATTTTTCGGAGTGCATGAGCATGGCTCGCGTATGTGAAGTAACTGGGAAGAAACCGATGACGGGTAACAATGTGTCTCACGCCAATAATAAAACCAAACGGCGTTTTTTACCCAATCTACAAAGACGTCGTTTTTGGCTTGAAAATGAAAATCGCTGGGTCAGTCTGCGTTTATCCAATGCAGCATTGCGTACGATTGATAAAAAAGGAATTGATGTCGTAGTAGCTGAAATGCGCCTGCAAGGGAAAAACATCTAATTGTCTTTATATATTTATTAAGAAAAGGATATTATCCGATGCGTGATAAAATTAAACTAGAATCGTCAGCAGGAACAGGTCATTTTTATACAACGACAAAAAACAAGCGTGCAAAACCTGAGAAACTGGAAATTAAAAAATATGATCCAGTTGCACGGAAACATGTCAATTATAAAGAGACAAAATTAAAGTAATTAGTTATATATGATTTTACAGATTCTGAACAAATAAAAAACCCGCTTTCGCGGGTTTTTTATTTGTACGCATATTTATCTTTTTACTTATGCATAACAACGCAACCTCTGTGAGAATGACCTCAGAACTTCAATCCCGCTTTCTTCAGCGCGCCTGCACCAATCTTCCAGCTGTTTAACCAATTCATCTTTCGATGCTGTTGAACGTTGCCAGATCGCTATCAACTCCTCGCGCATATTGTAAACAGTATCAAGCGTTTTAGTATTGCGCAACACCTGAGTCAGTTTCTCACGCTCATGATCCTCAAGCGTTTTTGAATCAGCAAGAAGCCAACGTCTAAAGGTTGAACTATCGATTTCATAATGCGCGATCGTTTCCTTCAAATGCTCCAATTCCGCAGCAAAGGTCATCTTTAATGAACCGGAGTATTTTGCCAGTACTTCATAGCGATGCGAAATAACGGCCTGCAATGTATCAAAATCACACTGTGTTTTATTCTTGTTAAGACGTAGTTTAGGCGCCACCTTCTTAACCTTGGCCAATCCCAGCATTTCCAGAATGCGTATATACATCCAGCCAATATCAAATTCATACCACTTATTGGACAGACGCGCCGATGTAGCATATGCATGATGATTATTATGTAACTCTTCACCGCCAATCAGAATGCCCCAAGGCACAATATTGCGGCTCGCATCCTCAGCCTGAAAATTGCGATAACCCCAATAATGCCCTACACCATTGATTATGCCTGCTGCAAAAACAGGTGTCCACATCATCTGAATAGCCCAAATAGTCAAACCGATCGGGCCGAATAAGATGACATTAATAATCAACATCAACACAATGCCTTTAGCGCTGTGCTTAGCGTAAATATTACGCTCTACCCAGTCGTCCGGCGTACCATAACCGTAGCGTTCCATTGTTTCTTTATTCTTTGATTCTATACGGTAAAGCTCAGCACCTTGCGTTAAAACCTTCTTAATACCGTAAATCATGGGACTATGCGGATCATCGACAGTTTCACACTTGGCATGATGCTTACGATGAATGGCTGTCCATTCTTTCGTAACCATTCCTGTAGTTAACCACAACCAAAAACGAAAAAAATGACTGGGAATCGAATGAAGCTCAAGAGCTCTATGTGCAGAGTGACGGTGCAAGTATATGGTGATACTGGCAATCGAAATATGCGTGAGAACCAATGTCACTACGACATATCCCCACCATGGCATATCAATTACACCTGAAATTAAGCTAAGAAAATCTGAAAACATATAAATATATTCCTTCTAAAAGCCTGTAATTCCTTATAGGCAATATAGTAAATCAAAAAACACCACCATACCTAAAATCCAGCACCATCGAATTAGGATCGACTAATACATTGAATCTATCAACAATCAATACTCAACTTTATAAAACGTATCATACACACTTAAACACTTAAGACACCATCCCAGCTTTTCAGTATTTGAATTGCATTAATTCAATAATAACTTCTCAAGGAATATATTTTTATAGAACAAATAGTTAACATTGATAACAAGATAACTTATTTTTGCAATTAAACACTAGACTATTTATATCACGATAAATAGCTTACATCTTACCATTAATACTAACCACGACTGTAAATATTTGTTATTCCCCCTCCAATTTTGCACTATACAAGCAAATCGAAGCTCCTGCTGTTTTTTACCCCGAAATATCTATTAAACGCCAATCGCCCGGTGCCAGATCTTTTAATGTGTAACGGCCGACTGCAAAACGTATTAAACGCAGTGTCGGATATCCCACTGCAGCGGTCATGCGCCGTACCTGACGATTTTTGCCCTCATCAAGAATCAACTCTAACCACGTTGTCGGTATATATTTCCGTATACGAACAGGAGGTATTCTTGGCCAGAGGCTTTCCGGCTGTTCTATCAAAGTGGCTCTTGTCGGCTGTGTCATATAATTTCGAATCGAAACCCCTTCGCGCAGCTGTTGTAATGCCTCCGGCGTCGGAACCCCTTCGACCTGCACCCAATATAGTTTGGGAAGCTTGAATTTTGGATTACTGATTCTATGCTGCAAACGCCCGTCATCAGTCAGCAAAACCAGACCTTCACTATCGGTATCCAACCGGCCGGCAGGATAGAAGTCGGGCAGAGGAATATAATGCTTAAGTGAAATATGTCCGGACGCCGCAGAAAACTGACAGATCACACCATAGGGTTTATTAAACAGAATCAATCGAGACATGCGGTTTGCAACAAGCGATCACAGCATTGCAGGATATTTTAAAGATGCAGCACAATCTCGGCAGAATCATGCTTCTATCAAGGTATCCGCCAGCCTCCCCGGTAATTGCATTTTCAACCATGTGGTCATTTTTGGCTGCAATCCACCCATTTCCGGCAATTGACAATCTCTGTCAGGAAACCCTCATCGGCTTGCGTATGACACCATAATATCAAATTCATAACAATAAACTTCAAGCTTGAAACAACGTATCGGGCGAGCGCTTGGATTGTAATATCATGACAATTTTGCGCCTTGATTTTTCGCCCTGTTTAAGCACAACCTGATTTCGGGGAACCTCGAAACAATCGGCAAGATATTTCAACAATGCTGCATTGGCTTTACCCTCGATCGGCGCAGCCGCCAGTTTTATTTTCATGGCATCTCCATGCAAGCCGACCGCCTCGGTGCGCCTTGCACCCGGTTGAATATACAATGTTAATATAAAAATCCCGCCACCTTCACTGTGAAACCAATTCATTATACGAAGATTATTAATTCAGCATTGATTTAAATTCCATATTGATTCCGGCGATTACCATCAACAGCAGCTGGATTACAATGAGGGCGAACAATGGCGAAAGATCGACATTGGCGATAGGCGGGATGCGCCGGCGAAAAACAGCAAGAAAAGGCTGCGTAAACGTATTCAGTAATGGCGCAACAGGGCTATAGGGATTGATCCAGGAAATAATAGCCTGTGCAATAATCATGAATAACACGATATACAGTGTAGTCTTGATAATTTCAATGATCCCCATCAAACCCATCACACCGACAACCGTACCCACGTTGGCGCCAAAATCATACCCCTGACTAAAATACACCATGGCAAGAATAATGCATTCCATCAGCCAGGCCAGGATTAAAGTTGATAAATCCAGACCTTTCCACCCAGGGATAAAACGGCGTGCGGGCCGGACGATGAAATCGGTCACCGCAATCAAAAACTGCGAAATATTGTTATAGTAAGGTACGCGCAACAACTGGAAATAAAAACGCAATAGTAACGCCAGGGAAAAAAGACCCAATAGGGTGTCAATAAGAAAAATCAATATTTCACTAGTCACGTGCTGTTCCCTTCAAAACTGTTATGAACCGGTAATTTTATGAATTCATATTTTACTGTATTCGTCGCTCATCTCTTGTGAACGCGCATAAGATGCTTCAATTGCGGCAATAATTGCATTTTTGACATGATTATCTTCCATTGATTGAATCGCTTGCTGCGTCGTACCACCTTTTGACGTTACTTTTGTCCGTAACACCGCTACATCTTCGTGGCTTTTACTGGCCAATTTAACCGCTCCCCGAAAAGTCTGCAGACTCAGTTGACGGGACTGTTCCAATGTCAATCCCAATTCCATGCCCGCTTGCTGCATGGATTCAAGAAAATAAAACACATAGGCCGGTCCGCTGCCGGATATGGCAGTCACCGTATGCAGCATTTCCTCATTATCCACCCATAAAACAGCCCCGACAGCACCCAGGATGGATTCAGCGGAACGGCGGTCCAGTTCACTGGTTTCAGGCGCGGCATAAAGTCCTGTCACGCCGGCACGCACAAGAGAAGGTGTATTGGGCATCGCACGGATAATACGCGGATAACCGCCCAGCCAACGCATGATATCAATAGTGCGTATACCTGCTGCAATTGAAATAATCAGCTGTTGATTCAGCAGACCAGCGATACGTTGCGTCATCGCATGCATTTGCTGCGGTTTAACAGCCAGTACGATAACATGGTGTTCATTTTCTTTGACAGACTGCAATATACCGTCAGCCAGATCAGACACTGCGATTATGCCAAATGCGTCTTTGATTTGACTGCGGCGTTCGGCATCAATTTCAACAATATTGATCTGCTCCGCCCTGTAACTTTGCTGTATCAGTCCACTGACCAGCGCAAAGGCCATATTGCCGCCACCGACAAATGTTATTTTAATTTTATCCATCGTTGTCTATATTTTATCCTTATTTTAGTGCTGGCAACCCGGACAGTAAAAACTTGATCGCTGCCCCTGCCTGATTTGCCGGATTGTTGTATTACAATTCCGGCAGGGCGAGCCTGCGCGCCCATACACCCAATAGTACTGCTGAAAATAACCTGGTTTGCCGTCAATATTCACAAAATCGCGCAAACTGCTCCCGCCAGCCTGAATTGCCTTTAGAAGCACCATCCGTACATTCCGTACCAACTTATCGTAACGGCGCATCCCTATCCTGCCAATCACGCTAGCGGGATGAATACCGGATTGAAACAGCGCTTCGCTGGCATAAATATTGCCCACACCAACGACAACATGGCTATCCATCAACATTACCTTGATGCTCGATTTTCTACCCCGTGAATATTGATACAATCTTTCCGCATTAAAATCCGCGGATAATGGTTCGGGTCCCAAATTATGCAACAGGGGATGTTGCAGAACATCACCTTCGTGCCATAAAACAGCGCCAAAACGCCGCGGGTCTCGCATCCGCATCACAATCCGATCCTCAACAACCAAATCAAAATGATCATGCGCACCTGGCGCTTCAACAACCGGTTGATTGTCATGCGTTAAAATCCTTAGACTGCCTGACATACCCAGATGAATAATCAATGTTCCGGTATCACCGGCAAATAAGAGATATTTTCCGCGCCGCGTGATCGCACGGATCACTTGCCCTCGCAACCGATCATCAAGACATTCCGGAACCGGCCAGCGCAGTTTTCTGTTACGTACAGCGACATCAGCGATACGGCGCTCTTCCAGATACGGTGCGATACCGATCCGCGTTACCTCGACTTCCGGTAATTCTGGCATAAAACGGTTTTAGGAATGGCAATCATACACAATCTTTATTCGAAAACATTGGGATCCAACAACTGCCGGCCTTTCGGTTCGGGAAAATAATAACCGACCTGTTCATTATCACGAAAAATCATTACGCCATGATCACTTTCCAACGCACTGAACTGAATAATTCCACCATGCTGTAGCGTCATTCTCATAACCGGCTGTGCGGTTGAGCGATCCTGCTGATCCACAAACTCCGCCAACTGACTGGAGCGCCATAATCCCACCCAGCGATTCAGCAATTCAACCGTCAAATGATCACCCGCATGGTTTACGGCACGCCATTCACCGGCTTGAGCGCCATCGCGCTGTATCAGAAAATCATGAAATTCAAACGTAACCGGTATTTCATTTTCTTCCAGCAATCGCGTACTGACGATATCAAATGGTTTAACCGGTATCCATATCGCATAACGCGGCGATACCAGATAAACCTGTTGATTGATCGCCAAATACTGTTGATCTGTTGTGGGCGCCAATCCGCCAAAGGCAAAATAATCATCGTCCAGGTAAAGTTCGATAAGCGGCTTACCCAGATTAAAATCTTCGCTGTTTGTCAGTGGAAAACGTTGCCGGCTATTGGCGGACAAGACATTCAGTATCTTCCCGACTACAGCTTCATCCGCGCGGGCATGATAAGGTGATGATAAATACCAACCCTCTTCAATGCGCCGCAGCGTTATTTCCTCACCATGACGGATGAGGCGAATGGTTTGTACCGTATCAGGATCACGCAAAGTCTGAAATGCCACGCCGGTTTCAGTTTGAAATTGCGGTCTCAGATACAGAAATACTGCAAGACCGATAATGGTCACCAGCATAATCAGATTAAGTTGTGAATGATACGTCATACAGTTTATCGACTTCTTTTCCGACGCCACCAGATCACAGTGCCGCTCAACAGAAAGCCCCCTGGTAAGATAAATAAAAATACGATGACTATGATACTGAGTGCAGTCTCGCTGAATACAAGCTGATTATCCACTATAGCGCGAGGCTGAATGCTTACCAGATCCTCGTCACCTGTCAGCCAGTTAATCATATTGATACCGAAATCCAAATTGTTACCGTTGCCCAGATACGTATTAGCCAGAAAATGTCCGCTGCCCACGACGATAACCCGCTGTTCCCTGTGATCGAACTGACGCGTTAACGCAACAGCAATCGTAACCGGTCCGGCGGCATCCTCGTCCTGATCAAAACTGATAGCCTCCTCATCAAGCGAACCGCTTTCCACCCAGCCATTAGGCGCCACGTCGACCAGTGGAACGATTCTCCATTCATCGTTTTCACTAAACGCGATCTGGCGCGCAAACGGAAACACAGTGATATAGTTAAAATGCCGCGTAATTTCATGCTGTCCGTAAATGGCGCCCAGCGCAAATGTAATAGGTACTTTCAGCTGCTGGGCCTGTGGATCGACAACAACGCCGGGCGTCAACACCAAGCGTAGTTTCTCGGTCAGTGGAAGCAGGCCACGCAGGGACTCCTGATCAACCAGCCATAATAGATTCCCGCCACGGTCGATATAATGCAATAGTTTATCCACTTCTCCGGGCATCAAATCGACTTGCGGTGAAGCAATAAGCAGCGTGTCTGCATTTGATGGAATATTAGGCACAAGCGCAAGATTGAGCGGCTGACTGACAAATCCGTTAATGCTGAGCTGTCGACCAAAGTCACCCAGGTCATAATTGGCGTTCCCGTCAAGGCTGCGTTCACCATGGCCGCTTAGCGCCATAATCAATCTCTCTTCAGGTCGCGCCAGACGCGTCAGTGCTTGCGTGAAAGCCTGTTCGTTAATTGTCGTCAAATGCGCCTGCCTCTGCTGATAGTGAATCACCATTTCACCATTCACCTTCACGCCGGCGTCTTTGGCCAAATGCGGCTGTTCAACAGGATCAATGAATGTCAGCGAAAGATCGGGCTTGATCCGCTGATAAAGCTGTACAAAATCATGAATAATGTTACGCACGTCGCCATACTGTGCATGTTGCTCGGTTACATACGCCGTAATCTGAACCGGCGCATTCATTTTGCGCAATAAATCAATGCTGGCCTGACTGAGTGTATTGCGGCCATTTTGACTGATGTCCCATTGTTGCCGCGTTTCAAACGCCAAATAGCCCAGCAGCGCAAATAATAACAGCAACAGCACAACGAAAATACCCTGCTGTATTTTCAGTTGCCTACGAAACTTTTTACTGGAAATCGTCATGAGGGCCTACCGGTACAACCGATCCCCATCCAGGTGGCGAATGGTTAATACAATAAAAAACAGCGTAAACAACATAAAGTAGGCCACGCTGAAAGAATCCAACAGTCCGCTATTGAATTGTTTAAAATGCTTGAGCATGGAGAAATAGTGCATCCATCCTTCCTGGCTGCTGCCCAGCATATCCAGCACCCAGAAACACAACAAGATACCCAATGTGCCCAGCGCTGCGATAACGGGTTGTGCAGTCAGGCTGGAAACAAAAAGCCCTAAAGCCACAAAGCAACAAGCCACCAGAAACAACCCGAGTATGCCGCCGACCAGCAGGCCTGTATCCAGCGCGCCGCCCGCCAACAACGAAACAGGCAGGAGAACGATGAAAACCATAATACCCGAAATAAAAAGCATAAGACCTAAAAATTTGCCTATGACAATCTCACTGACCGTAATCGGTGCGGAAACCAGTAAAACCAGTGTATGATTTTTACGTTCCTCTGCCAGCAAGCGCATTGTCAATAATGGAATAATCATCAATAGCATCAACGCCGCCATGGCAAAAACAGGCGTTACGATGACTTCGGTAAAACCGGGGGAATTGGCTATTTGTTGCAATTGTGGCTGCACGTGCAGATAAGCATCCAACCGGCTTAGAAAAACCCAGGTCAGCACAATCTGTATCAGCGCCAGCAAACACCAAGCGAGCGGCGAAATAAGCAGAGATCTTAATTCTTTACTGGCTATGGCGAGAATCATTCCAACGTACTTTCCTTTAATGAAGCTTCATTTCCTGTTTGCGTCAATTCAGTGAATACCGTTTCGAGATCCGTGCCTTTCTGCTGCAACTGCACCAGCGCCTGGTCGAGCACGATGCGTCCTTTGTTCATAATCAACACACGTTCGCACAGGCTTTCCACTTCCGAGAGAATATGCGTCGAAAGAATAATACTGCAGGACTGACCCAGTTCGCGTATCAGTTGGCGCATTTCACGTATCTGGTTCGGATCCAATCCTACTGTAGGTTCGTCCAGGATAATAATATCCGGCCCATGAATAATCGCCTGCGCAATGCCGACGCGCTGCTGCAGACCTTTCGACAGCGTACCGATTAATTGCTCACCCCGATCAGTCAGACCGCACTTCTTTTTACTATCCTCAACCGCATGCACGATACATTTCTTATCAATGCGATGCAATCGCGCCACAAACACCAGGAATTCATCCACCGTCATATCCATATAAAGCGGTGGTATCTCAGGTAAATATCCCAGATGCGCCTTAGCGGACTCAGGATTGTCCAGCAAATCAATCCCGCAGATTTCGATGCCTCCCGAACTGGGCGCAAGATTGCCTGTAAGCATGCGCATGGTTGTCGATTTACCTGCACCATTCGGCCCCAGCAAGCCGAGTATCTCACCCTGCCTGAGCTGTAGCGTAACGTCATGCACGGCAAAAGAACGGTTATACGCACGGCTCAAGTGCTTTGCTGATAAAGTTAATGATGAAGCGCCATAATCTGTCACGCCAGAATCCTTCCAGTTTTTCATGTACATTCCAAGCCTGCTCGCCCCAGGAACAGATTTCATCTGTTATTCTTATTCTATGGCACAATACTCTTACGATAACACACTATTTGCAATGTTTTGCACTGCAAGAATAACGCTTTTAACCAGCAGGATATTTGCATTAATCATTGATGTTCATCCCGGATTCTCGATCCAGAAGCCATTCCGAGAAAAATCCTTAATCTCCTCCCCTCCACCCCTTAAGATAAATCCATTGGATATTCTTCACGTATTTTCCTCCATCATCGTTAAATCTACAATTCATCCTGACAATCTGAGCTGAATATTAGATAACGATTCTATTTTTTGGCATCAAAAAACTTGTAAAGATAATATGGCTTGCATAGATCACATAAAGTGTATGATTATTACGACACATAAGACGCACTCAACGCTTCAGAGTATTTTACAAACCGAACAGATCATATTTGAAGTTTTTTATTATTTCAGCAGGTTATTAAACCATGTTGCAAATAAGACACACTCCAATTTGACAAAAAACAGCATATAAACTCATAATCGCGTCAGCACATCATACGTGGAAAGAATTTTAAATGGTGGGACGGCTTTTTACTATTTGACTCATGCAAATAGTAAATGATCTAAATCTGAAGTTCACTTAAAAGGATAACAGCATGAATAAATTATCAGCCAAGAAAAAACTGATTGGAATGATTCTACTGCCTGCGTTTTTCTCCGGCGCGGTTGCAGTGCAGGCAGTAAACGCTGCTTCGGATCATAATAGCAGCATCCAGCAACCCGAGGGCTATACATCTGAAGGCAATGCGGGCAAGGTATGGCGCAGCACATACGATCTCGGTAATCACTGCTGGCGCACCGGATACTGGGATGAAACAATGACTACTGAAGAATGCGACGGCATAAAAGAAGAAAAAGTCGCTGAAGTAGCTCCAGCACCTGCGCCTGTACCTATTACCCCTCCGGATAAACTGACATTCTCTGCCGATGCGCTTTTTGATTTTGACAAAGCCGTATTGAAGCCAAATGGCAAAATCGCATTGGATGAATTTGTTCGTGGTCTGGAAGGCATCAACTATGACGTTATTGTTGCAGAAGGTCATGCAGACAGAATCGGTTCTCCGGAATACAACCAGAAGTTGTCGTTACGCCGCGCTGAATCGGTTAAAGCTTATCTGGTATCAAAGGGAATTCCAGAAAGCCGCATCTTTATAGAAGGCAAAGGTGAAACACAACCCGTCACAGGAAGCATGTGCGACGGAAAATCTGGTCAGGCGCTGCGCGCATGTCTCGAACCGGACCGCCGTGTAGAAGTTGAAGTCTCAGGCGTACGTTAAGCGCTGCAATATAAACGCGCCCTGGTTTCATCGATAACAGCAAAAAGCCCTGCCTTGTGCAGGGCTTTTTGCTGCATAATCACCCAATCCACGTTTTCCTTATGCAGCACTCTCCTGTTCCGGTCGACACCTTAATTGAAGCGCGCTGGATTATTCCGGTTGACGTGAAAAACGCCACGCTCAGCAATCATGCGATTGCCGTTGATCAAGGAAAAATAATTGATATTCTCCCGATCAGCGAAGCGGCCAGCCGATACAATCCCAAACGAACAGTATCCCTGCAAAACCATGCCCTGATACCCGGCTTCATTAATTTGCATACTCACGCCGCAATGACACTGATGCGCGGACTTGCCGACGACCTTCCGTTAATGGAGTGGCTAAACGAACACATCTGGCCAGAGGAACAGCGTCATGTGAATGAAACCTACGTTTACGACGGTACACGACTGGCCTGCGCCGAAATGCTCAGAGGCGGCATTACCTGTTTCAATGACATGTACTTTTATCCCGGAGCCAGTGCACAAGCGGCTCTTGCTGCCGGAATACGTGCCGTGATTGGCATGATCGCGATTGACTTTCCGACAGCATATGCCAGTGATGCCGACGATTATCTGGCCAAAGGACTGACCCTGAGAGACAATCTGCAATCTGAACCGTTATTGCACTTTAGCTTTGCACCGCACGCACCCTACACTGTCAGTGACAAAACCTTTACCCGTATTCTAACTTACGCCGAGCAACTGGATATTCCGATACATCTGCACCTGCACGAAACGGCCGACGAAATCCGCATTAGTCTGGAATCACATGGCATGCGCCCTATCGAGCGACTTCGGCAACTTGGGCTGTTAACACCCAATCTTATTGCGGTGCATATGGTGCAATTGACTGAACCGGATTTACGCATCTTGCAGCAAAACGGCTGCCATATTGCGCACTGCCCTTCTTCCAATCTGAAGCTTGCCAGCGGATTTGCACCTATTGCATCATTGTTGGATGCCGGTATCAATACCGGATTAGGCACTGACAGCGCCGCCAGCAATAACCGGCTGGATATGTTTGAAGAAATGCGGCTGGCCGCTTTACTGGCAAAAGCTGTCAGCGGACGGGCGAATGCACTGCCTGCTTATCAGGCTCTGCAAATGGCAACCATCAATGGTGCCAGAGCACTTGGCATAGAAACGGTCACCGGATCACTTACACCGGGGAAAGCTGCCGATATCACCGCAGTCGATCTTTCTGATTTGAATCTATTACCCTGCTACGACCCGGTCTCGCATCTTGTCTATGCAGCCGGGCGAGAACATGTCAGTCATGTTTGGGTCAATGGTAAAATGTGCGTGGAAAATAAGCAATTGACAACTCTGAATCTTTCCGAGCTGGAAAGCAGGGTTGTATACTGGCAAGAACGCTTGACAAACCGACCGCCACATTTACGGCAATCATAAAGTAAAGGAATACGAATGAAAGACGACAGCATAAACGCGGATCCTTTGGAATTGGAAAAATTCAGTCAGCTCGCGCACCGCTGGTGGGATCCGAACAGCGAATTCAAACCGCTTCATGAAATCAATCCACTGCGCATGGATTACATAGAAGGACTCGCAGGCCTCCAAGGCAAAGTCATTCTGGATGTAGGCTGCGGCGGCGGTATCCTGTCAGAAGGCATGGCAACACGCGGCGCAAAAGTTACCGGTATTGATCTGAGCGACAAAGCCCTCAGAGTAGCCAAATTGCATTTACTGGAAAGCGGTCAGCAGGTTGAATATCGAAAAATTACAACCGAATCGCTCGCCAAGGAACAGCCGCAACATTATGATATTATTACCTGTATGGAAATGCTCGAACATGTACCCGATCCAATGAGTGTAGTGCGTGCCTGCGCAAAACTCGTCAAGCCAGGCGGCTGGGTATTTTTCTCCACCATCAACCGCAACCTAAAATCCTACCTATTTGCGATCATCGGCGCGGAGTATATCCTGAAACTGTTACCACGGGGAACGCATGAGTACGCCAATTTTATCAAACCTTCGGAATTGGCACGCATGGCGCGCAATGCCGGCCTATTTGACGAGAAATTGATCGGCATGACCTACAATCCTTTCACCAAAATCTACATGCTGGGAAATGACACCGATGTCAATTACATCATGGCCTATCGCGCCTGAAATACGACATCATGGTCAGCGCTGTTTTCTTCGATTTTGACGGCACACTCGCCGACACCGCACCGGATCTGGGTCATGCACTGAACCGTCAACGCATCGCCCGAGATCTGGATCCTTTACCCATTGATACAATCCGCACACAGGCATCCGCTGGCGCACGTGGCTTGTTGAAGCTCGGATTCAACATCGGCCCCGAAGATCAGCATTACATGACAATGCGCGATGAATTCCTGGAATTTTATGCGCAGCGGTTATGTCACGACACCCGGCTTTTTCCCGGCATAGCGGAATTGCTTGATCAACTCGACACATTAAATATACCCTGGGGCATCGTCACCAATAAACCTGCTCGGTTTACTCATCCGCTCATTGCGCAATTAGATTTACAAGAGCGTGTCGCCAGTGTCGTCTGTGGTGACGAAACAAGCCGCACAAAACCCCATCCCGAGCCACTCCTGACGGCCTGTAAGAAAATCGACGTTCCACCTGCTGATTGCCTGTATTTGGGTGACGATCAGCGTGACGTCAAAGCGAGCCTGGCAGCCGGCATGGAGCCTTTCATCGCGCTTTACGGCTACCTGGGTAACGACCGGCCGCCCGAAACATGGGGTGCACGATACATGATCAACCATCCGCAAGATCTGCTCGCTTACTTACCCGCCAAATGATAAAATTGTCCGAACCATACGGTTGAACTTTTTTAACTTGACCGCATCTTAGATACACCACACAGAATACCGGGGACGATCTGGCTTCGACGTGGGTTGCAAAGCAGCGTAGGGCATACCGAGGA
>CAZTCY010000001.1:0-100455 GCA_964612715.1 uncultured Nitrosomonas sp. | reverse complement strand
CATGACCACCATCACATGGAAATGATGGGTGACGGGCATGCGATGTCACATGAAACCAAGATTCACGAAATTAAAGTGAATCTGCCGCCGTTGACCAAAGGTGCACTCTCCATGGCGTTGCCGGCGGAAGATGCGGCTATACACGACTTTAAATGGGAAGTGATTAGAGTCTATGGTTATGCAGTAGAGCGTAGATAAAATCCGCTTGCCTGAGAAAATGGAATTTATCGGGTAGATCCATTTCCGGTTACAACTTTTTTTGTAGTACAGTGTCTTCCGCTTCTGCCAGCGTATCGGGATAATCCTTGCTGAAGTGCAGGCCACGGCTTTCATGTCTCAACATTGCGCTGCGCACGATCAAATCTGCGGTGTCCACCAGATTGCGCAATTCAAGCAAATCACTGCTCACTCTGAAGTGTGTATAGTATTCGTTGATTTCTTCGCGCAGCAACTCAATTCTACGTTGCGCCCGCTGCAGGCGCTTGGTCGTTCTGACAATACCGACATAGCTCCACATAAATCTGCGTAATTCGTCCCAGTTATGCGAGATAACGATTTCTTCATCCGCGTCGGTGACACGGCTTTCATCCCAGCCGGGAATGGGCAGCGGTGTGACGGGGGGTTGATGATTGATGTCCTGTGCAGCTGCTCTGGCGATGACCAGGCATTCGAGCAGGGAATTGCTGGCAAGACGGTTAGCGCCATGCAAGCCGGTGTGCGCAGTTTCTCCGATCGCATACAGGTTGTTTAAATCCGTGCGTCCCAGCTGATCGGTCTGAATACCGCCACAGGTGTAATGTGCTGCGGGAACGACGGGTATGGGTTCTTGCGTCAGATCAATGCCCAGTTTCAGGCAGTGCGCATAAATCGTCGGAAAATGCTGCTGTAGAAAAGCCGCGGGTTTGTGCGAGATATCCAGATAAACGCAATCGAGGCCGCGTTTTTTCATTTCAAAGTCGATCGCACGTGCGACGATATCGCGCGGTGCGAGTTCGGCGCGCTTATCGTGTTTAGCCATGAAGCATTCACCGTTGGGCAATTTTAATAAACCGCCTTCACCACGAACGGCTTCGGTAATGAGAAAAGATTTTGCGTGCGGATGATAAAGACAGGTGGGGTGAAATTGGATAAATTCCATATTGGTGACCCGGCAGCCTGCGCGCCAGCCCATTGCAATGCCATCACCCGTTGCGGTGTCCGGATTGGTGGTATACAGATAGACCTTGCTTGCGCCGCCGGTGGCCAATACCGTTTGCCGGGCCGTGAATGTTCTGACATGGCCATTTTTTTTATCCAGAATATAGGCACCCAGGCAACGTCTGCTCTGTTTCCCGGGATTATTGTAAGCTTTGTCGCTGGTGATTAAATCGATGGCGATATGCTGTTCAAAGATTTGTATATTACCAGCCTGACGTATTTTTTTAATCAAAGCCTGCTGAACAGCTTTGCCTGTTGCGTCACCACTATGGATGATGCGGCGCATGCTGTGCCCGCCTTCTTTGGTCAAGTGGTAGCCGGTGCTGTTAGCGTCATCGCGGGTGAATTTGACACCCTGATCGATCAGCCAGTGAACGGCTTCCTGTGCATGATCGGCGATAAAACGCACAGCGGATTCCTTGCAGAGTCCGGCACCGGCAATCAATGTGTCCTGTACATGCTTGTCCGGAGAGTCTTCCGATGATAGTGCCGCTGCAATACCGCCTTGCGCCCATCCGCTGGCGCTGTCATTCAACGTCTGCTTGGTAATAATGCAGATGCGCGTCGATGGGTCAAGATTCAGCGCCAGGGTATAGCCGGCCAAGCCGCCGCCAATAATTAACGTATCAAAGTGCTGGTCAGGTTGTTTTCGCATGCGGTGGACGTGCCTGTTATTTTGTATCTACCCGGTCAAAACGGGTATTGGCGCAGGTTATGCGTTGTTTCAGTTTCGGCGTTACCTGGAGAGATATTTTTAGCGTGCATCTTGATCTGCTAGCATGCGACCAGATTGATCGCGCCACGGCTGCGGAATCCAAGCACGTCGGTATTTCCGTCGTCACTCTCAAGACTCAGCGCATCCCAGGTACCGTTCAGCGTGGCGCTGTCAAGTTTGACGGCTACGGTTTCACTCCAGACCTGGTCGCCATCTTCATAATCAGAGCTGACGATGGTGATCTTGATGGTGTTACCGATAACAATGGCATTGCCATGAGAAGCGGAAGGACCATTGGGGCCGTAGTCAATTGAACCGAATAGTGTAAGATGCCCACCCGCTTTTTCGTAAATGCCAAACTTGTATTTCCATAAGGGTTGCTGTGAACTGCCGAAAACCTGCCAGCACAATTCGCCGTGATAGGTGTCTGCAAGTGATGGGGAAGCGAAAAAAACCAGAAATGTGCCGGAGAGTAAGATTGAGAGTAACTTATGCATACCATTCCTTTTTCTTGATGATCTGAAGTTGAAATTCGATGTGCTGTGCAATTAAGTTAGCATAATTTTGTATTTTTTAGTGTAATTTAATGTTGATTTGAGGCGTTTGCCCGTTGTTGCGCGAGGGAAGTGTTTTTTTAATTCGGGTGCATTGATGGCGATTACTTTTTTGCCGTACTTTCCTTGTTTCTTTGCATCAGTTCTTCCGCTTCCTGCAATAAAAAATCTCTGAATGCCTGTGCGGTTGCCGACAAGCGCTTATTCTTGCGAATGACGACATACCAGTTGCGCAGGATCGGGAAGCCTTGCACATCAAGTACTTTTAACCGTCCGGTATCCAGTTCCAGTTCGGCGGTGTGCCGGGACATAATGCCCAGTCCCATGCCGGCTTGTACCGCTTGTTTAATGGCTTCGGTGGTATCGGTTTCCATACCTGTATTGATTCTTGCGCCATGCTGCTTGAAAAAGCGTTCCATTGCACTGCGTGTGCCGGAACCGGGTTCGCGCACCAGAAAAACTTCCTGGGACAGGCGTTTGACTGAAATTTTTGTTTTCCGGCAGAGTGGATGATTGGGTGGCGCAACGACTACGAGCGGGTTTTCCATGAACGATTGGCTGACAATATCCAAACCTTCCGGCGGTAGTCCCATAATCGCCAGATCAATGACATTATCATCCAGTTGCCTGAGTACCGATTCACGGTTGGATACGTTCAGGCTGACCGTAATACTTTTGTGCCGCTGGCAGAATTTCGCCAGTAAATGCGGTGCAAAATAATTGGCGGTTGTGACCACGGCAATGTTCAATTTGCCGCGTTCCATGCCCTTGAGTTCTTCGAGTGCGATTTCGAGATCGGATAGTCGCTGCAGAATATCCCGGCTATAGTGGTAGAGTTCATTGCCGGCCTCGGTTAAATGAATTTGCTTGCCCATAAACTCAAACAAGGGCAAACTTACATTCTCTTCCAGTTGTTTTATCTGCATGGAAACAGCCGGTTGAGATAAATACAGTTCTTCCGCCGCGCGTGAAAAGCTTGAATGACGGACGACTGTTTCAAATACCTTTAATTGTCGTAACGTGAGATGCAGCATTGATCTGGTTTTTTGGAATGCTATAAGTAAAAGCTTATCATGTTCATCAATATAATTGATTTGTTCTTATGATTAATTTTATTTATATTGTTACTGTCGTTGCTAAATGATCTTGCTTGTTAATTAATCGTTACTTAACTTTTCTCTCTTTTCGTGTGGTCTCAAGCAGAATGGAGTTAATCTTACAGGAGAAATATTATGGCCGTAAAAACATATAACGCTGGTGTGAAGGAATATCGACAAACTTACTGGACCCCTGATTACACGCCACTGGATACCGATCTTCTGGCATGTTTCAAAATTACGCCACAACCCGGCGTACCTCGTGAAGAAGTCGCTGCTGCGGTGGCTGCAGAGTCTTCCACAGGTACCTGGACCACCGTATGGACTGATCTGTTGACCGATCTGGATTACTACAAAGGGCGTGCTTATAAAATTGAAGACGTACCTGGAGATGACACTTGCTTCTACGCTTTCGTCGCTTACCCGATTGATCTTTTTGAAGAAGGTTCCGTCGTTAATGTGTTGACCTCGCTGGTAGGTAACGTGTTTGGCTTTAAAGCGCTGCGCGCACTGCGTCTGGAAGATGTCCGTTTCCCGATTGCCTATGTCAAAACCTGTGGCGGACCTCCAGCCGGTATTCAAGTGGAACGTGATCGTTTTAACAAATATGGTCGTGCATTGTTAGGTTGTACCATTAAACCCAAACTAGGCCTGTCCGCCAAAAACTATGGCCGTGCCGTATACGAATGTCTGCGCGGTGGACTGGATCTGACCAAAGACGACGAGAACATTAACAGCCAACCTTTCATGCGCTGGCGTGATCGTTTCCAATTCGTGGTGGAAGCTTGCCAAAAAGCCGAGCGTGAAACCGGAGAACGTAAAGGTCACTACCTGAACGTAACAGCGCCAACCCCGGAAGAAATGTACAAACGTGCAGAATTCGCCAAAGAATTGGGTGCGCCGATCATTATGCACGACTACTTGACAGGTGGTTTAACCGCCAATACAGGTCTGGCTAACTGGTGTCGCAACAACGGAATGCTACTGCACATCCATCGTGCCATGCACGCCGTGCTCGATCGCAACCCACACCATGGTATTCATTTCCGTGTTTTAACCAAAGTACTGCGTTTGTCGGGTGGCGATCACCTGCACTCCGGTACCGTGGTCGGTAAACTGGAAGGTGACCGCGCAGCAACCCTCGGTTGGATCGATACCATGCGCGATAAATTCATCAAAGAAGACCGCAGTCGCGGCCTGTTCTTCGATCAGGACTGGGGTTCCATGCCAGGTGTATTCCCGGTTGCATCGGGTGGTATTCACGTTTGGCATATGCCAGCATTGGTCGCTATCTTCGGTGATGATGCCTGCTTGCAGTTTGGTGGCGGTACCTTGGGTCATCCATGGGGTAACGCTGCGGGTGCTGCCGCTAACCGCGTCGCATTGGAAGCCTGCGTGGAAGCGCGTAATCAAGGCGTTGAAATCGAGAAAGAAGGCAAAGCTATTCTGACCAAAGCAGCCAAAAGCAGCCCTGAACTGAAAATCGCCATGGAAACATGGAAAGAGATCAAGTTCGAGTTTGATACGGTTGACAAACTGGACATAGCTCACAAGTAAGAAAATACATAACTCAAGGAGAAGAGTTAATGGTTAACGCTGCTTTTCTCCTTCATCTCTCTAAAGTTTAAGGAATAAATTATGAGCGAAGTAATCGATTACAAATCACGTGTCAGTGATCCGGCAAGCCGCAAATTTGAGACATTCTCTTACCTGCCTGCGATGTCTGACAAAGATATTAAGAAGCAAGTACAGTATTTAGTTAGTAAAGGCTGGAATCCAGCTATCGAACATACAGAACCAGAATATATCATGGACTCCTACTGGTATATGTGGAAGCTGCCCATGTTTGGTGAAACTGACGTGGACCGCGTGTTGGCAGAAGCCGCCGCTTGTCATAAAGCGAATCCGAACAATCATGTTCGTTTGATTGGTTACAACAATTTCAACCAATCGCAAGGTACCGCCATGGTGATATACCGCGGCAAGACTGTTTAAAACACAGCGGGTCTCGTACCCTGGAGCCCCCTTTGCCTGTAACAGGATCGGGGGTTTTTTTTGATCAAAATAAAGTACTTGTCAGATCGCTATAACAGGAGTTCATCATGAGCAAAATCATTGATCAATACCGCGTGACCGCAGAGCCCTATTACCATCCCGTAGCTGATGAAGTGGAACTATATGAAGCGGCCTATTCAGTACGCATGCCTATGATGCTGAAAGGTCCTACGGGATGCGGCAAAACCCGTTTTGTTGAGCACATGGCGTGGAAATTAAAAAAACCGTTGATTACCGTAGCCTGTAACGAAGATATGACTGCGTCCGATCTGGTGGGACGTTTTTTGCTGGATGCCAGTGGCACACGCTGGCAAGACGGTCCGCTGGCAATTGCTGCGCGCTATGGTGCCATCTGCTACCTGGATGAAGTCGTTGAAGCACGTCAGGATACCACCGTGGTAATCCACCCGTTAACCGATAATCGCCGTGTCTTGCCACTGGAAAAAAAAGGTGAACTGGTTCATGCGCATGCTGATTTTCAGATTGTCATTTCCTACAATCCAGGCTATCAAAGCCTGATGAAAGATCTCAAGCAATCAACCAAACAGCGTTTTGGCGCACTGGATTTCAATTATCCCAGCCACAATATTGAAAGTGAAATTATCGCGCATGAAACCGGCGTATCCACTGAAATTGCGGAAAAACTGGTATCGATCGCCGAACGTGCACGTAATCTGAAAGGTCATGGATTGGACGAAGGGATTTCGACACGTATGCTGATTTACGCCGGTAGCCTCATCGTCAAGAAGGTGGATGCCCATGCCGCTTGCCGCGTTGCCTTGGTGCGCCCCATTACCGATGATCCCGATATGCGCGATGCACTGGATGCTGCGGTATCCACTTTCTTTAATTAATATCTTGCTGATTCATTGCATACAGTTGCTCAATAATCTTATATAAGAGTGTGTCACGATGAGTATTAATCTGGATGACTACAAAGAATTACTGGAAGATCTGGAACCGGAATCGATTGAATTACTCAATCATGCCTGGCCTGAGGTAGTAAAAACTTTTTCAGCACGTGGATTGGATAATTATCTGA
The DNA here is from genome assembly GCA_964612715.1 of uncultured Nitrosomonas sp. Classification (GTDB taxonomy): domain Bacteria; phylum Pseudomonadota; class Gammaproteobacteria; order Burkholderiales; family Nitrosomonadaceae; genus Nitrosomonas. The sequence goes on along the minus strand of CAZTCY010000001.1, from coordinate 93,795 downwards.
AAGGCGTCTCAGCACTGCGTGGATTAGGCCGCGGACGCAGCCTGGTAGATTGCTGGATTGATGAAATTCCCTTGGTCACCAAAGAAATTGGTGAAGATATTATCGGTGATCTGGCGACTTCCGTACTTTCGCTCGCCTCAAGAACTTCAGGCGCGGTGATTGAATTGGTATTAGCCACCTCCCCCACAGCCGCCAAACGCTTAGGTGACGCCCAATTATTTCAGAATTATCTGCAATTCCTGAATATACTGATTGCACAAGCACCGCGCGGCATGCGTCCTATGCTCAACAAATTGGATATCCTGCTTGGGCAACTGACTCTGGGGGGCTTGCGCCGTTGGGCGATGTGGGGCGCACATGCGCATCGCACGGATTATGAAGAGCAAATGAAGTATTTTGGACTGGAGTCCAAAGAATCGCTCGCAGTTCTGCAAAAAGAACGCAAAGGCACGCTGTTTGTGGATGTACAGCGCCGCATCAATATGTACCTGCGCGCACTTTGGGCACGTGACTTTTTCATGAAACCCACTTCCGGCGATTTTGAATCGCGCGAAGGCTACAAACCCTTTATTGAAAATTATTTCATCTACTTACCCGATGCCTATGACAGCCATGGCGATGTCAGCGCCACCGAAGTTTATCGGGCCACCGCAGCGCATGCCGCCGCACATCTGGTGGAAACCAAACAACCCATTTCTGCGGAAGGATTAAATCCGATGCAGATGGCGATGATCTCCGCGATTGAAGATGCACGTATCGAAGAACTTGCCATCCGCCGCTTTCCCGGTCTACGCAAAACCTGGGCAGCGTTGCATACCGCTACGCCGGATATGGCTGCCACGATGGGGGATTACCTCAATCGCCTGGCGCGCGCTTTACTCGACCCGGATTATCAAGATAAAGATCACTGGATTACGGAAGGTCGCCGTCTTTTTGCAGCCGCACAGGACAAACTGGATAGTTATCAAGTCTCATGGGATATCGGGGTGCAGCTGACCCACAGCTTTAGAGAAAAAAATATTCCTTTCGCCATGCTCACGGATCATCTCACCGCACCCTATCGCGATGACAACCGCTATTTCTGGGAATTCGAGGAATTTGATTTCGATAAATCATTATCAGCCGGTTATGAGGCGCCGAAACAAGTGCGTAAATACGTCAATGTCATGGAACTCGCCAATGAGATTGAGGTTGAAACAGCTGGAGATGATGCTGAAGAAATCTGGGTCATGGGTACTGAATTCTTCCCTTATGAAGATACCGGTGTTTCCTACAATGAGCTGGAAGGCAAAGAACCGGTTTCAGCACCCTACCACTATTCCGAATGGGACTATCAAATTCAACTGGAGCGCCCTGATTGGGCAACAGTACAGGAAAAACGCGTAAAACTGGGCGACATGCAGTGTATTGACGACATCGCCCAACAGTATAAACGTGAAATCGCGCGCATGAAGTTTTTGCTGGATGCGATGCAACCGCAAGGCACTCGCCGTATCCGCAAACTGGAAGACGGCGATGAAATCGACATCAACGCCGCCATCCGTTCGATGATCGATATTCGCATGGGCATGCAACCTGATCCCCGCATCATGATGCGCTCGGTGCGCAAAGTTCGCGATATTTCAGTATTGGTGTTGCTTGATTTATCCGAATCGACCAACGAAAAAGTCGCCGGACAGGACTACTCCGTACTGGATTTGACCCGTCAGGCCACCGTATTGCTCGCAAATGCCATTAACAAAATCGGCGATCCTTTCGCGATTCACGGTTTCTGCTCGGATGGGCGACATGACGTGGAATATTACCGTTTCAAGGATTTCGACCAGCCGTATAATGAAATCCCCAAGGCAAGGTTGGCCGGCATGACGGGGCAACTCTCTACGCGCATGGGTGCGGCCATACGGCATGCGAGTCATTACCTGAAAATACAGAAATCATCAAAAAAACTGCTGCTGGTGATTACCGATGGTGAACCTGCGGACGTTGATGTGCGCGACCCGCAATACCTGCGCTTCGATACGAAGAAAGCCGTCGAGGAAGCCGGAAGATCGGGCGTCATTACGTATTGTATGAGTCTTGACCCGCGTGCGGATCAGTATGTTGCGCGGATTTTTGGTGAACGCAATTACATGGTCGTCGATCATGTCGAACGTTTGCCGGAGAAGTTGCCGGTGTTGTATGCGGGATTGACGCGTTAGGCGGATACCCTTCCGGATTAAGCAGGGTAGGTGAATCAGTGAATCAAAAAATCACCTGCCTGCCAATCCGATAAAATTCCCCGGAGAATACCAATTATTATTCCTATCAATGGTATTCAGTAATTTGATTGCCGGTTTGGTTTTGTGCTGAGTTTGACCGAACGCGTGTACTAACAGGCGATCAACTGAATATCCGGTTCAATCGTTTTGAGCATATGTTCAATGCCGCGCAGGGTTCCTGTGATTGAGCTGGGACAAGTGCCGCATGCACCTTGGTAGTGTATCTTCAGGATATTGCCTTGCAGACCCAGGATATGCAGGTCGCCGCCATCGCTTTGTAGGTAAGGCCGCACTTCTTCATCCAGAAGAACATTGATTCTTTCCAACCGTTGCTGATCTTCGGGGCTTAAATTATCGATCCAGTCGCCTGCAGCCGCAACAGCATTTGCGGATTGCTCGCTTGCAGCGGGTGCGGCTCTAATAGGATCGGCAACTTCGCGTGCCAGATCCTGCCAGTTGGTTTCGCCATCCTGGGTTACCGTAATCCAGTTGTCAATATAGAAAACATTGGTGACATGATCAACTTCGAATAGTGCGGATGCCAGCGGATCATCCCTGGCGGCCTCGGCATTATCGTATGAACACGCAATCCCCCATGTCAGGGGCTCTTTAAGAATAAACTTTAAGGCATTCTTATTGGGAGTGCCTTCTATATCTGCAATTTTTGGCATTTGTTCAGATGGGTTATGAGCTTGTGTTTATGAGGTTCATCGTAATTGCATTGCCTGAAATCAGGCGCATTCTGTCATATCATTCATTGATGGATGTGGCGCGTATCGGGTCATCATCGGTTTCCGTTGAGACGCTGGCCAGGGCATTTAACGCGGCATGCAATGTGTGCCACGGCAGGATTGCGCATTTGACACGTGTCGGTAAATCCCTGATCCCTGAAAAAACAGTCAGTCGACCTAAATGATTGGGTTGCGCCGGATCCAGTTTGCCGGTAGCCATATCACGAAATTCCTGAATCAAAATTTCGGTATCGGCACGCGTTTTTCCTTTAACAGCGGCGGTCATCATCGAAGCGGACGCTTTGCAGATCGCGCAGGATTCGCCGTGAAATGCAATATGATTAATCTGATCACCTTGCACGTGCAGGGCAATGTCCAAACGGTCGCCGCATAAAGGGTTGTGACCGATGGCATGATGACTGGGATTGTCCAGTGTGCCGTAATTGCGCGGTTTGCGGTTATGATCCAGAATAACTTCCTGGTAGAGTGACTTGGTATTCATCATTATAAAAAGACTTTTTGTACGTTCCGGATACCTGTTATCAGTGCATCGACTTCCGACCTGGTGTTATAAAAAGCAAATGAAGCACGTGAAGTTGCCGGTACCTTGAAGTACTCCATGACCGGTTGTGCGCAATGGTGGCCGGTGCGTACTGCGATGCCGTCTTCATTCAGAATGGTGCCAATATCATGGGGATGAATGCCATCGAGTGTGAAAGACAGCACAGCCGTTTTGTGCGCAGCGGTTCCGATAATTTTCGCGCCTTTGATTTCCATCATGCAATCGGTGGCATAGTTGAGTAATTCATGTTCGTACGCAGCAATGTGCGCTATACCGATGGAATTCAGATAGTCAATTGCGGCGCCAAAACCGATGGCGCCGGCAATAGGCGGTGTACCGGCTTCGAATTTATGCGGGATTGCTGCATAGGTTGTTTTTTCAAAAGTAACCGAAGCAATCATGTCGCCGCCGCCTTTAAAAGGCTGCATGGCTTCAAGCAGTGAAGATTTGCCGTAGAGCATACCGACCCCGGTCGGGCCGCATAGCTTATGCGCTGAAAAAACATAAAAGTCGCAATCAAGATCCTGCACATCGATTACCATATGTGGCGCAGCCTGTGCGCCGTCGATCAATACCGGGACATCGTGCTGATGTGCAAATGAAATCAGCGACTTGATCGGATTAATGGTTCCCAGAGCGTTGGATACATGAATGAGACCGACAAATTTTGTACGTTCATTGAAAAGCTTTTCGTATGTCTCGATATCGAGTTCGCCTGCGTCATTAATCGGTACGACACGAATAACGGCTCCTTTTTCCTGGGCCAGCATTTGCCAGGGCACAATATTGGAATGATGTTCAAGCGTTGTCAGGATGATTTCATCACCGGCCTTGATAAACTTGCGGCCATAACCGTGCATCACCAGATTAATGGCGTCGGTTGTGCCGCTGGTGAAGATAATTTCCCGATCCTCACGTGCATTGACGAATTGCTGTACCTTGCGGCGTGCTTTTTCATATTCCATGGTGGCGACTTCTGAAAGATAATGCACTGCGCGATTGATATTGGCGTGTTGCGTTGTTTGATAATGCACGAGTTGATCAATCACTGGTTGCGGCATCTGGCTGGAAGCTGCGTTATCCAGATAAACCAGCGGTTTGTCGCCAACGCTAATGTTGAGAATTGGAAAGTCTGCGCGAATTCTTGCTACGTCAAAGGCAGTATCCGCTTCGGGTATCATTGAGGCATAAACGTTGACCATATTTTTAGCTGCTTTGTGTTTGATTGAGGACGATTTGTTCGAGCGCATGCTTGAGTGAACGCACAGGAATGCGATCAAGAATTTCTGCACCGAATGCGTAAGTCAGCAGATTACGTGCGGCCAGTTCGCTCAGGCCGCGGCTTTTCAGATAGAAAATCTCTTCATTGTCAAGTTGACCTACCGTTGCACCATGCGCACATTTCACATCATCGGCAAAAATTTCTAGCTGCGGTTTTGTATCGACCTGCGCGTTGCCACTCAAGAGCAGATTGCGGCTTGACTGCGATGAGTTTGTACGTTGTGCGTGCGGACGTACAATAATCTTACCGTTAAAGACTGCATGCGCACTGCCGTCAACAATGCACTTATGTTGCTGCTGACTGGTGCAGTGAGGTGTTGCGTGATTGATGCAGGTATGCGTGTCAGCCAACTGTTTGTCGGTAATGATGGCCAGGCCGTCAATCGTACATTCCGCTGCCTGTGCTTTAAATTCAACATCAAGATTGAAGCGGGAGATCAATGCACCTAATGTAATACTGACAGACCGGTAATGACTGTTCTGTTCGAGTGCTATGGCGCAATGGGCCAGGTGAAATGCCTGGTTACTCTCACGCTGGACGCGAATATGGTTGATTTGCGCGTTATCCGCGAGACTGAATTCTGCCACTGAATTGGTGATGTAAGTACCCGATTCAAGGGAGACATAATCCTCAATGACTGTCGCCTGGCTGTTGCTTTTTCCAATCAACAGACAACGTGGATATTGGGTTGTTTGTTCTTGTGTGGCGATAAACAACAGATGGATGGGCGAACTGACAACGCAATTCTCAGGTAGCATAATAAATGCGCCATCCTGTAAAAATGCAGTATTCAACGCGGCAAAAATATTATCCCGGAACTGAACATGCTGTCCCAAATGTGTTTCGACCAGCGCTGCATTGGCCGATACCAATGCAGTTAAATTGCCGATCAGAAGTTGATCATGTTCATTGCGTTGTGATAGCTCGGGTGAAAAAAAACCGTCAACAAACACCAACCGGTGGCCGGATTCAGCAATTAAAAAATGTTGAATATCCGATATATTCAGTGCACTGGCTTTTTGCGCAGGTTTGTAGGGTAATCGTGCTAGCGGTGATACATCGGTAAAACGCCATTCTTCATCTTTTATGGTCGGAAATCTCAATTGACCGGCTTGATCAATAGCCTGGGTACGCAATTGTTTCAGCCACCCCAAAGAGCCCTGTGGAGCGACGGGTAATGATTCAAGCAGGCAGCTGAGGTAATCGTCGGGACGTGTTTCACTCATGTGGATACTCCTGCAGTGTTTTTATTGTTCTTGCGCGTCCAGTCGTAACCATGTGTTTCAAGTTCGTGTGCCAACTCTTTACCACCAGTCTTGATGATGCGTCCGGCTTCCATGACATGGACAAAATCCGGCACGATGTGGTCAAGCAAGCGCTGATAATGCGTGATCAGAATGATGGCGTTATCGTTGTTACTGAGGTGGTTGACGCCTTCGGCAACAATCTTGAGCGCATCGATATCGAGACCTGAATCGGTTTCATCGAGAATGCCAAGCTTGGGTTCCAGCAAAGCCATTTGAAGAATTTCATTGCGTTTTTTTTCTCCGCCGGAAAAGCCTTCATTGACGCTGCGATCCAGAAAATCCGGTTTCATTTCCAGTAATTTCATTTTCTCGCGTACAAAATCATCGAATTCAAGCGGGTCGAGTTCTTCTTTGCCACGTTTGCTTTGTACCGTATTATAGGCCAGTCGTAAAAATTGGCTGTTGGCGACACCCGGAATTTCAATCGGGTATTGAAAGGCCAGAAATACGCCAGCCTGCGCGCGTTCTTCCGTGCTGAGTTGCAGCAAATCCTGTTGTTCGTATTCAATGCTGCCTTGCGTGACATGATAGTCCGGATGGCCGGCGAGGACTTTTGCAAAAGTGCTTTTTCCGGATCCGTTTAATCCCATGATTGCGTGAATTTCACCGCTTCTGACCGTTAAGTTGATTCCTTTCAGAATTGCGGTGCCCTGAATACTGGCATGCAGGTTATGTACGTTTAAAATGATTGGGTTTTGATTGGTATTCATCCGACACTGTTCTCTAATTTAAAGCTGAGTAATTTGGTGGCTTCAACTGCGAATTCCATGGGTAACTGCTGAAATACTTCTTTACAGAAACCATTGACAATCATGGAAACCGCTTCTTCGGCATTGATGCCGCGTTGCGCAAAGTAAAACAGCTGATCTTCACCAATTTTGGATGTTGAGGCTTCATGTTCGACTTTTGCGCTGTTGTTACGCACCTGTATATACGGGAAGGTATGAGCGCCGGATTGGTCACCAACAAGCATCGAATCGCACTGTGAGAAATTGCGTGCATTCTCGGCTGTCGGTGCGATACGAACGAGTCCGCGATAACTGCTGTTGGATTTTCCGGCAGAAATACCTTTACTGATAATCGTACTGCGGGTATTTTTACCGATATGAATCATTTTGGTGCCGGTGTCGGCTTGCTGATAATGATTGGTTACCGCAACGGAATAAAATTCGCCCACAGAATTGTCCCCACGCAGAATGCAGGATGGATATTTCCAGGTAATCGCGGAGCCTGTTTCAACCTGAGTCCATGAGATTCTGGAATTAACACCTTTGGCGAGACCACGTTTGGTAACAAAATTATAAATTCCACCAATGCCATTTTCATCGCCTGCATACCAGTTCTGCACAGTGGAGTATTTAATATCGGCATGATCCAGTGCGACAAGCTCGACAACGGCCGCATGTAATTGGTTGGTGTCGAATCGTGGCGCGGTGCAACCTTCAAGGTATGAAACCGATGCGCCTTCCTCTGCAATGATCAATGTACGTTCAAACTGACCGGTTTCTTCTGTATTGATTCGAAAGTAGGTCGATAAATCCATCGGGCATTTAACGCCTTTGGGAATGTAGCAGAAAGAGCCATCGGTAAACACGGCAGAATTTAACGCAGCAAAGAAATTGTCGCCAACGGGTACGACAGTGCCGAGATACTGCCTGACCAATTCAGGATGATTATGCACGGCTTCGGAAATCGAGCAGAAAATAATGCCGACTTCAGCCAGTTTTTCTTTGTAAGTTGTCGCTACAGAAACACTGTCAAAAATCACATCGACGGCGACGCCGGCAAGTGCTGCGCGTTCATGCATCGGTACGCCGAGCTTTTCAAAAGTACGCAACAGTTCCGGATCGACTTCATCCATACTGGCCAGTTTATTTTTTGGTTTGGGGGCCGAGTAATAACTGATCGCCTGAAAATCGATTTTCGGAAATTTAACATTTTGCCAGTGCGGTTCAGTCATGGTGAGCCATTTCTGATACGCTTTCAGACGAAAATCAAGTAGCCATTCAGGTTCATTCTTTTTTGCTGAAATTAAACGAATTGTTTCTTCATTAAGTCCTTTAGGAGCAATTTCGGACTCAATATCCGTTACGAAGCCATGTTTATAGGGCTGATTAACCAGGTTTTGCAGTACAGCACTCATCGAATTTATTCCTTTGTTTAATCGTTCCTTCTGATTGATGACGAATTTATTATTATTGTTGTAATTACTGAACAGGATGTTTGCAGTCGATTCAGCAGTGGGTTTTTATTGCGAACTGATAAAAGTCCGGTTACCGGGAATCTTTTAGACTGAAGCTTTCGCCGCAGCCGCAAGTATTATCGATATTGGGATTATTAAGCTTAAAGAAGCTGCTGAGGCCTTCCTGCATGAAATCAATCAATGCGCCATTCAAAAATGGCAAATCTTTTTCATCAACCACGACTTGCACGTCGTGCGATGTGAAAAGCCGATCATGGATATTGATCTCATCTGCAAAATCATAAGTATATGAAAATCCGGAACAGCCAGATTTCTTGACGCCCACGCGCAACGCGATGCCATTGCCCCGTTTCGCGAGTTGTTGCTGAATATGTTTTGCAGCTTTTTCAGTTAAAGTGATTGTCATCTTATTTTTACCGTTAAATGCATGTCAGATGTTAGTCATGACCTATTCGCATTGATGATGTTTTCAGTTTAAAATTATTTTTATTTCAAGCAGCATCCGAATGCGAGTGAAACAAATTTTTGACCTGTTATAACTCAAATTGTTCGAATGTGAATCTAAACATCCCAAAAAGCATAAATCTTCGGTAAGAAATAACGAATAGCAGAACGAAGCCAGATTATTATGATTTGTTTAAGCCACCGTTGTGGATCGGCGCATGTCAAAAAGCGGTACAATTCCTTCGCTTTGTTGCTGTATTTGTTGTATTTGCTGTATTCTTTGATTATTATCAACAAGTTCCTTGAGGGTTACACCACCCAGGTAATCGAAAATCAGATCGTTCAGTTTGGCCCATAAATCGTGTGTCATGCATTTGCTGTCATTGTGACAGTTTTCTTTACCGCCACACTGCGTTGCATCAATCGGTTCATCGACAGCAAGAATAATATCAGCCACTGATACTTCTTCCAGGCCTTTTGCCAGGCAATAACCGCCTCCTGGTCCACGTACGCTGTCCACGAGTTCGGATTGTCGCAGTTTTGCAAAAAGCTGCTCAAGATATGATAAGGAAATTTTCTGACGTTGGCTGATGTCTGCAAGTGTTACCGGACTGGTGCTTTGCTGCATGGCAAGATCTAAAAGCGCAGTAACTGCAAATCTTCCTTTTGTTGTAAGTCTCATATTGATTACTCCTTCGTCCTCTGTAAAATCGGATAAATAAAACTATAAAAAAGTATTACTTGAAGTAAGGGAATACTTGATTATTTTTGTCAACTATACAATTCCCGATTGAATTAGTCAACTATATTTTTGAGCGTGCATTTTAGGGATAAAAAGCTTATTTCAGAGAAGAAAACCGGTTCTGTAAGATCATTTGCGAAGTGATCAGCAAAATTGTGTAATTCGGGATATTTTCCTGGAATGGGATAGGGATGCGGATTATTTCTCAAAAAGAATAAACAAACTGCGGCGCTACTGCAATCGGATCGCAGTAGCGCCGCAGTTTGTTGGTTTGCGCTTTATTGAAGTTTGACTTGAATCAGAATTAGGATGCGTTCGAAGCTTCTTTTTTTCTGAGCGCAACCATTCTAACAAACAGTGGTGCACAAACGAGGCCAAACAGTAAACCGATCAAAGCCAGCCCTGAGAACGGCACATTATCATTAAAAAAGTCCGTTATCTGCTGAGTGATGGGTTTTGTATCCTTGCCGCCGGAACTGGCTTTGTCAGCTATTTTTGGAATATCTATGGCTTCATAAGTATCGTTGAGAACATAAGGCGTTAATCCGGGGATACTCGGAATATCCTTGCCGCCTTTGCCAACAACGAGCTGGGCCTTCATACCTTTCTCCATGTGCTGGGCAATATCGCAGTGCACCAGATAGGTTTCATCCGCCGCAGGTACGATCATAGTACCGGTAACCGTTCTCGGGCCTGTATTTTCAAGGTGAAACATGCCAAGATGATACAAATAGCGGGGTAATCCATGCATCATGAATTGATGGCGGATATTGTCTTCATTAACAAAGTGCCAGGTAATCCTGGTGCAGGGTTTGACGCGCCATTCCTGCTGATCAAATGCGAAGGCTGTGCCCGGAAATTTCATGGCATATTTTCTGCCCGCACGGACGGTAATTTCAATATCTTCCGAGATACTGCTGCAACTGCTCGGTAGTTTGTCAAAATTTTGTCCCATAATGTGGGTACCTTCATGATCCATGATATGACCGTCGCCATGATGGTGATGATCACCGTGAGCGTGGTGATCGGAATGATCATGGTCATGATGCAGCATGCCATGTTCCCCAGGCGTGTCTATAGGGTGATCATGTCCATGATCCATGCTGCTGTGATCATCACTGCTATGATCATGCCCGCTGTGGTCCATGTCATGAGCGTGATCATGATGCGAGTGATCATGGTCCGAGTGGTCATGTGCAGAGTGATCGTGATCGGAATGTTCGCTATGATCCATGTCATCATGACCATTACGGTCGGTGCTGTTCTGTGCATACGCTGCGGTACTGAGTGCAATGGTGCTGATCAGAGCGATGAATAAATGCTTAACCATTTGTTTTGCTCCCTTTCAAGCCTTTAATTCTGGCGATTGCACTTGTCACGGTTACCCAGGTTTTTTGCCTTCTGGCAATCAGTAAATAAACCAGAATACCGACGACAAAACCGCCGATTAAGTTGGTCATGGTGCTTTTTGTCTCGAAACTGAAACCGGACCGCACGCCTGGTATACCTAAAAAGCCAGCCTCATCCATGTGCTGCCAGACGGGCAATCTTCTCTGGTAATATTCCTTGGTAAAGTAAATGGATAGATCGGTGCCATGTGCGGCAATGGGCATACCGACTTCATCGAGATAGGATTTGTAAGTGATCATGCTCATGCTGCCGCCTTCACTCATGCCATCAGTCGTGATTCCTTTTTCGCGATGGTCATGAAAAAGCCATGCGCCTTCGCCATAGCTGTGTAACCCGTCATTTGTGGTGTTAAGCAATAGATCAAGCCGCTGTGCGGGTGCCATGTCAAATACATCGCGGGTGATTCGTGCGATCGGATTATGTTCTGTACCGTCGTAGTGCGTGATCTCTGCATGATGACCATGGGTATGAATCGCAATCAACTCGCCGCCGCTGTTCAGCATTCTCAGTTTAATCTTCTGGTCCGGTTCGGCAATAATCATGGATTCCCGTAACGTATAGGGAAACGACAAACCATTTAAAGTAAAGTAATCTTCTGTTGAATCGGTCAGATCATATTTGTGATTCATCTCGTACGCTATCAGTCTCGGATCATTATATTTCTGAATGATCTGAGACAGTTCTTTATCCATTGCATGATAATGAAGATCGTATTCCTGGTCATATTGTTCTTTGACGGCTACTGAAGGATATCGGACTTTGCCGCCGCCGATATTTAATGTCTGCAACCAGTTATTGGGGCGGTTTTCCTCGACAATAATCATGCCGGCCAATCCCATAGCCAGATGCGTATGTGTTTGTACATGACAGTGATAGAACATGGTTCCGGGTTGACGCGCCTGGAATTCATAGACACGTTTTTGTCCGGGCATCAAATCAAGTTCACTGAATTGCGGTACACCGTCATTGCCGTGTCTGCCGCCGTTATATTCATGATGCGAAAAAGGATGATCTACACCATGCAGATGAATGGTATGCGGAAAATAGTGGGTATTTTCCACTACAATCTGAACGATATCGCCCACTTCAACCCGAATGACGGGAGAAGGTAAGCGCAGTAAATAATTGGCACGGATGCTTTCAAAGTTTTCAGTTGACATGCCACTTGTTTTGGGGGCAAAAACCCATGCGCCGGGTTTTATACCAGGTGCAATTTCAAACTCGGGCACCACGCCTTCAAAGTCAGGCGTCCGGCCGTTGAGTTCAATGACTTCCAGCTTGATGGTGATACGGTCGGGATCACCATCACCATCGATGTCATCGGTTTTAATAACAGCATCAGGTGACAGACCGGTTTCCATTAATGTGTTCATGGAAATATTGTTGGTTCCCTTGACAACTGCTGCGATTAAATACGGATTGTCCGGACTGCATTGTTCTGATGCTTCAATCTGAACACCTTCGATTACTTGAGCCCTGCGCCAGGAAGCAGGTATCTTGGGATCACACATCGGTTCAAACTCTAATGCTGCAGGATCGACTTTTACAGTTGCAGGCAATTTAAGAGACGCCTGAGCATTTGTCGCAGCAAATATACTGCATATAGCCAGACTGGCTATAAAGTAACGTATTGGCATTTCAACGCACCCTTTTGGTTTATCTTATTCAAATTCAGCTGTTTTGTATTGTCAGCCAGGCAGCCGGAGAAAAATTGCTGAACGTTTCCAGAGCAATGCCCGTGCCAATAAAACAGAATTTCCGTATATATTATATTTATGCGGTTTTCTCAAAAATGATGATTTTAAAATGTATCATTGCTGTAGAGTACCTAATACATAGCACTATTGTTAAATTCCATGACTTTTCAAATCGTTTGCCATTCCATATAGGCTAAAATAGGCATTATACAGAACCCTACAAGGCTTATGTGGTCATTTCTTTTGGAAAAAACTACGCACCTTTTGTTTTATTTAGACAAATTTCAAAGACCGGTAATTCTCATTTTTATGAAAAATTTTCTACTGTCAATTGTGGTTTTTTTTCTTTTGGTTGCCTGTAGCGGTGAAACATCACTAGAAGAAGATATACCTGATGAATTGTTATCGGTCGGCGTACTGCGGATGCAGCCGGCCACAATACCCGTCAGTGCTGAAACTGTTGCGCTGACAGAAGGTGCTAAAGAGGTTGAAATACGCCCCAGGGTCGGTGGTATTGTGCTCAAACGTTTTTTTCATGAAGGCATGGCCGTTAAGGCTGGTGAACCACTGTATCAGATTGATCCCGAACCATTCCGCAAGGCGCTGGCTGAGGTCGAGGCGGAGTTTCTGGAGCAAAGCATACGTGTGGCGAGGGCTAATACTGAAAGAAATCGCCATGAGAAATTGCTCGCCGAGAATTTTGTCAGTCAGCGCGCGTATGACAATGCGTATACGGAGCTCATGCTGAGCGAAGCTGCCTTGCACAGTTTAAAAGCGCGCGTGCAGCAGGCCAAGCTCGATTTGTCCTATGCGACGGTGAGAGCGCCGATTGATGGCATTACGGGGCGTTCGCTGATTTCTGAAGGTGTCCTTGTTGCGGCAAATACCAGTGTATTGACGACTATGGCGCAGATTTCGCCAATCTGGGTACGTTTCAGTTTTTCCGATAACGAACTCAGTCGCTTCGGGGGGCGGTTGTATGAACAGAATGTCGATGAGGTACGCCTCGTTTTGTCGAATGGGGATGTGTACCCTTACAAAGGCAGAATAAACTTCGCGGCCAGCACGATAGACCCCCTGATTGGAACACAGCAGCTCAGAGCGACATTTGAAAACGCCGAACAATATTTGCTGCCCGGTCAGTTTGTGCGTATCCGCGTTGTCGCGGGGGAAACCGGTAATGTCTTTCTGGTGCCGCAACGCGCAGTGATGACTTCCGATCTTGGCCGGTATGTGTATGTCATCGATGAATACGATAAGGTTACCGTACGTCCGGTAACCGTTGGCGAGTGGATGGGTAAAGACTGGGTGATACTGGACGGTCTTCAGGCTGGCGATCGGGTGGCGGTGGATAATCTGATCCGGTTAAATCCGGATATGCAGATTGACCCACAACTACTTGATGCATCAGAAGTCTTGTCTTATACCTATTGAACTATACACGAAACAAGTACACCTCAGGTCAGAATGACTAAGTTTTTTATTACACGCCCGATATTTGCCTCCGTATTATCAATCATCATTGTTCTGGCGGGCATTGCTGCGGCCTTTCAGTTGCCGATTGCGCAATATCCGCAGATAACCCCCCCTGTGGTGCAGTTAACCGCGACTTTTCCCGGCGCCAGTGCAGAAACACTGATCAAGACCGTTGCCGCACCCATTGAAGAACAGCTCAGCGGCGTTGATGATTTGTTGTATTTTAATTCGAGCGCCGATTCGAGCGGACGGCTGACGATTACGGTAACCTTCGAGATCGGTACGGATATTGATCTGGCGACATTTAACATCAGCAATCAGGTGAATGTCGCCTTGCCGCGGTTGCCCGACGAAGTCCGGCGATCCGGCATCACGATACAGAAGCGCGCCAACGATTTACTGCTCGTCTTTGCGATAACGTCGCAGAATAAAGAGCATACACCGCTGTTTCTGAGTAATTATATTACCAATAATTTTCTGGATGATTTAAAACGCACGCCCGGGGTGGGGGAAGCGCGTCTTTTTGGCGCGCAGGATTACTCCATGCGCATCTGGCTGCAGCCGGACAAAATGGCGCAACTGGGAATCACCACCAGCGATATAGCCGCCGCGTTACGTGCGCAGAATGCGCAATACGCCGCCGGAAAAATTGGCCAGGATCCGGCTCCGCCGGATCAGCAGCTGGTCTATACCATAACCGCAAAAGGGCGTTTGACCGAACCTGAAGAGTTCGGCACTATCATTTTGCGGGCCGATGGGCCGCGTGGTGTGTTGTATCTGAAGGACGTGGCGCGCATTGAACTGGGCGCGCAGGAATACAATATCATCAACATGCTCAATGGTGTTGCGGGTGTTGGTATCGGCATTTTTCTGCAGACCGGCGCCAATGCGCTGGATACCGCGGCTGAGATCAAGTCTAAAATGGAAGGGTTGCTGCCGTTGTTTCCGGAAGGGGTGCAATATGTGCTGCCGTATGACACCAGCGAGTTTGTCAAGGTTTCCATCTGGGAAGTGGTTAAGACGCTGGGTGAGGCGATGATTCTGGTGATACTGGTCATCTATCTTTTTTTACAAACCTGGCGTGCGACGCTGATTCCGATCATTGCGGTTCCTATTTCCCTGATCGGTACCTTTGCCGGCCTCTGGGTGCTGGGGTACTCCATCAATACCTTGACGTTATTTGCCATGGTATTGTCTATCGGTATCGTCGTGGATGATGCTATTGTCGTGTTGGAAAATATAGAACGCCTGATGGCGGAAGAAAAACTATCGCCGCTGAATGCAGCTATTAAGGCTATGCAACAGGTATCCAGTGCGGTCGTTGCCATGACGCTGGTGCTGGCCGCGGTATTCGTGCCGGTTGCGTTTCTCGGCGGGATGGCCGGAGAGCTGTATCGTCAATTTGCGGTAACGGTCGCCGTCTCTGGCGTCATATCGGGTATTGTGGCGCTGACATTGACGCCAGCGTTATGCGCCATACTACTTCGATCTGCCCATCAACAGGCCACATTTTTCGAATGGTTTAACCGTACCTTTAATCGCGTGCGTAATTTTTATGTGGGTATGGTCAATGCGGCAATACAAAATGTGGGTGTCAGTATTTTAATATTTGTCGCTTTTATCGCGGGTGTCGGTTATCTGTTGAAGATTATTCCGGGCAGTCTTGTCCCTCCTGAGGATCAGGGTTATGTGATTGCCGCGGTGATATTGTCGGATAGCGCATCGCTATCCCGCACGACCGCCACGGCTGATGCCATTCGTACTGAAATTGAGAAGAACGAGGATGTCACTTTCCAATTTGCTGTGAATGGACTGGATTTTATCGGTGGTGGCAATAAGACCAATGTATCTACGATGTTTGTCCGTATGACGGAATGGTCGCAGCGTGAAACGACGGCGGATGATCTGGTTGAACAATTGTTTGCAGCCGGCGCACAGCAGACCGACGGTATGGCGATCGCTTTCAATCCACCTGCAATTCGAGGACTTGGCAGCACCGGGGGATTTGAACTCTATGTGCAAAGCCGCATCAGTTCTGATCCACAGCGTTTGGCCAAGGTTGTGGATGATTTTATAGCGGCCTTGGCGCAGGAGCCTATGATTGCATCGGCTAACGCATTTTATCGTACCCGGGTGCCGCAGTTTTTTGTCCATGTCGATGAAGCCAAGGCTATTTCGCAAGGTGTTGCCATTGCGGATATTTATGAAACACTGCAGAGCACGATGGGGTCGCTTTATGTGAACGACTTCAACCGTGCAGGACGTACTTACCGGGTTCAGTTGCAGGCTGACGCGGCATTCCGGATGAAGCCGGAAGATATCGGCAAGGTCTATGTGCGCTCAAATACGGGGCAGATGGTGCCATTGTCGGCGCTAACCCGCATCGAACATACGATCGGTGCTGAGCAGTTAGAGCGTTACAATGGATTACTGTCGGCGAGAGTAATCGGCAATGGTGTTGCTGAACTCAGTTCGGGCGAGGCGATTCAACTGGTCGAACACATTGCCGCCCGGGTGTTGCCGGAGGGTTATCAGATTGCGTGGACAGGCAAGGCATTGCAGGAAAAAAGTACCGGTGCCGCAGCTGTTTTTGCATTCAGCCTGGCGATTATCATGGTGTTTCTGATTCTGGCGGCGCAGTTTGAGACCTGGGCGCTGCCATTGGCTGTAATCATGTCGGTGCCTTTCGCTATGGCGGGTGCACTGCTGGCCGTGTTATTGCGCGATATGCCGAACGATATCTATTTTCAGATCGGTATGGTGACACTCATCGGGTTGGCGGCAAAAAATGCGATTCTGCTGGTGGAGTTCGCCAATCAAAAAATGAAAGACGGTATGGATGTTACACGCGCAGCGCTGGAATCAGCGCGACTGCGTTTCCGCCCTATTGTGATGACATCGATGGCGTTCATTCTGGGCGTGGTGCCGCTGGTTATCGCTACGGGAGCCGGCTCAGCTGCGCGCCAGTCAATGGGTACTGGCGTATTCGGCGGAATGATTCTGGCGGCATTTATTTCAACGGTCTTTGTGCCGCTGTTTTTTTCGTGGCTTGTGACAAAGCGAAAGGTATCACCATCCACCCTGCGCTGGAAAAAACCGGTGTCAATGATGCCTGCACCGCTGTACCGGCCGGTAAAAACGATAAAAAACGATAAGTCTGTCGGTTGAACAACCTGTTAAAATACCGCGAGCAAGTTAATGGTATCTTCACCGGGTATGCGCCGCTAAAATTATCTTTCATGAATAATCGTAAAAAAACGATCGTCTTCGATAAAAAGGCGAAATTGGTCTTGGGCAACGCCAATATTATTCTGGTGGGTATGATGGGCGCGGGAAAAACAACGATAGGCAAATCGCTGGCCAGTTATACCGGTAAACAGTTTGTTGATTGTGACCATGAAATTCAGGAACGTACCGGCGTCAAAATTCCGGTGATTTTTGAAATCGAAGGTGAGGCCGGATTTCGTAAGCGTGAGTCGCAGGTTTTACGCCGGCTGGTAAAAAAAACGGATAGTGTCCTGGCTACCGGCGGTGGCGTGATTCTTAGCCAGGATAACCGCCGACTGCTGAAACAAAGCGGGATAGTGGTATATTTGAGAGCATCGGTAAACGATTTATACTGCCGGACGCGGCATGATAAAAACAGACCGTTGCTACAGACCAAAGATTTGCGGGCGAAATTAGCCGAGCTCTACACGCAGCGCGATCAGTTTTACCGCGAAACGGCACATATTGTTATAGATACAGGCAAGCAAAATATCCGCTCTCTGGTCAGGCAGCTGACCGACAGGTTGATCACTTTCAAGGCCGGACAAACCATTGACAAACAACATACTATGCGAACCATATCGGTAGAATTCTCATCTTTAGCGGAAAAACGTAATTATCCAATCCATATCGGCAATGGCATACTGACTCAGGCCGAATTGATTGTGTCCTGCCTGCAGCAGAAACGCGTGGCGATCGTCAGCAACAGCACAGTGGCACCACTGTATCTGGATAAGTTAAGTACCGCGCTGGAAAAAAGCGGTGTAGGGACGATACCTGTCATTATTCCGGATGGCGAAGCATATAAAACCTGGGAAACACTGAATGTCATTTATGATGCGCTGTTAAAGAATCATTGCGAACGCAACACGACGATACTCGCCTTAGGCGGCGGGGTGGTGGGCGATCTGACTGGTTTTGCGGCGGCAACTTATCTGAGGGGCGTTCCATTTATCCAGATCCCGACAACGCTGCTGGCACAGGTTGATTCTTCAGTCGGCGGTAAAACCGGTATCAATCACGCATTGGGTAAGAACATGATCGGCGCGTTTTATCAGCCGCGCATGGTGCTGACTGACAGCGCAACGCTCGATACCCTGCCAGACCGGGAGTTGCGTGCCGGTCTGGCCGAAATCATCAAATATGGATTGATTCGCGATCCGGTTTTTTTCGAATGGCTGGAGCAGAATATGCAGCGCCTGCTGGCACGTGATCCGGTGACGTTGATCGAGGCGATCCAGCGCAGCTGCGAGAACAAAGCTGAAATTGTTGCGGCGGATGAACGGGAAAGCGGGGTGCGCGCATTGCTGAATCTCGGGCACACTTTTGGCCATGCCATTGAAAACGGTGTGGGTTACGGCGTATGGTTGCACGGTGAAGCTGTGGCGGCTGGAACGGTGCTGGCGGCTGAATTGTCCAGGCGTATGAAGCTCATCGCTGAAACGGATGTTATGCGTATTCGCAAGATATTTCAGCAGGCGGGTCTGCCGGTCGAAGCACCCAGGCTGGGGGCGGAAAAATACCTTGAACTGATGTCGCTGGATAAAAAAGTATCCGCAGGCAAGACGCGCTTTATTGTATTAAACCGTATCGGCGATGCCGTCATGCGCGCGGACATTCCACCCAAATTGATTGTTGAAACCCTGTCTGCCTGCATGGTACATGAATAATCTGGCAACCTATGCCGTTTCTGAACAGAATACCCGCGGCAGAATCGTCAACGAAACGCCGCCGTCCGGGCGCAGCGAGTTTCAGCGTGACCGTGACAGGATCATTCACTCCAAGGCCTTTCGCCGCCTCGAATACAAAACGCAGGTGTTTGTCAATCATGAGGGCGATTTATTCCGTACCCGTTTGACGCACAGTCTGGAGGTGGCGCAGATCGGACGTTCCATCGCGCGCAATCTGCGTTTGAATGAAGATCTGGTTGAAGCCATAACGCTGGCCCATGATCTGGGGCATACGCCTTTCGGGCATGCCGGGCAGGATGCATTGAATCAGTGTATGAAGGCCTATGGCGGGTTTGAGCATAACCTCCAGTCATTACGCGTGGTCGATATTCTCGAAGAACGCTATGCCGAGTTTGACGGTTTGAATTTATGCTTTGAAACGCGCGCGGGCATTCTAAAGCATGTCTCCAGAAAAAACGCGCGCAACCTGGGGGAAGTGGGCGAGCGGTTTATCATGAATAAACGTCCGTCGCTCGAAGCGCAACTGGCCAATCTTGCCGATGAGATTGCCTATAACAATCATGACGTCGACGACGGTCTGCGCTCCGGTTTGATTGATCTGGAGCAGCTGCAGGAAGTCGGTATTTTTTCCCGTCACTGGTCAGCGGTAAAGCAAAAATATCCGGCGCTTGCCGGACGCCGGTTAATTCATGAGACAATCAGGACCATGATCAATACGGTGGCGACGGATTTGACCGTGCAAAGCGCGCAGAACATCCAGGAAGCTCAGTTAGGCGATCTGAACGATGTTTATGCAGCACCGCCGCTCATCGGTTTCAGCGCTGCGATTAAAAAAGAGCAGCAGGTGCTGAAAAAATTCCTCCATGAGAATCTTTACCTGCATTTTCGTGTCATGCGTATGAGTAACAAGGCAGCGCATATCATTCAACGGTTATTTGATGCATTCAGCGCAAATGTACGTCTGCTTCCGGTCAAGCATCAGCAGAAGTTCGGCCAGATTGGCCATCAGGCCATCGCAGATTATATTGCCGGCATGACCGACCGGTATGCCATCAGGGAATATCAGCGTTTGTTTGCGATCGGACAAACCGACTGAACATGTAAGATCTCACTAAAGGGCGCATTGCGGCATTAAAATTGAACTCAAAATGCTCACATACTGCAAGTATGCTCCGCTTTTTACTCGGCGCAAGCGCCTCGCCCTACGGGCCAGCCTTACGGCTGTTCGCTGCGCTTTACTTGCGTCGTTCAATTTTGTCTTGCACTGCATCCCTTGATTGAGATCTTGAACGAATTTTAATGACCTGAATGCAGAAAAATCTCATGTCACCTGAAACTTCATACCGTATGAAGTTTCCTCCGATGTTCTAAATACTCGAATGCAGAAGAATCTTATTTCACCCCTTCTTTCAGACTGGCCATAATAAACTGATTCAGATCACCGTCCAGCACAGCCTGGGTATTGCCTACTTCCACGTGGGTACGTAAGTCCTTGATCCGCGACTGATCCAGAACATATGAGCGGATCTGGTGCCCCCAGCCGATATCGGTTTTTGCATCTTCGATACTTTGCTTTTCTTCATTGCGTTTGCGCAGTTCGGCTTCATACAGACGGGACTTCAGCATGGACATTGCTTCGGCCTTGTTTTTATGCTGAGAGCGACCGCTCTGACACTGCACAACGATGCCTGTCGGATGGTGCGTAATGCGTATTGCTGAGTCGGTCTTGTTGATATGCTGACCCCCTGCGCCTGAAGCGCGGAAAGTGTCTATCCGGATATCCACAGGATTGATTTCGATCTCAATCGAATCATCCACCTCGGGGTAGATAAAAATACTCGCAAACGAAGTATGACGCCGGTTCCCGGAATCAAACGGAGATTTTCTGACCAGGCGGTGCACGCCGGTTTCGGTTCGCAAATGGCCGTAGGCGTATTCGCCCGTTACTTTGATGCTGGCATTTTTGATTCCGGCAATATCGCCAGGCGATTCTTCCAGTATTTCAACCTGAAACCCCTGACGCTCGCAATAGCGTAAGTACATGCGTTCCAGCATCGACGCCCAGTCTTGCGCTTCAGTACCGCCTGACCCCGACTGTACGTCGATAAAGCAGTTATTCGGGTCCATGGGATCGGAAAACATGCGGCGAAACTCCAGTTTCGCAACCGTTTCCTCGATTTTCTGCACATCTGCATGAATGCTCAGTAATGCAGCATCATCGGATTCTTCACGTGCGAGTGCAAACAATTCGCCTGCATCGTCTAACTGGTGATGCAGTGTATCCAAAGTCAGTACGGTGCCTTCGAGATTTTTTTTCTCCCGGCTGATTTCCTCGGCTTTTCTGGGATCGTTCCAGATACCGGAATCTTCAAGCAATCGCGTCAGTTCTTCAAGCTTCAGTTTTTTGTTATCGTAGTCAAAGATACCTCCGCAAATCATTGGCCCGACGGTTCAATCCATCCAATTGCTCTTCCAAAGCGTTGATCTGCTCGATTTCCATAGTTTTTCCCTGCCCAAGATACAAAAACCGGATATTTTAATCTGAAATGGTATTATTCTGCTTTCTTTTATTCCGAACACCGTTTTCCGGTATGTTCGCGACCGGATTGTGAACGCAAAAAATTCAAAATTTTATGCTGGAAGATTAAAATAACACCTTTATAAGAATTGATATAACAACCACGCATCAATGCCAAAATATTTTGCCTTAATACCCGCCGCCGGTTACGGTTCCCGCATGGACAATCAGCTGCCCAAACAATATTTGCCGCTGGCTGGAAAACCCATGATTTATCATGCCATCAACACATTGTGCCGTTCCGCACACATCAGCCGGGTTTTTGTCGTACTGTCGCCGCAGGATCCTGAGTGGCAGCGCTACGACTGGCGCCTGTTTGATGACAAACTGACCGTGCTCTATCAGGGTGGTGCCACACGGGCTGAAAGCGTGCGTAATGGACTGGCGGCAGCACCGGAAGCTTGTCGAGCCTGTCCGATCAACGCCGAAGACTGGATATTGGTGCATGACGCTGCCCGGCCATTGTTCACTGAAGACCAGCTCCACCAGCTGATCAATGAAATTGGCGATGACCCGGTAGGGGGGTTGCTGGCTGTGCCTATCGCCGATACGCTCAAGCGCAGCGGCGGGGACAAGCGTGTTGCACAGACCGAATCACGCGAGAATTTATGGCAGGCACAGACGCCGCAGATGTTCCGCTACCGGATGCTGCTCGATGCGCTCAGCAGAAACATGCATAGGAATGTCACCGATGACGCCAGCGCGATTGAAGCCATCGGTCTGCATCCGAGACTTGTGCATAATCAAGACTTCAATTTCAAAGTGACTTATCCTCAAGATCTTGAACTTGCAGAACTTATCATGCAAAAAAGGAATACATTATGATTGCATTACGAATCGGGCAGGGGCGCGATGTGCATCAATTGGCGGAAGACCGCGAACTGATTATCGGCGGTGTGACCATTCCCTATGAAAAAGGACTGCTGGGCCATTCCGATGCGGATGTGCTGCTGCATGCGCTGTGCGACGCTTTGCTCGGCGCCGCCGCACTGGGAGACATCGGCACGCATTTTTCGGATACCGATGCGCAGTACAAAAATATTGACAGCCGGGTTCTGCTGCGCAATGTGCGTCAGCTCTTGCACGAACGTAATTTTGAAATCATTAATATTGACGCGACCATCATCGCGCAGGCGCCCAAAATGGCACCGCATATCCCGGCGATGATTGCAAACATCGCGCAGGATCTCGGTATTTCCGCCAGTGCTGTCAACATCAAGGCGAAAACAGCGGAAAAGCTGGGTGCGCTCGGGCGCAAGGAAGGCATTGCGGCGGAAGCGGTTTGCCTGATTAACCGTACCGGTTAAAACACGTATGCCAGATACCGTCCGGCAGGAAAAAGCCCGATTGTTCTTTGCGATCCAGCCCGCCAGAGCAATACAGATCGCTTTGCGTCGGATGGTCAGAAAAGCGGCTGCCAGTGAACATGGCGGACGATGCGTCAAACCGGAAAACATCCACCTGACGGTGTTATTTCTCGGTGATGTTGCCACAGACAAAATCGATATGCTGCGTGGAATTGCCGGCAGCATTACAGCGCAGGCGTTCAGTTTGTCGATTCAGGGCACAGTGTTCTGGAAAAAAAACCGGATTGTCATGGCCCATGTGGCGCATTATCCCGCCGCGCTTTTTGCACTGGCTGATGCGCTGAGAACAGCACTGGTCGCGGCGGGTTTTACCTGTGAAGACCGCAAATACAAGCCGCATATCACATTGATGCGTAAAGCTGATACGCATGTATCCATGCAGCTGGAAAACCCGATACAATGGGACGTCAACGACTGGCTGCTGCTGCAATCCCGGTTATCCAGCCACGGCTCCTGTTATACCGAACTGGGCCGCTGGCCGCTTTATTCCATTACTGAGCCCAATCCGCGACCTTGAAAATTCTCGCTTTTGATACCTCGACCGAATACTGTTCGACCGCGCTGTATTATGATGGCAGCATCGTCAAGCGGGAGACCTGTGCGGAGCGCCGGCATTCGGAACTGTTGCTGCCCATGATACAGGACACATTGACTGAAGCCGGATTGCGGTTGTCCGATCTCGATGGACTGGCCTTCGGCGCAGGCCCCGGCTCTTTTACCGGTCTCAGAATAGCCTGCGGCGTCGCACAGGGGCTGGCGTTTGCTATTGACCTGCCGGTGATCGGCATCAGTACGCTGGAAGCCATTGCACAGCAAAATACGCACGACAAAATCGTGGTGGCGATTGATGCGCGCATGGGCGAAATTTATCATGCCGCTTATATCCGGCAGAATGGATATTGGAAAGTGGTGAGTGAACCCGCGTTGTTTCAGCCGCGTCATGCGCCGGTATTGCCGGTATTGTCGGATTCTGGGTGGATAGCCTGTGGCAGCGGTTTTAACGTCTATGCCGATCAATTACAGGCCATTTATCATGATTGTCTGGTGGCTATACGGCATGAACAATACCCGCACGCACAGGAAATCGCGCAACTTGCGGCGATCCGTTCCATGGCGGAATTCTGCACCGATCCGGCGCAGGCGGTGCCGGTTTATATCCGCAACAAGGTTGCGTTGAAGGAGTCAGAGCGATGAATCCGATGCTACCTTTGAGTCCTGAAATCCGGCCCATGTACGAGTCCGATCTGGATCAGATCATCAGGATCGAGCGTCAGATTTTCCTGTTTCCCTGGTCACCGGGCAATTTTGCCGATTCGCTCAAGGCAGGCTATCTGTGCTGGGTCATGGAAGACAAGCAGGCTATACTCGGCTACAGTATCATGATGATCGGCCCCGACGATGCGCATATTCTGACGCTGGGTATCAATCCCGACTGGCAGCGGCAAGGACTGGGCGAGAAAATGCTGCATTACCTGATCGAACTCGCTGCCGAAAAAGGTGCAAAGTCTGTATTGCTCGATGTGCGTGAATCCAATCACGGTGCCGCCAAACTCTACCGGCAACTGGGTTTTGAGCAGATTGCCACGCGTAAGGGGTATTACCCGGCCATGTGCGGACGGGAGGACGCGCTGGTGATGCAACTGCGGCTATGAACGAACGGCGTAAGCTTATATTTAAGACACTGGGTCTGACGCCGGTCTGGCGATTACGACGCGGTGCGCCGGGGCCAGAGGTCATGGCTGGAGATGACAATCCGGAGATGGATGCATCCGTTCAAGCCTCATCCCCTGCGGAATATTCTGAAGCGGCGATTCGACAGATGAACTGGGAACAGCTCGCTGAAACGGTAGCAAACTGCACTGCCTGCCCGTTGCGGAAAACCTGCACGCAGACCGTGTTCGGCGTCGGCGACAAAAATGCCGACTGGCTGTACATCGGCGAAGGGCCGGGTGCGCGGGAGGATGAACGCGGTGAACCTTTTGTCGGCCAGGCTGGAAAACTGCTTGACAACATGCTTGCCGCGCTTCATTTGAAACGCGGAGACAATGTCTATATCACCAACATCGTTAAATGCCGTCCGCCCAATAACCGCAATCCGAGCGACAGCGAAGCACGCCAGTGCGAACCATATCTGGCAAGACAGATAGCGCTGATTCAACCGAAGCTGATTATCGCGCTTGGCAAAGTGGCTGCGCAAAACCTGCTTAACAGCGGTGACAGTATCGCCAGCCTGCGCGGCAAGATTCACCAATACTCGGGTATCCCGCTGATCGTTACCTATCACCCCGCCTACCTGCTGCGTGCGCTGCCCGAAAAAGCCAAGGCCTGGAAGGATTTATGCCGGGCGCGTGAGTTTATGGATACGCTGTCGTAATCCGCGCTCAGCCTACCAATGCTTCAAGCTTCGGTTCCAGTGGTAGAGCAGCCTGGCAAAAGCGTTATAGCAAAGATGGAAAACCTGCCGGATGACCGGCAGTTGCGCGACCTTACCCAGCCAGCGCAGCCGTGGCGTCTTCAACCAGAGAAAAATGAACGCGTCCGCGCCGATTCGGATCCGTCCGCAGTCATCGCGTACATGTAGCCGCTCACGGACCTGCTCCAGCGATGACGGTGTTTCATCAACCATTTCAGGCCGGGTATGCACATCGACCCACTCAACATCCTCGACACCGTTACGCTCCATTATCGAACGCTGTTTCTCGATGCCGGCCTTGCAAACAGGGCATGCGCTGTTGTAATAAACTTTGTCAGTCATAGGTCATTTGCCAGATCGTTGGTCTTCCGGTTATTTTAGCGTTGCTTCCATAAAAGAAGCGCCGAATCACGCAGATACATTGATTCTTAAGGATTATAAGCTCATACTGATTTCGCGGCCTGACTTTAGTTTTGTTAGGCACCTGGCGCGACCTGGGTATGCTGCCGCAGCCAGGCGATCAGATTCGCTTCAGATATCCCCGACCGCCACTCCCAACATGGTGACGACAACCTCTGGCTGGAAATGCAGCGTATCCACCCAAGTCACGCCGGAGCCAGAGTGGCTCGTTTACTTCGCAAGTTCCCGCAGCGCGTTCGCGTACTTCTTGCTGATTCGTGCTTCCACTTCCATTATGCGGAGGAGGTCTGGATCATAGGGGGTGAGCAGAACCCCGTACTCGATCTCTGCCGCATAGGCTTTATCACCCGCATCGAGATTGAGCCGATCGGTCATCGCCTTGGGCAGGGTGGTGCCAAGGGACCCGCCATAGCGGCGGAAAGTGACCTCTTTGATCATAGTAACTCCAAAAGTTAAAGATACAAAATATATACTTTGGAGTGTTTCACATCAATGCCATCGGAATGCATGCCGAAGGGCTGCATACTGTAGGGTCAGATCTAGAATTACACAGGATTGCGCGCGAAGCACACGAAGAGGTCACTGTCTTCATAAATGTGTTTACGGCAATCTCCACGCGATATTACGTGGTAAATCGCATGTTGCATTCATTTTTCTCGGTTCGCGACCTGACCCCAGACTGCACGTGACCCCAGACTGCACGTGACCCCAGACTGCAGCGGCTGATGGACAGTGTGAATGTCTGAATACAAATGGCACACGTTGTGTTAGAATCTTTCTTTATGAAACCGATCACATGGAACCCTGAGAAGAACAAACTTCTCCAAAAGGAACGGAATATTTCGTTCGAGGACGTGGTTTTTCATATCTCGATTGGCGGTATTCTGGATACGCTGGAACACCCGAATCAGGAATGTTACCCGGGTCAGCAAATACATGTGATCGAAATGGAAGGATATGCTTATTTGGTTCCCTTTGTAGAGTCGGAGGATGAGGTTTTTCTGAAAACGATCATTCCGAGCCGGAAAGCGACCAAAACCTATTTGGGAGGTACTGAATGAACGGGCTGGATCAAGAAGAGCAGGAAATTCTGCAAGTGTTCGAAGCGGGTGAACTCAGGCGGGTTCCGGATTTCGCTGAAAGAAAGAAGCGGCATCAGGAATACGCGGAAGCGATGTTCAGGAAAGACGCCCGTATAAACATCAGGCTTTCCTCCAGGGATCTGCGGGCGCTCCAGAAGAAAGCCCTGGCGGAAGGTATCCCATACCAAACCCTGGTTGCCAGCATTCTCCATAAGTATGTCGAAGGTCGCCTGCACGAGGAACGATAGCCTCGTTCAGGTTGTACAACGCTCTATTCGGAAAACATGCAGGACGGTCAGATGCTTGATGATCGGTTTTTAATACGAAATCTGTTTACGTGAGTTGTTCCAATCAAATAATCGGCATGGCCGACACGGTAATTGCTGTGCCGCTTTTAATGTTCACGCCATCAGGTCGTGTACAAATGTTTTCACGATCGCAAGAGAATGCATCCGTAAAAGTGGGCGGGTTTCTTGTAAAATAGCGAATCTGTTTAATTCAAGAAAGAGTCAATAATGTCAGAAATTCACGACGTCGCAGTCATCGGCGGTGGGCCGGGTGGTTATGTCGCAGCAATTCGCTGCGGGCAATTAGGATTGAATACGGTATGCATTGATGCGTGGAAAAATGCAAAAGGGCGCGCCAGTCTGGGAGGGACCTGTCTGAATGTTGGATGTATCCCATCCAAGGCGCTGCTGGAATCGTCCGAATATTTTTTTCAGGTGCAGCATAACATGACAGCGCACGGCATCAAGGTTGAGCATGCCACGATTGATGT
Organism: uncultured Nitrosomonas sp.; assembly: GCA_964612715.1. Lineage (GTDB taxonomy): Bacteria > Pseudomonadota > Gammaproteobacteria > Burkholderiales > Nitrosomonadaceae > Nitrosomonas. The sequence goes on along the minus strand of CAZTCY010000001.1, from coordinate 66,087 downwards.
GCCCGCGATGATTGCCAGAAAAGACAAGATCGTGACGACTTTTACAGCGGGTATTGCTTCGCTGTTCAAGAAAAACGGTGTCAAATCCATTCAAGGTACGGGTAAATTGCTTAAGCGTACCGATGTTGATGCGATATGGCGTATCGAAGTTACCGATGGCGATACAGTGCAGCAGGTTCAGGCGAAATATATCATTGTCGCCACGGGTTCGGTGCCGCGCCAGTTGCCTATGGTTGCTGTGGATAATGATCGCATTCTCGATAATGCCGGTGCATTGTCTCTATCCGAAACACCCCGGCGGCTGGGTGTGATCGGCGCGGGTGTCATCGGACTGGAAATGGGCAGTGTGTGGCGCAGACTGGGTGCTGAAGTGACCATTCTTGAGGCGATGCCGGAATTTTTGACGGCAGCGGATGCGCAAATCGCGCAGGAGGCCCGGAAAATTTTCACCAAGGAAACCGGATTGAAAATTCAGACCAGTGTAAAAATCAATGCAATCAATACCGGTGACGCACAAGTTACGGTCGATTATCTTGATGCGGAGGGTCAGTCGCAGCAACTGGTGGTTGATAAACTGATTATGGCTGTGGGTCGTGCACCGAATACCGCAGGGCTGGGTGTTGATGAGAGCGGTCTCAAGCTGGATGCGCGTGGTTTTATTGCGGTGGATGAGAGTTGCCGAACCAATTTATCGAATGTTTATGCTGTAGGCGATGTCGTGCGCGGCCCCATGTTGGCGCACAAAGCATCAGAGGAAGGCGTGTTTGTGGCGGAAGTGATCGCAGCCAGAGAAAAAGGCGATGATCAGCAGCATGGCGCGCCGGATTTTAATATTATTCCCTGGGTAATTTATACCGCGCCGGAGATCGCCTGGGTAGGGAAAAATGAGCAGGAACTGAAAGCCGCGGGTATTCCGTACAAGGCAGGCCAGTTTCCCTTTATGGCCAACGGCCGTGCGCGTGCGATGAATGCGGCGAGCGGTTTTGTCAAGGTTTTGGCGCATGCCGAAACAGACCGTGTATTGGGTGTTCATATGATCGGCCCGCATGTTTCCGAAATGATCGCCGAGGCGGTCATGGCGATGGCGTTTTCGGCATGCAGCGAGGATATCGCTGCTATTGTTCACGCGCATCCTTCACTGTCCGAGGCCTTTCATGAGGCTGCGCTGAGCGCGAATAACCGCGCCTTGCACATCTAAGCCATGTCAGGTATCAGAAAAACGTTCGGTGTTAAGTTTTTCTGAGTTCGAATTATTTCGGGATTACCGGGGTTGGAAATGAAAACGGCTGATCAAGAATGACCTGGGTCATTCGATGTATGCAGCCGTTTTGGTGAAGCTTAATTACACAGCTTAATTGGGAAGGCAGTTCTGACTGTTGGGATCAACACCGCAGGACCAACGCAATTCTTTTATTCCCGCTGTTTTGTTGAACAGATAATCCGCTTTTAACTGTTTATTTTGTTCCGCGGTGAGCGATGCTCTTTCTGGAATAAAACGTTCATTGCTCCAGAAACGTACTCTACAGAATTCTTCCTCGTTCTGGCATAGACGGCTGATCGCATTGCTGTAAATGGTTTTGTCGGTGTGGCGCTCCTGTTCTATAAGCAACATATGCACTTTTTTACCTGAACTGCCCAATTCGGCGATACGCACGGTTTTCCATCCATTGCCGCTTTGTAATTCAGATGATGCATCCGCTTCATCGGCTGCCTCTGCTTCAATTTCAGTCGCAGCTTCGGTTTCATCGGCCGGATCTGCATCAGCTTCGGCGAAGGCTGCGTAAGGAACGCTGAGCGCTAAAAATAAAAGCGCACAAGTAAACTTTTTGTCCATAAAATCTCCTTGACGAATTATATTTTTTCTATAATTTTTTCAGTATTATAACTTTCAAAAATAAAAAATTGAAATGATGTGTCCAGAATGAAAACTGATATCCGATCCACGTTAGCAGCGGCAGTATACCCCAAAAATATTGCGTGGGGAGACTGTTTTTGTATGACAATCTCAGCGTAATATGACGTTTCTGTGTCGCTATCGGAATGATTCTTCGATCTTGCAGGCAAGATAAGAAGAACGGAAAATGCGTGATGCTGTCGGATGCAAAAACCATTCATGCAGATTATGGTCTATCCGATGGCAGCGCTATCGATTTTGGTTGCGGACTGCCAGGTCTTGCAGAGGATTTACGTGGATAGGATAGTATTTATATTCGCTTAATATTATAATCACAGGTTTTTTATTCTTCGCCAGTTGCTTAAGTTCATGCAGTTATTTGCCTTCGGTATTAATCATACTACAGCTCCCCTGGATGTGCGTGAACAGGTCACGTTCCCGGAGAATACCATGGAGCATGCGTTGCATGATCTCGTGGGGCGTAATCCGATCAAAGAAGCCGCCATTGTTTCGACCTGTAACCGTACAGAGGTGTACTGCAGTACCGACAAACCTGATGAAGCCATGCGCTGGCTGGCGGATTTCCATCACTTGCAGGTGCATGATCTGGATCCTTATTTGTATAAGTTACCGCGTGAGAAAGCGGTCAAGCATGCGTTCCGCGTTGCCAGCGGACTGGATTCGATGGTGCTGGGCGAACCGCAGATTCTGGGGCAGTTGAAAAGTGCGGTTAAATCGGCTGAAAATGCCGGTACATTGGGCTTGTTGCTGCACAAACTATTTCAGCGTACTTTTTTTGTCGCCAAGGAAGTCCGGACTTCTACCGAGATTGGTTCTAACTCTGTATCCATGGCCGCCGCTGCGGCGCGCCTTGCCGAACGGATCTTCGGTGAAATCAGTGAACAACGCATTTTGTTCATTGGTGCCGGAGAAATGATTGACTTGTGCGCCAGTCATTTTGCCGCACGTAATCCAAAACATATCACTGTCGCGAATCGGACTATAGAACGTGCGCAAATGTTGTCAAAAAGATTCAACGCCACTGCAATTACCTTGGCGGATCTGCCGGACCAGCTGGCCTTGCATGATATCGTGGTAACCTGTACGGCCAGTCCGTTACCCATTCTGGGAAAGGGCATGGTCGAGCGTGCCATTAAAGCGCGTAAGCACCGTCCTATTTTTATCGTCGACCTTGCTGTGCCGCGCGACGTTGAATCCGAGGTTTCCGAACTTGATGATGTCTTCCTCTACTATGTCGATGATTTATCCGAGATTGTGAAAGAGGGAATGGACGCACGTCAGAGCGCCGTTGCTCAGGCGGAATCGATTATCGATAATAATGTCATCGATTTTATGCGCTGGCTGGCGACACGCGAGCTGGTACCGACGATACGCGCATTGCGCGATCAGGGCGAGCGCTACCGCCGCCATGAACTGGAGCGCGCCAGCAAGTTGCTGGCGAAGGGCGAGGATCCTCAGCAAGTGATGGAGTCATTGAGTAATGCTTTAATGAATAAATTCCTGCATATTCCCTCCAGTTCCTTGAATCAAGCTACTGCCGAAGAACGTGCGCAACTGGTTGAGCTCGTTAATAAACTTTATCAACTGCATCGCCCGCAATGAAAACGAGTCTTACCCGGAGACTTGAGCGTCTGAGTGTACGGCTCAATGAACTCGATCAAACACTCAGCAGTGAAACGATCACCGCGGATCTGGATAAATTTCGCAAATTGTCGCGTGAACACGCCGAAATTATACCGGTAGTCGATCTGTACCGTGCTTATCAGCAGGTTGAACGGGATATGCAGACCGCGCGTGAAATGGCTTCCGATCTTGAGATGCGCGAATTTGCCGAAACAGAGATGCAGACCGGTAAGGAGAAGCTGGCCGAAATCGAAACGGAATTGCAAAAACAGTTATTGCCCAAGGATCCCAATGATGAACGCAATATTTTTCTGGAAATACGTGCGGGGACCGGCGGCGATGAATCTGCGCTGTTTTCGGGTAATCTGTTTCGTATGTATTCGCGCTATGCCGAACGACGTCACTGGCAAGTGGAGATTATTTCGCAAAGTCCATCGGATATCGGCGGCTATAAAGAGATTATCGCTAAAATTATCGGTCAGGGTGCCTATTCCAGGCTTAAATTCGAATCAGGGAGCCATCGCGTGCAGCGTGTTCCGGTAACGGAAACCCAAGGGCGTGTGCATACCTCAACATGTACTGTGGCGGTCATCCCTGAAGCGGATGAAATCAGCGAAGTGCAATTGAATCCTGCCGAGTTGCGGATTGATACATTCCGTGCCTCAGGCGCGGGTGGTCAGCATATCAATAAGACCGACTCGGCAGTCAGGATTACACACCTGCCGACCGGTATTGTCGTCGAATGTCAGGACGGTCGTTCGCAGCATAAAAACAAGGCGCAGGCCATGAGTGTGCTGGCTGCACGTATCCATGCCAAGCAGATGCGTGCGCAACAGGCTGAGCAGGCGGCTACCCGTAAATCACTGGTTGGTACGGGGGAACGTTCCGAAAGAATTCGAACCTATAATTTTCCGCAAGGCAGAGTGACGGATCATCGTATTAATCTGACGCTCTATAAAATGGATCAGATTATGGATGGTGATATTGATGAAATCTGTTCGGCACTGATGGCGGAATATCAGGCCGAACAACTGGCCGCTTCCATGGAAGAATAAACGGAAAGTGCGTCCAGTGCTGTCTGCGTGTGCCGGTTGATTCACTGTATTTCTTTGTGAGATTCATACATTGAAACAGCAGAGTATTGACCAGGAAAAGTCTGATGTCTGTCTTGATACCATTTCACGGGCATTGACCTGGGCGTGCCGGTGCATTGATACGATTGATGCGCGCATGTTGCTTCAGCATGTTCTGCGCGTCAATCATGCGTTTTTATTAACACACCCGGAAGAACCGCTGTCCGCCGCGCTGGTCGAAAAATTCACTACGCTTGTTTTGCAGCGTGTCAGCGGAATGCCTGTGGCCTACCTGACCGGTGAACGCGCATTTTATGATCAGATTTTTAGGGTGACACCTGCTGTGCTGGTACCGCGTCCGGAGACTGAATTGCTGGTTGATCTCGTGCTGGAAACGATTACGGCAGATCGATCCTGCAACGTGCTGGATCTTGGAACGGGCAGTGGTGCAATTGCGATTACTATCGCCAGGCATCGGCCCCGGGCGAATGTTATCGCGGTAGATTTGTCTAATGATGCGATTTCTGTTGCGCAATGGAACGTGCAGAATCTTGGTGTTGATAATGTACGCCTGGTTCAGGGCAGCTGGTATGAGCCGCTGGGTACAGATGAAAAATTTGATGTGATCGTTTCAAATCCACCGTATGTGGCTGAGCGTGATCCGCATCTGCAGCAGGGCGATTTGCGGTTTGAACCGGCGATAGCGTTGTCTGCCGATGAGAATGGATTGGCATGCATTCGCCATATCATTGCAACAGCACCGGCTTATCTGGTTGACGGTGGAAGGCTGTTAATAGAACATGGCTATGATCAGTCCGCGACCTGCCAGTTGCTGGCAGCGCACGCTGGCTTTGAGCATATTCAGGTACACAAGGATCTGGCCGGTATCGAACGTGTTTGTGATGGCCGTTATTTTATGTAATCTTTATTGGGAGTGAATGGAAATGAATGTAGAAGATGTGATTAAAGATCAAGTGACGACGCATCCTGTAGTGCTGTATATGAAAGGTACACCCGAACAGCCGCAGTGCGGTTTCTCCGCCAACGCTGTTAATATTCTGAATGCATGTGGTGTCAATGATCTATTCACGGTCGATGTATTGCAGGATCCGGAAATTCGTCAGGGCATTAAGGATTATTCCAGTTGGCCGACGATTCCGCAGCTCTATGTCAATGGTGAATTTATTGGCGGTTCCGATATTCTGACCGAAATGTATCAGAACGGCGAATTGCAGGAACTGTTCAAAGATTAGGGTTAAAGTGTAATTCCATAGTAATCAGCCGATTGCCGCCGCGACAGAGTGAACTGCCGTGGCGACAATCCAGTATCGCGCGAATTTGCCAATCGCCATGAAAGTCATGGCGGCTATCCAGTTAACTCTGAGCCAGCCGGCTGCAACGCACAGTGCATCACCAACAACCGGTGTCCAGGACAGCAGCAGAATCGGCGCACCATGATTGTGTACCCATTCCAGATAACGTGACGTGTTGCCGGTTTTTTTGAGCATCGTTTTTTCATCCGGAATCAGCCGCCCGATCAGATAAGAACTCATGCCGCCCAGTGTATTGCCAATGGAGGCCAGAATGAGTGCTTGCCAGAGCAGATCGGGATAGGCAATCAGAACCCCTGCAAGCACAGCTTCAGATCCACCCGGCAGCAATGTCGCAGCGAGAAAGCTGCTGGTGAAAAGGGCCAGCAGGCTTGCTTGTTCATCCATAAATGTTATCCAGTCTGAAGTCTATAAGCTTAAAGAAATCGGTATTGCGGTGAGATACCGCGGCCCGATAGTTTACAGGATGAAACCTCTGAAAAACCCCTGACCGCATAAAATCCAGCAAAAAATATGCGATTTCAATCGGATTTGCTCAATTTTTTATGAATTTCTATAAAAAAGCGTGAATGAATACAAATCCACTCTATTTTTCAGTATTTTTTACTGGCTTTCTATTCAAAAGACATATTTCTCCTTTTTCTTTATTTTTATTGATTCGCGACCCTGGTTTGTATCTTCTTTTCTTCTCTTGATCCCATAAATGTAACTGTATATAGTTACATTTATGGGAAAAAACAGATCAATTACTCGAGAAACTACAGAAAAATCAGGAAGGCGTTGACTTCGATGATTTTGAAATACTGCTTTCGAGGCTGGGCTGGATTATCGATCGTCAAAGCGGCAGCCACCGTATCTGGATATCACCGAAAAAAACCAGGTTAGCCATTCAGCCGAAAGGATCGAAAGCAAAAAACTATCAGATCAGGCAGTTTCTTAAAATTTACAATGAGGAATAAAAAATGAGTGACAAATTCGACGGATACACGGTGGAAATTTTCCGCGATGAAGACGGCGATTGGCTGGCGAGGTTGGAAGAAATGCCAAACATCTCTGCTTTTGCAGACTCTCCGGAACAAGCTTTGGTGGAACTTGAAGCAGCCTGGGAGTTAACCAAAGAAAGCTACCTGGCCAGTGGCGAGGAAGTACCTGTTGCCCCTTCCCGCCGTAAATACAGCGGACAATTCAATGTCCGTGTAGATAAACGCCTGCACCGCGCACTGGCCATTGAAGCCGCCCGATCCGGCATCAGCCTGAATGCACTGGTATCAAAGAAATTATCAGAGAATTTAATATCCTGATCTGTATGATGGTCATTGGCCAGATAAGACAGAAAACGTTTCACTTCAACTGCGCCCATTTCAACCGGATGACGCTTGCCATGAAAAATAATATAGTGTTTAACCCATGAAATATAGGTTCTTTCCGTGCTTAAACTGTAATATTTGTGCCGTATTTTTACACGGACTTAATCGAATAATTTAGCCAGCGGCATTGTCGTACTTTCTTGTGTCATTTGTCTTGTTCAGTGATGAATTTAAGTTGAAATACAATAGATTAATGAATGATTACCATGGTTATACGACATTGCCGACAAGATTATTAGACGAAATGTCGTATATATTGCGTTAGTTTTACGGAGAGATAGATAGTGGCAGTTGAAAACCTTCAGGATTTGGCTAAAGAAATCGTTGAGAATGGTATATCACTCTCAGCTGTTCACTACGTATACATTGCTCTGGTGACATTAGTTTCTGCGGCTTTAGGAGCATACTTTGGCTCATATTTTAAAAAACGAGGTGAAGAGCAAGCCCTTAAGGATAACTTTAATGATGTGGTTGATCGGCTTGAAAGAACGACTAGATTGACTGAAGAAATAAAATCTTCGATAGGAATTGGGACACTTGAGCATCAAATTAAATTCTCAAAGCTTCACGAAAAGCGAATTGAGGTTATCGAAGGGTTGTATCATCGTCTGGTAGACATGGAGACCAAAGGTAAGGATTTTGTCTATCGCTCGGGGCCTACACACGAGCTTGGTTCCCAGTTTGATGCAGCCAACAAAGCTATTGATGAATTTATTTCTTATTCAAAGCTCAACAAGTTCTGGGTCGATAAGATGCTGTTTGATGAAATTGAGAATGTCGCGCTTAGGTTGGACAAAATAATTCATGGTGCTGCTTTTCATTGTGGTGTTAGCCTTGCTAATACAAACCAGTTTGACCAGGCGATGGAAGATAATAAGCGGTCTGTAGCGGCTATAAACGAAGAAATTCCAGCCGCCAAGGAAAAAATAGTCGAAAGTATCAGGAAAGCCTTGGAACCCGATAAAAACTAACGCCCAATTGCAGCGGGAGGAATAGTCGGCGAGCCTATTTATAGATAGGCTTAGAATCATTCTTATGCGCCATTTCCGATAATCAATTTTTATGTGATTTGACGCATAATTCTATTTTATGTGCTGAGTCCGATATTGATGATTTATGCGATTTGGCGCATAATTGTTTTAAAGGAGTCGCGTCATGGCCGAATTAGCCCGTAGCCCGAAACAGATTGGAAATACCATCCGCCGCGCGCGTAAAAAGTGTGGTATGAGCCAATCTGCCTTGGGCGAGAAGGCAGGGCTGCGCCAGGAAACAATCTCCTTAATCGAAAACGGAAATCCAGCGACAAAGCTGGAAACGATTTTGGCCGTGCTTTCTGCGCTTGAGCTTGAATTTCAGATTACAAAACGGGAAAACTTTTTTTCCAATCGCGGGAGTATATTCAAATAATGGCGCGGCATCGAACCCATCCGCGCTTGCGCGTGTATCAGAACGGCGAAATTGTTGGTTACTTATCCAAGCAGCCAAGCGGCGCTATAGAATTCATATATGCGGAAGAATGGTATTCCAATGAACGCGCTTATCCGGTGTCCTTGTCTTTGCCTTTGCGGGAAGATGCTTTTAAAGGTGCGCCTGTCGTCGCTGTTTTTGAAAACCTGTTGCCTGATTCAGAAAGTCTGAGATCGCGTGTCGCGGAAAAAGTAGGGGCTGATGGAACGGATGCCTACAGCCTGTTATCCCAGATTGGGCGTGATTGCGTCGGAGCATTACAGTTTTTTTCCGAAAATGCAGATATAGATTTTTCAGGTTTGTTTTCCATTCGCGGCGAAGTTGTCAGTGATGGAGAAATCGAGAAACTCCTGAACAACCTTGCGCGTGTTCCGCTTGGCATGGACAGGGAGCATGATTTCCGGATTTCCGTTGCAGGAGCGCAGGAGAAAACGGCACTTTTATTTCATAACGGGAAATGGTTGCGCCCATCCGGGACAACGCCGACGACCCATATTTTGAAAACGCAGATTGGCAAGTTGCCAAGTGGCATTGATCTTTCAAACAGCGTTGAGAATGAATTCTACGGTCTGACCGTAATGGAGTCCTTCGGTCTTCCCGTCAACAAGGCGGAAATAAAAACCTTTGGCAAAACCAAATCGCTGGTTATTGAACGGTTTGATCGTGAATGGACAAAAGAAGGATATTTACTGCGTATTCCGCAGGAAGATTTCTGTCAGGCGCTTTCCATTCCGCCCAGCCTGAAATACCAGAATGAGGGTGGCCCCGGCATGGTTGAAATTCTCAATCTTCTAAAAGGAAGCGATACGCCCGCCGAAGATCAGAGATCCTTTTTAAAGGCGCAGATTTTATTCTGGCTGATGGGTGCGACCGATGGCCATGCCAAGAATTTCAGTATCTTTTTAGGGACGGGCGGGCGTTTTGTTCTAACGCCGTTTTATGATGTGTTAACAGCGCAGCCGTTTTTTGATAATAGACAGATTGAGCGCAAGGCAATGAAAATAGCCATGTTTGTCGGCAATAGCAGACATTACAAAATGGATGAAATTCAAGGCCGTCATTTTATTCAGACAGTGCAACGGGCAGGGCTGCCGGAATATATTGCAAAAGAAGCGCTGGAGGAAATATCCAGCATGGCGGAAAAAGCCATGCAAGATATTGAAAAAAAACTGCCGCCCGGTTTCCCGGAAGAGATTCATGAATCCGTTATTCGCGGGATGCAGTCACGTCTTGAAAGATTGGAGAAATTTTTAAATGAAAGCAAGTGAAGCAGGATTATTGGGATTCATAGACAAATCTCCCCACAAACTGGGGTCCAGAATAGAGAATATAATTTAAGACCAAGCTACTTGCCTGCATGCTCTCCTGATCTCAATCCCATCGAATGCAAATGGGCACAAGCCAAAGCACTGCGTAAACAACAAAACCAAACCAAACCGTCGATAGGCTCTTCAAATCCTATATATGCTATCTATGTCCTCCATGTTTTCCAGAAGAAAAGTAAAAAGGGTATTGCAACACCCAAAAGTCATATTGAATTAATCAATCAACGCTTGAAGAAAGCGAAGGAACACCATGACGAACACAAAAAATAATGAAGATGTGGTCGCTATTACATTACATCCCTTTGAAGGTCTGTCCAATGGTGAAGAACGGTTGGCAAAGGCACAATTGGCGCATCAGATAAACACGCTGGTTACAGAACGCGGCCTCACGCAAACCGCAGCATCAAAGCTGCTTGGTATCACACAGCCAGAAGTATCGCAAATTGCTAATGGCCGTTTATCTGGTTTTTCATTTGACCGTTTGTATCGCTGTTTACATAAACTTGATATGGATATCGAGATTATTGTTAGAAAACATATCACTAAAGACAATGATACCGCCAGAATACATGTCAGTATCTAATACTGGATTGTTTGATTTTTATACTGCATATTCGTACAAACATATTCGGGGTCAGGTCCGTAATAACCCTGATCGTTGTTGGATGTAATGGGTAGAACTCCTCGGTTTGCGCGATTTGTTGGCCCTGATTTGCCTTTTTCCTTCCCGACTTACCCCCTCAGGATCGACGCTGTAGACTGTCAGCCGCAGTTTGTCCGACCGCTATGAACTTTAAGATATAGGGCACAGATCGATCCGTTTCCCGAATGGCCAGAAATAGTTTCTGATATAAACCGTTCTGTCCGATTCTGATCTTCTTGAGTTTCATGGCTTGGGTTATAGGGTCAGCAACCAGCCATTCCGGTAAAACACATACACCCCGATTGAGTGCGGTCATTTGTAACATGATCTCAAGTGATTCAATATGTTTTAACTTTGCCGGCTCAACGTGAGCGGGTGTCAGGAATCGGGAAAGAAAGTCTATTCTTTCCCGTGGAACAGGAAAAGACAACAGTGTTTCCCTGGCAAGATTCTCCGGTATCAGATATCGGGTATCTGCAAGTCTATGATTGTGGGAGACCAGCAGAACGAGCTGATATTCAGCCAGGGTTTCATAGTAAATTTTTTCTTTCTTGATCAAATCGGGCGTAACCAGAATGTCAATATGGTGATTCAGCAGTCCTTCCAATCCGGTAAATTGAAATTTATGCACGATGTCGATATCAATGTCGGGCATTTGCTGCATGAATGGGCCGATTACAGCATTCAGCCATTGAAAACAGGGATAGCATTCGACACCGATACGCAGTGTACCCTGGCAACCTTCACTATAAGCTTTCAGCGTTTTTTCCGCCTGCGATAAAACGGGCAGAACCTGGTTTGCAACATCCAATAATAATCTGCCCGCCTGCGTGAGCCGCAGGCCGCGTCCTTCTTTCTGCCACAATGCAATGCCCAGTTTTTTTTCCAGATAATTGATTTGATGTGATAGCGCTGGCTGGCTTAAACACAGGGCATTCGCCGCTTCGGTGAGTGTTCCGTTGATGTGTAGCGATTGTATGATTTTGAGGTGGCTGCGTTCGATCATTTTATTTATGAGAAATATGAATAGAAAATGAGAATCTAATCATTATTATTTATTGTTTGCGGTTTGTACAATAGCAGGTCTATTTTTATTTTGAACAGCCAATCAATCATGATAACAACACATAGTTTAGGATTCCCCCGTATCGGCCGCCAGCGCGAGTTGAAGTTTGCGCTGGAAGGCTACTGGAAAAAAGCAATATCCGAGGAAACGCTATTGCAGACGGCTGCCGATCTGCGCCAGCAAAACTGGCAGGATCAGGCGGTTCTGGATTGGATACCGGCGGGTGATTTTTCATTATACGACCATGTACTCGATACCAGCTTCCTGCTGGGCAACGTCCCGGAGCGGATCAGCAAATTATCCGGAAATGAATTGGATGATTATTTCCGCTTGGCCAGAGGGCGCGGCGTATCTGATGAGGGCTGCACATGTGTCAGTGCCGGTGAATTAACCAAATGGTTCGATACCAACTACCATTATATTGTCCCTGAATTTGATAAAAGTACACGGTTTTCGCTGAATGCCGGGCCGTTACTGCAACACATCCAGGATGCCCGGCAGCGGTACAAGCAGGTGAAACCGGTCATTCTGGGGCCGGTGACTTATCTTTGGCTGGGTAAATGCAAAGACGCAACGGATAAGCATGATTTACTGGACGACCTGATTCATGTCTATGAACAGTTGTTCAAAGACCTGAAGGATGCCGGTGTTACATGGGTGCAAATTGATGAGCCTGTATTGGTTATGGAACTCAGTGACGCATGGAAGCACGCGCTGCGGAAAACGTATTACCAGTTACAGGCAGCGCCGGTCAATCTCATGTTAACGACTTATTTCGGGCAGCTCCAGGAGAACTTGCAGCTGGTCTGTGAACTGCCGGTCGCCGGGGTGCATCTGGACGCTGTTACCGCCAGGGATGAAGTCGTCAAAGTTATGGATTGGCTGCCAGGCCATAAAATACTGTCACTGGGTGTCATTAACGGGCGCAATATCTGGAAGACCGATCTGAATGCAACACTGGACTGGCTTGAACCTATCCATGCGCGTTTGCAGGAGCGCCTGTGGCTCGCGCCATCCTGTTCACTGTTGCATGTGCCCATAGATCTGAATAGCGAACAGGCGTTGGACGCGGACATTCATTCATGGCTTGCGTTTGCTGTGCAGAAATTACAGGAAGTCAAAATTCTGGCAACCGCGCTCGACCAGGGCAGGCAGAGCGTTGACGACGCGCTGCAAGAAAACCAGCGGGTCATTGACAGCCGCCGGCAGTCTGAACGCGTGCATCGCGCTGCGGTAAAATCGCGCCTGCTTGAGATCAATCCGGCAATGTACGCGCGTAAGTCGACTTATTCACAACGCACAGCGGCGCAGAGAGAAAGAATACCGCTGCCGCTATTTCCTACCACGACAATCGGTTCTTTTCCGCAAACACAGGTGATTCGTCAGACCCGTCTGGATTACCGCAAAGGCAAATTATCGGCGGAAGCGTACCGGTCGGCGATGCAAAAAGAGATTGAGCTCTGTGTGCGCGAACAGGAAGCGCTTGATCTTGATGTGCTGGTGCATGGCGAACCCGAGCGCAACGATATGGTGGAATATTTCGGTGAACAGCTTGAGGGGTTTGCGTTGACGCAATTCGGCTGGGTGCAGTCCTATGGATCCAGATGTGTTAAACCGCCGATTCTTTATGGCGATGTATTGCATACGCATGAGATTACCGTGGAATGGATTCGATATGCGCAATCGCTGACCGATAAACCGATGAAGGGTATGCTGACAGGGCCGGTTACCATGCTGAACTGGTCATTTGTCCGGGATGATCAACCGCGTTCAGAGACCTGCAAGCAATTGGCGCTCGCCATCCGCGATGAAGTGCTGGCTTTGGAAAAAGCAGGGATTGCCATTATTCAGATTGACGAGGCTGCGCTCAGGGAAGGTTTGCCGCTCAGGAAATCGCAATGGCAGTCTTATCTTGATTGGGCGATTCTGGCGTTTGGCATTACTGCCAATGGTGTGCAGGATAGTACCCAGATTCATACGCATATGTGTTATTCGGAATTCAATGACATTATGGAAGCGATTGCCCGGATGGATGCCGATGTGATTACAATTGAAACATCCCGGTCAGACATGGAATTGCTGGATGCATTTGATCAATATCACTATCCGAATGAAATTGGTCCGGGTGTCTATGATATTCATTCTCCAAACATACCGTCGGTTGAAGCGATTGTTGATTTAATGAAAAAAGCGGCGCAGCGTATACCGCTTCGCAGACTGTGGGTGAATCCGGATTGTGGATTGAAAACCCGTAATTGGGAAGAAGTTAAGCCTGCGCTGAAAAATATGGTTGCCGCAAGCCGTTCCCTGGCAACTGCTTTCAAAGAGACCAGGGCCAGCTAAATTTGACTTGCGGGTATTATTTAGCGATGATATGTGCTTGTCGTTTATTTTTGCTTAAATCACTTTCATATCGCTTTCATTAAACACAAACAGGCGGTTTAAGAACCTGTTCAAGGTCTCGATCAAGGAGTACAGTGCAAGGCAAAATTGAATGACGCAAGCAAAGCGCAGCGAACAGCCGTAAGGCTGGCCCGTAGGGCGAGGCGCTTGCGCCGAGTAAAAAGCGGAGCATACTTATAGTATGTGAGCATTTTGAGTTCGATTCTGAGTTCAATTTTGTCGCCGCAATGTGCCCTTCAGTGAGATCTTGAACAGGTTCTAGGAACCCAACTCGAAAAGGAAACACTATGACTATCCAGAACACATTTAAACAAAGCGTTAAAGATACAATCAATGCAAAACATTTGCTCAAACACCCGTTCTACATTGCCTGGACAGAAGGCAAATTGACCAAGGAACAATTACGCCACTATGCCGAGCAATATTTTTATAACGTTCTGGCGGAACCGACCTATCTGAGCGCTGTTCACTTTAACACCCCCCATTTTAGTACCGCTGAAAACTGCGGCGACATCAGCGTGCGTCAGGAAGTGCTGAGAAACCTGATTGATGAAGAACATGGCGAAACCAATCATCCTGCATTATGGAAAGCGTTTGCATTTGCCCTGGGTGCGGACGATGCAAGCCTGGCTGGTGCCAAGGCGCTGCCGAATACGGATAAGCTGGTTTCCACATTCCGTGATATCTGCCTGAATCGCCCATTTTATGCCGGATTGGCTGCATTGCATGCATTTGAGTCACAAGTCCCCGATGTTGCCAGAGTCAAGATTGAAGGTCTGGCGGAATTTTACGGCATGACCAATCCTAAAGACTACGAATTTTTCTCAGTGCATCAGAAAGCGGATATTTACCATTCACAGGCTGAGTGGGAGATTATCGAACGTTTTGCCGATACGCCTGAAAAGCAGGAAGAAGTACTTGCAGCAACCCGCGAAGCATGTGATGCACTGTGGGGCTTCCTGGATGGCATCCATGAAACCTATTGCGCCAATTTGATTTGTGAAGCAGCAGGACAAGAAGAAGCAACCCTGCATTAATAAGTAAAAAAGCCTTATTTCTGTGTCCCGAAACAACGGGGCCGAAATAAGGCCTTTATGCTTTCAAGACCTTGTATTTTTTAAGGCCTTAATTTCGTTCTAAAAATCAATTAAGCATCCCTGCTTTTCTTTTCATCGTCCGTATCTTCAGTGCTTTCGTCAGCAGCCGATGTACCGGATGCATTCTCATTCTGTTCGTCTTCCAGATCCGCGTCATCGTCATCCTCCTCCTCCTCCGCTGCTCTGCGGGCGGCTTCCTCGGCTTCTTCCTCCTCAGATCGGCGTGAATTCCACATAAAGTAGAACGCACCCAGCGTAACGATGATTACTGGCATCGCAACATAAGTGAATAAGGCGGATTCAACCGTGATGTCCTGTGATGCAGGCGGCGGTTTTGTGACGATCATATAGCCATGCAGCATAGCAACGCAGAAAACAGGTATCAATGCCGCGGTGAAACGGTTGGTGACGAGTGGACGAACCGTGAACATGTTCAGAATATTCGATCCGTAATACCCCAGAAAATAAATAAAAACATAAAAAAAGATAGCGCCCATGGGTATTCCTTATATAACAGGTACGTCGCTGTTATTGATTAAATCAATCCGTATGCTTCCGGAATTATGGTTTTAAATCCTAATATTAGGACATGGTTCATCAGACCTAATGTACTGCGGGTTTAATGATACACAACAACCCGTGAAAAATCACGGCCAGATTGGAAACCCGCTGCCGGAAAATTTACCGTCACAGGTTATCCCGATGTGACGCATATCATCATTAAAGTCGATGTTGTATGGGAATGAGGATAATGGTGCAGCGCTTTTATTACAACGTTACAACGCTATTACAGCAGCTTTTGTTGTTCTTGCTGCTGTAAAGCCCACATATGTGCGTAGGTCTGCTGGGCTGCGAGTAACTGTGCGTGTTTGCCGCGTTCAATGATGCGGCCATTATCCATTACCAGAATCTGGTCGGCATCGGCGATGGTGGACAGCCGGTGCGCGATCGTCAGTGTCGTACGATTTTTTGCGATACGTTTGAGTTCCGCTTGTATTTGTTTTTCAGCGTGGGAATCCAGCGCTGACGTGGCCTCGTCAAAAATCAGGATCGCCGGGTTTTTCAGAATCGTACGTGCAATCGCGACGCGTTGTTTTTCACCGCCGGAAAGTTTCAGCCCACGTTCTCCGACGACGGTTTCATATTGATCCGGCAGCGTTTCGATGAAATCATGAATATGTGCGGATTTTGCCGCGGCGTACACGTCTTCCGGTGTGGCATCGGGACGGCCGTAGGCGATATTGTAATAAATGCTGTCGTTAAACAGCACCGTATCCTGCGGCACAATGCCTATCGCTGCACGCAGGCTTTGCTGCGTGATATCGCGAATATCCTGGCCGTTAATGCGTATGGCACCGGATTGCACATCATAAAAACGAAACAACAGGCGCGCCAGCGTTGATTTGCCGGAACCACTGTGTCCGACTACAGCGATAGTGTGTCCTGCTGGAATTTCAAAACTGACGTCAAACAAAATCTGACGGTTGGCGTCATAGCTGAAATTGACATCATCAAAGCGGATGGTAACCGGTTTTGCGGCCTGTAGTTGTAACGTGCCCGCATCCGGTTTGTCCTGAATTTCGCGGTTTTCATCGAGCAGGGAAAACATGCGTTCCATGTCAGCGAGCGAATGCTTGATTTCCCGGTAAACAAATCCAAGAAAATGCAGCGGCATATACAGTTGCAGTAAAAACGCATTGACCAGTACCAGATCGCCGATCGTCATGGTGCCCTGCATGACATGGTCGGCGGCAAGAAACATGAGCAGTGTCATACCGATTGCGATAATGGCGCTTTGCCCTGAATTGAGCGCCGCGAGCGAAACCTGGTTGCGGATGGCCGCTGTCTCCCAGGTCTTCAGGTGCGCATCGTAGCGTCTGTTCTCCCATGCTTCATTACCAAAGTATTTCACGGTTTCATAATTGAGTAGACTGTCGATCGCCTGCGTGTTGGCTTTGGAATCCATGGTATTCATCGTGCGCCGGAATATCATGCGCCATTCGGTGACAATCAGGGTCAAGGCGATATACGCCAGCAGTGTGATCAAGATAATGACTGCGAATGTGATGTCATATTGTTTGATCAGAATCGCCATGACCAGGATGATTTCCAGTAGCGTCGGCAGGATATTGAACAGCATGAAATTCATCAGGAACGAGATGCCGCGCGTGCCGCGCTCGATGTCCCGGGATACGCCACCAGTCTGCCGTTCCAGATGAAAGCGCAGCGATAAGGCGTGCAGATGGGCGAACACGCGAGTTGCGATGCGCCGGATGGCGCGTTGCGTGACTTTGGCAAATACCGCATCGCGTAATTCGCCGAACAATGTACTGCACAGGCGCAGAACACCATAAGCGATCAGCAGGAAAACCGGCAGCACCAGAACTGCCTGCGGTTGATTCAGCGTATCAACAATGTCCTTGAGCACAAGCGGTACGGCGACACTGGCCAGTTTTGCCAGGATCAGCAGACTTAGCGCCAGGATAACGCGCACCTTGAATTCCCATAAATAAGGCAAGAGCGCAGCGATGGTTTGCAGGTTTTGGTACGTGACAGTTTTTTTGTTTTCGGCGGCGTTATGCGACATCGGGCAGGAAAATCATTATTGTAGTGGGTTATTGCAAACCGGCAGCACCAATATAGGCTAATACGCTGCCGGATATCATGCGGAATTACATCAGTATCAGGTAACCGATAGAGCAGCCGGTCAATGCCACCAGACCGAGAATGCACCAGATGAACATCATTTTTCCAGGGCGGTAAGGTTCGGGTACTGATTTGTCAAACATCGCCAGTGTGTTGAGTACCGCCAGAACAGGTGCTGCAACGAATGCGATGACTGTGGCAACCTTGACCATTTCTCTCATAGAAGGCGTAAGGAAGAACAATAGAAGGAGTGTGCCCGCGATCGTGGTCAGAAGCCAGAAGGTATACATGGATTTGTTCTGGCGATGCTGGAACCGTTGTGGTGCGAGCAGTTCCAGCGACATGCCGATCGTGCGTGGAAACGCATCCAGCAATGTCAGCGTGGTGCTGAGCATGGTAGTGAGCGCGGCAATCGCGACAATGGGATATGCCCAGTCGCCCAGTGCCTGTTTGTACATGTCCAGCAACTGTTCCGCAAATGCCGCGCCGCCGGGTTTGAATGTAACGCCGCTGCCATACATCACCAGTGCGCCGATAGCCAGGAAACATATGGCCAGAAATGCTGTACCGATAAAACCCACACGGAAGTCAAAAAGTGCGTCTTTCAGGCTGGTAGCCTTG
The DNA here is from genome assembly GCA_964612715.1 of uncultured Nitrosomonas sp. Taxonomy (GTDB): domain Bacteria; phylum Pseudomonadota; class Gammaproteobacteria; order Burkholderiales; family Nitrosomonadaceae; genus Nitrosomonas. The sequence goes on along the minus strand of CAZTCY010000001.1, from coordinate 47,510 downwards.
CCATCGGCTTCATTTTTACTTTCCGACCAGACGGAGTGCCAGACAGAAAGCTCGACAGGCGCCGGCATCCAGCCCAGGAATGTGGCCAAAAACAGCAGATGCACGGCATCGGTGATGTCGAAATGCAGTGTTCCGGATGAATAATGCCCGGGATTGTCAAACAGCAAAGCGGTCACGGCGGCAACCGTTGTAATTGATAAAATCAGAATAATGATTTTCATCAATTTATCCAGCGCTGTGTAGCGTCCGCTTGCCAGAAAGGTAAAGCAAATGAGCAGAATCAGACTGCTGACAATCGCGTCGACAACCTGTGGTTCATGGCCGCCCAGTTCTTCAAAACCGAAGATGTGTGTAAACAATCCGGCGGTGACAACGGTTACCGCGGCCTGGATAATGAACATGGTTGAAAGGATCATCAGCAGATAAACCCATACTGCCCAGGCGCCCAGCTTGTAATAGCCATTCAGGATATTTTTCCCGGTTGCGGCGGTATAACGCGGCCCGAATTCAAAAAACGGATATTTAATCAGGTGAATGATCACAATCGCAATAACCAGGTCAAATCCGAACATACCGCCGGCCTGAGTCGACTGCACCAGGTGCGAAACGCCGACCGCTGCGCCTGCGTACAGCAGCCCCGGTCCCAGTCTGGAAAGAAAGCCATTGAAAAGCCGGTTATGAGTCATTATGTGATATTTATCGATAGATTTCGGAAATTGTATATTCTATAGGCGATAAACCGGGGATGAATACGATAAAGCACCGATTGTGCGCGTATAAAATATCCAAAGAATCCACCCTATTTATTTGATCAGCCGTTATGGAAATTACCTGTTACCGCGACGAAGAAATCAGCCGGGAATCACGTCAGTTACCGGCAAGTACTTATAATCTGGCCATCACACTGCTCGCCCGCTGTGGTGGCGGGCATTTGTTTGTTCCCATCCGCGGCATGCAGTATATGGCAATTATCGATGCCGAGGAGTTTGTCTTTATCGATGGTGAGCGCAAATGCTGGATTGATATTGCCTGGCAGAATTTCAAGCGGCATGACCGCGAGGCGCTTGATCAACCAATTGCTTATCAGGCCGTATTTTATCGCGCGCATTCTGCGGGTACGGCGGGTATTATGACGCGTCTGCAACGCGAATTCCCGCTGGCGTTGCGTGCATTGGCCGACAAAACACCGGTCCGGGGCGCTACACATATCATCCCGTTCCGCAGATCAGGAAAACCTGTCGATTAGTGGTCGTCGTCATCCAATTCGGGATCCCAGCCTTTTGCTCTTGCAGCCGTTATCGCCTGAGCATAAATTCTGGTATGCCTTTCACGCAATTCGTCAGGTAAACGGCTGGGCAGGTGCGCATAGGGCTCCCACGCGGCATAAACCTTTTCATACAGAATCTGCATCCGCGTATGATCCCATCCTGTGCAGGTTTCTGTCTCCGGCAGAATCTCGAAGATCCAGGCATCCCGGACGATGCGTCCGAGAGGCGTCAGGCCGTTTTTTTCATCCTGCTCGATGCCGCAGTATTTCATTTCAGTCATTTTTAGCCTTTTGATATTGGGATATGATGCGCTTTGTACTGCAAAATGCGGTAAATTTTAGCGTATCCGGCAGGCTTTAGGTGAGTAACTCTCCGCTCAGAACCTGTTCAAGATCTCACTGAAGGGTGTATTGCGGCGTTAAAATCGAACTTAAAATGCTCACATACTTCAAGTATGCTCCGCTTTCTCGTTCAATTTTGCCTTGCACTACACCTCTTGATCGAGATCTTGAACAGGTTCTCAGGAGTCTAATCATTACACTATGAAAAGTACACGACAAAAAATCATTCGACGCACTTCCCGATTATCGGTTATTCAACGATGAAAATTCTCCATACCTCCGATTGGCACCTTGGGCGTGCGCTGTACGGGCGGAAACGTCATGCGGAGTTTGAGGATTTTCTCGACTGGCTGTTGAAAACCATCGTGCAGGAGCAGATCGATGTGTTGCTGGTTGCCGGTGATGTATTTGATACCGGTACACCCGGCAATACCGCACAGGCGCTGTATTACCGGTTTTTGCACCATGTCGCGGCATCCTGCTGCCGCCATGTTGTCGTTATTGCGGGCAATCATGACTCGCCGTCGTTTCTTAACGCGCCCAGGGAACTGCTCAAAGCGCTTGATGTGCATGTCGTCGGCAGCCCAGCTGAAGACCTGAACGATGAATTGCTGATACTCAGTGACGCGCAAGGTCGTCCGGAAATAATCGTCTGTGCGGTGCCCTATCTGCGCGACCGCGATATCCGCGTAGCTGAAGCCGGTGAAAGCATCGCCGACAAAGAACGTAAATTAATCGAAGGCATCCGCAATCATTATGCCGGGATTGTCAGTCTGGCCAGACAAAAACGGGATGCGCTGGGTGTCGATATTCCTGTGGTGACGATGGGGCATTTGTTTACTGCGGGCGGCAAGACGGTCGAGGGCGATGGTGTGCGCGAGCTTTATGTCGGGTCGCTGGCGCATGTCGCGGTGAGTATTTTTCCGGATGACCTGGATTATGTCGCGCTCGGCCATTTGCATGTGCCGCAGAAAGTCGGTGATTCAGACAGCGTGCGTTACAGCGGTTCGCCGCTGCCGATGGGTTTTGGTGAAGCAGGGCAACAGAAAAGCGTGGTGATTGTGGAATTCTTTTCACCAAAAGCTGCAAGTGACGCGCAATCGAATGAACAGACTGCCGGCTGGCGCGGGAGGTCGCTGATTAAACTGATTCCGGTTCCTGTCTTTCAGAAACTGGAACGTATTCAGGGCGATCTGACGCTGATTCTGAACCGCATACGGGAACTGGCGGAAAGCGATGTACAGGCATGGCTTGAGGTGATTTATGAAGGTGATGCAGTCGCTGGCGGTCTGCGTCAGCATCTGGATGATGCCGTCAGCGGAACGCAGCTTGACATGCTGTGCGTCAAAAACAGCAGGGTGATGAACCGGGTGTTGCGCCGGACTTGCGATCAGGAAACGCTGGATGACCTGAATGTCAACGACGTGTTTGCGCGCTGCCTTGCGGCGCATGGCGTGCCGCAGGCGCAGCAACCTGAACTGATCGCCGCTTACGACGAAGTCGTGCAGTCGCTGTATCATGTTGAATGATACTGGCATTCGATCGGCATAGCGGGAGCGGCAATGCGCATACTTCAGCTCAGATTTAAGAATCTGAATTCACTCGCCGGTGAGTGGGCCATCGATTTCAGCCGCCCTGAATTCATCGCGGACGGCATTTTTCTGATCAGCGGTCCGACCGGCGCGGGTAAATCCACGATTCTGGATGCGTTGTGTCTTGCGCTTTACGGCTGTACGCCCCGGCTGAATAAAATTTCAAAGAACAGTAACGAGATTTTGTCGCGTCAAACCGGCGAATGTTTCGCCGAAACCACTTTTGAAACACAGGCCGGACGATTTCGAAGCCACTGGAGCCAGCACAGAGCGCGTCGGCATCCCACGGGTGAACTGCAAGCGCCGAAGCACGAACTGGCGGATGCCATGTCGGGAAAAATTCTGGAAACCAAAATCCACGATGTAGCCAAGCGGATAGAGCATATCGCCGGAATGGATTTCGACCGCTTCACCCGTTCCATGCTGCTGGCGCAGGGCGGTTTCGCCGCATTTCTGCAGGCAGACCCGGACGCGCGCGCGCCGATACTGGAACAGATCACCGGTACTGAAATTTACAGCCGGATATCTATCAGCGTGCATGAACGCAACCGTAAAGAACACGAACAACTCAATCTGCTGCAAACGGAAATCGCCGGTATCACTGTGCTGAGCAGTGAACAGGAAAATGCGCTGAAAAACAGGTTGGATGAACAGCAAAAACAGGCTGACGAAATAACCGGCAGACTCCAGCAAACGGGCAAAGCACTGGCCTGGTTAACCGGCATCGCGGAACTGCGCACCGAAATCGAAGCGTTGCAAACGGCATCCCAGCAACTGGCTGGTGAACTGGAAACCTTCAAGCCCGAACGCGAACGTTTAAACCGCGCGCTGCAAGCAGCGGAACTTGATGGCAGCCATGCCGCGTTGATGTCAACGAGAAAACAACAGGCGGAAGATCAGCAGATGCTGGAACAGACCGTGTCCCGGTTGCCGGAATTGACTGCGCAGGCCCAGCAAAAACAGGCTGCATTGACCCGTGCAGAACAGTTGACTGCACAGGCGAAGCAAACGCAGAAAAACACGATGCCATTGATCCATAAAGTTCGGATGCTTGACCAGCAGTTATTGGAAAGCGAAAAACGGATCGGCGACGAAACGGCACACTGTAAGCATGCGGCCACGCAGATTGCATCGAACAGCGCGCTGCTGGCACAGAATCAGCAAAAACTGGTGGCCGCGCAGACGGCATTAGCGCAGATTCTCGGCTATCAGCAGGCGAATGCACAGGACGCGCAGTTGATCAGCGACTTCGCTGCGATTGAAGCGCAATTGAACAGCCTGGTTGCAGCGCAGCAGGATTATTCCGGCAAAAAAGCCGAACATGACAAACTGCAAGCGCAGCGGGACAAAACACTGAAAGCACTGCCGGAAGCAGCCGATGCATTGAAAACCTGCCAGCAGGCGTGTGCTGATATTCAGCGGCAGATTGAGGATAAACAGAAAAATCTTCAGGCAATACTGAACAATCGATTGCTGCGTGAGTACCGCGCGGAAAAGGAAAATCTGTTGCGCGAGATGGCGCTGCTGAACACCATCGCCAGCCTGGAACGCGAAAGAAAGCGCCTGGAAGAAGGCAAACCGTGTCCGCTGTGCGGTTCAACAGAACATCCCTACGCTGCCGGAATCATGCCGCAGCCCGATGCGGCCGAGCAAAAAATTGCTGCGGTGACTGCAATCATTGAGAAAGCCGAAACGCTTGAAGCCGAAATCGCAGTGCTGGAAAAATCCGCAAAACGCGCGCTTGACGCGGCCCATGAAGCTGAGAAACAGGTAACTGCAACGCAGAATGCCCAGCAGAACATCGAGGAAAATCTGACCGGCAGCGCGGCGGCGCTTGCAGTATGCTACCAGCGCTGCGCCGATTTGCAGCAGTCGGCGCATGCGCGGCTGCACGCTTACGGATTGGCGGAATCACCGGATACGGATGTAGCGGCTGTACTGGTGGCGTTGAATCAGCGCCTGCAGCACTGGCAGGCCAGTGTCAAGCGGAAAAATGAAATTGAGCAGCAGGTCAATGCGCTCAACAGCGAATTGAAAAGACTCGCGGCGGTGATCGAAACCCGGAGTCAGGCGTTGTCGGAAAAGCAGCAGGCGCTGAACACACTCAAGGAAACGCTTGAAAGCCGGAAAATCGAACGTCGGCAATGGTTTGGCGAGCGCAATCCAGATAGCGAGGAATCCCGGCTGGAGCAGGCGGTCGCCGCTGCCGAACAGGTGGAGAAAACCGCGCGAGAGGCAGAAAACGAAGCGCGGCAGCAGCTGAATACCGCAACGGTGCATATTGAAGCGCTCAAAACGCGCATCGAAAAAAACACGGCGGCGTTACAGACACTGGAAGCCCGCTTTGCAAGTGAATTGCGCGCCGCGGGTTTTGCCGATGAACACGCGTTTTCGGCATGCCGCCTGACGCCGCAGGAAAGGGAGCAATTCACAGCGAACGCAAAAGCGCTGGATGACCGGCAGATCGATGTGCAGGCGCGCCTGAAAGACAGAGAAACCCGTCTTGCGCAGGAAATCGATAAAAATCTGTCAGAATCCAGCCGCGAGGCGCTGGAACTGGACTATGCGGCGCTGGACAAACAGGTGACGCTGCTGCGCGACGCAATCGCCGGAATCAAACATCAATTGCAGACCAACCAGGCGGCCGCGAACAGCATGCAGGAAAAACTGGCCGGGATAGCCGCGCAAAAAAATGAATGCAGTCGTTGGGAGAGACTGCATGATCTGATCGGCTCCGCGGACGGAAAAAAATACCGCAATTTCGCGCAGGGCCTGACATTCGAGATCGTGATCGATCACGCCAACCGGCAGTTGCAGAAACTGACCGACCGCTATTTGCTGATGCATGATCCCGGCAAACCGCTGACGCTGAATGTCATTGACAGTTATCAGGCCGGAGAAATCCGCTCGACCCGGAACCTGTCCGGCGGGGAAAGCTTTATCGTCAGCCTTGCGCTGGCGCTCGGCCTGTCGCGCATGGCCAGCAGAAACGTGCGCATCGATTCGCTGTTCCTCGATGAAGGCTTCGGCACACTCGATGAAGAAGCGCTCGATACGGCACTCGGCATGCTGGCCGGTCTGCAACAGGACGGCAAACTGATCGGCATAATCTCGCATGTACCCATGTTGAAAGCACGCATCAGCACGCAAATCGAAGTTATTCCGCAAACCGGCGGAAGAAGCCGGATCGAAGGCCCTGGCGTTCAATGCCTGAGGTGAGCGGTGAGGCTGTTGTTTTATCGCGGGGCTGCCGCGTACCGGGTGCAGGCGCCGGTGTTTGTTCGTTATAATGCCGTGGGTTTGATAAAGCTTATTAGAGCTCACAGGGGGGAGAATAATGTGCGAGTGATAGATCTGGTACGACGTATCGACGAACTGATTGAACAGGGAAAGGAGGTGCTTTCGACTCGATATTTGGAGTATGAGTCTGTGGAGTGTGTGGATGATGGTGCGATAACGGGATTCCGGGCCGCATCTTTGTCATTCATTGATCGCGTTTACAGCGACAAGCATCCGCACTTCGTCGAATTCAGTAAGTGCACAAACAATAACTATCCAAGAGACGCGGAGCGCGGAGTGGCGATTCTCCAAGCTGTTCGGTCCGAGATCGCAGGTGGTTGGCTGGTCTCGATAAAAAATCTAGTGGCGGCAGAGCTGTTCTCCGACTTCCTGGGTATGGCGGAGCATCTGTTAGATATGGAGTACAAAGACCCGTCTGCAGTAATGATCGGATCGGTGCTTGAAGAACATCTTCGCCAGCTGTGTCAAAGGCATGCCGTCCCAACAGAAGACCAGAAGGATGGCAAATCAATACCAAAGAACGCGGATCGTCTCAATTCTGATCTGGCGAAGACGGAGGCTTACTCGAAGCTGGATCAAAAGATGATCACTGCTTGGCTTGATCTTAGGAACAAGGCGGCGCACGGTAAGTATGGCGAATACAACACCGATCAGGTTCGCCAAATGCTGTTAGGCGTTACCGAATTTATGGCGAGGGTCAGCTTCTAGGGCCGCAGGCTTACCGCCAACCTGCAACGCGGCGTTCAGCATATCTTTGAACTGATCAAACTGTTCATTGTCATTGGGTGCTTCTTAGGTGTATATTGGAACCCATGGTATTTTATGGATTTAGACGATGACAAAACAATCTGTTAACGTTACACCGCCAAACGATGACTGGCTTAATGCAAAGGTGGCGAGCAAGGAATATTCCAATAAGACGGATATCATAAACGATCTTATTCGCCGCGAACGGGAGCGGGAAGAGAAATTCAAGACCCTTAAGGCAGCGATTGAGAAGGGGCTGGCTGGTGATATGACCGAGGAAAACGTGCTTGATATTATGCAGCGTGTAGAAAAGGAAATGATGGGCAGTGGCGCGTTACCGGATACTGGCCGAAGCTAACCGGGCATGTGTGCTGACGAATCGTATATACACAATACCGTAGCTATAGTTGATCCATACGATAATCCGGTATTTATTGCTTGCTATAGTGAATAACATGAACGCCACACCGTTAGTTATGCCGGGGCTCGCAGCTTTATCGCCAACTGCACATCATAGCCGCTTTGATCGCCAGGCTTGTAGCCAGGAATGCGAAACTATCCAGCGTGATTAAAACCAGAAGTGTTGTTGCCTGGGAATATTTTCGATCAACCTGCATGCCATGATTATTTATCTAAATCCAATAAGTTTCTGCTACCGTGAATTACGGTGACAATGGCTATATTGTCAGCTTGTGTCAGATAAATGATGCGGTAACCTTGAAAGATCAGTTCCCGCACATCGTGTCTTTCTTCAGCTTCGGGTACGCGTCTTCCGAGTTCTGGAAAATCTTCCAGCCCGCTGACTGTTTCGAAGATTCGTTCAATAAATTGTCTTGCGTAAAATGCAGAATCTCTGGAAATATAGGCTTGAATTGCTTTTAAGTCATCAAGCGCCGATTCTGTCCAATTAATCTGCATTATCCAGTAGTCGTTTTTTTGCTTCTATATGGGATACTGTGCGTTTATCTTCAACGGCTTTCAGTCCTTTTTCTATTTTCTGCTTCACATAAAGCCTGTACATGATGTCGTCCCAGCTCGCCTGGTCTGATACTTGATCAATAATTTGTTTTGCTGCCTGTTTTGCTGTTTGCATGGAATTTTTCTCTTGAATTTGTACCCGCCAATATTCTTTCCTGGCACAAAAAAGTTTATGGATAGGTTGGGTCAATAAGAATCGCCTATTGGCTATTCTAAGTCAAGGGTGCAAACCCAAAGCCGTTCGTATAACCGTGCCAAATTGATTGCTTTTGCACTGAAAGCGCCGCACACCGTTCATTAACCCACCTGCTGAGTGTGCGGATTGTTTACAATTGCTGCGAGACAGTTGCTCAAAGTACACGGTACCTACCAGACTATCTTTGGTGTATACATTGATTTGAGGATAGTGTTCAAATCCAGGCATTGTCCATGCCTATGGTTTCTTCCTGTATTTTCAACTTGATGCCCATTGCGCCGAGTACTTTAAATAAAGTATCAGCCCGGATATTTTCAACACCTTTTTCTACGTTGCTGTAAGCTTGTTTCGATAATCCGCATAAACCCGCCGCATCTTCCAGCGTTATATCCAGCGATGTCCTCCGGAATCGAACCCATTGTCCCAACAGCCTCATATCAAGTGGGGTGGACAGATTTGGCTTTTCCGTTGCAATTACTCTTCTGGGCATAACAAAGGCTATTAATTGGGGGTTCAAACATTGTTTCGAATAAATCCTATTGTCATAGGACTATGAACACAATATTTGTTTCTGTTCAGTATAATCCTATGTTATTAGGATTTTTTAGATTGGGATGTACAGGATTGTAGAACACCAACACGGTTATTTATGTTGGGGTTCGCAGGTTTGCCGAAAAGCTACATGATTGTTGTTTTACAGCGCTGGTGATTATTCCCACTCAATCGTGGCGGGTGGTTTTCCGGATATGTCGTAAACCACGCGGTTGATACCGCGGATTTCGTTGATGATGCGGTTGGATACTTTGCCCAGCAGGGCGTAGGGCAGCTCGGCCCAGTTGGCGGTCATGAAGTCCTGCGTCTGCACGGCGCGCAACGCGATGACATATTCATATGTCCGGCCGTCGCCCATGACGCCGACGGATTTGACCGGAATGAAAACGGCGAAGGCCTGTGCGGTTTTCTCATACCAGCCGGCGCGTTGCAGTTCTTCGATGAAAATCTGGTCGGCCTGCCTGAGCAATTCGGCGTATTCGTATTTGACTTCGCCCAGAATGCGTACGCCTAGCCCAGGACCAGGGAAGGGGTGGCGGTCAATCATTTCACGCGGCAGGCCGAGTGCGAGGCCGAGTTCGCGCACTTCATCCTTGAACAGTTCGCGCAGGGGTTCAAGCAGTTTCAGATGTAATGTTTCCGGCAGGCCGCCGACGTTGTGATGCGATTTGATGGTATTGGCTTTTTTGGTTTTGGCGCCTGCCGATTCAATAACGTCCGGGTAAATGGTGCCTTGTGCGAGCCATTGGGCATCGGTGATTTTCGCGGATTCGGCCTGAAAGACTTCGACGAATTCACGGCCGATAATGCGCCGTTTGTCTTCCGGGTCGGTTACGCCTTTCAGTTGATTGAAAAAATTCCGGCTGGCATCGACATGAATGACTTTGACGGCCAAGTGATTGGCGAACGTATCCATCACCTGTTTCACTTCGCCTGCGCGCAGCAGGCCGTTATCGACAAACACGCAGGTCAGCTGGTCGCCGATGGCGCGGTGTATCAAAGCCGCCGCGACTGAAGAATCGACGCCGCCCGACAAGCCGAGAATTACGCGCTCGCTGCCGACCGTGGCACGGATTTTATCGACAGCTTCTTCGATGTAGTCAGGCATATTCCAGTCATGGCCCAGGTTGCAGATACCGTGCACGAAACGATCGATAATCGTTTTACCCTGTGGGGTATGGGTAACTTCCGGATGAAACTGTATGCCGTAGAACCGGCGGCTGTCATCAGCCATAGCGGCGATCGGTGTCGCTGCGTTGGAGGCCATGATCTCGAATCCTTCCGGCAAAGCTTCAACCTTATCGCCATGGCTCATCCAGACTTCCAGCACAGGGTTGCCATCGGTATCCGTGCGATCGCGGATACCGCTGAACAGTGCGCCATGACCGCCAGGATTGATTTCGGCATAACCGAATTCGCGCACCCGCGCGTTTTCGACACGCCCGCCCAGTTGCGCGGCCATGGTCTGCATGCCGTAACAGATGCCCAGCACCGGAACGCCGAGTTCAAAGACAATCTGTGGCGCGCGCGGTGTTTCCTGTTCGGTCACGGAAGCGGGCCCCCCGGACAGCACAATGCCCTGAGGCGCAAATGCAGCGATGAATTCCGGTGTTACGTCATAAGGATGCAGTTCGCAATAAACATGGGTTTCGCGAATGCGCCGCGCAATGAGCTGGGTATACTGGGACCCGAAGTCCAGGATAAGAATTTTCTGGTGCATGAGGTTTGCGGTTATTTGACGTGGTAGTTGGGGGCTTCTTTCGTGATCTGCACATCGTGAACATGCGATTCGCGGACACCGGCAGAGGTGATTTCAACGAATTCCGCTTTTTCATGCATTTCTGCAATGCTGGCGCAACCCAGATAACCCATGCTTGAGCGCACGCCGCCCATTAATTGGTGGATTACAGCGGCAACACTGCCCTTAAAAGGAACACGGCCTTCCACGCCTTCCGGCACGAGCTTGTCATTGTTCTTTTGCTCTTTTTCCTGAAAATAACGGTCACTGGAACCTTGCTGCATGGCGGAAAGAGAACCCATGCCACGATAGCTTTTATAGGAACGGCCCTGGTACAGTTCGATTTCACCGGGGGATTCCGCTGTTCCGGCCAGCAGGCCGCCGAGCATGACCAGATTGGCGCCTGCTGCGAGTGCTTTGGCGATATCGCCCGAGTAACGGATACCGCCATCCGCGATCACCGGTATGTCTGTCCCTTTCAAAGCTTCCGAAACGTTATGGATTGCGGTGATCTGCGGCACACCCACGCCGGCAACAACCCGCGTGGTACAAATCGAGCCCGGACCAATGCCGACTTTAACCGCATCCGCGCCGCTGTCGACCAAAGCACGCGCAGCATCGGCCGTTGCAATGTTGCCGCCAATGACTTGAATGCCCGGATAATTTTTCTTAACCCAGCTGATGCGATCCAGTACGCTTTGTGAATGACCATGCGCGGTATCGACCACGATAACATCTACACCCGCTTTGACCAAAGCGTCCGTGCGTTCGTCACTGCCCTCGCCAACGCCGATTGCTGCGCCGACACGCAACCGTTCCTGGTCATCCTTGCAGGCCAGGGGATGTTCTGCCATTTTAGTAATATCCTTGACAGTAATCAGACCCTGCAGATCGAATGCATCGTTGACGACCAGTACGCGCTCGAGGCGGTGTTTGTGCAGCAGATTCATGACTTCCTCGCGGCTGGTGTTTTCACTGACCGTGACCAGCCGTTTTTTGGGCGTCATAATATTTTTGACAGGCTGGTCAAGATTCGTTTCAAAACGCAGATCGCGATTGGTGACGATACCGACCACTTTCTTGCCATTCACGACAGGCAGACCGGAAATATGGTGTGTCCGGATGACATCCAGTACTTCACGTACGGTCATATTTTGTGGAATGGTAATCGGATCTTTGACGACGCCGCTTTCAAAGCGTTTGACTTTGGCGACTTGTGCAGCCTGTTGTTCGATAGGCATATTCTTGTGCAGAATACCGATGCCGCCTTCCTGCGCAATGGCAATGGCCAGCTGTGCCTCGGTTACGGTATCCATTGCCGCTGATACCAGCGGGATATGCAGGGAAATGGTGCGTGTGAGCCGTGTTGCGAGACTGACATCACGTGGAAGAACCGTGGAATGGGCGGGGATCAGTAGAACATCATCAAAGGTGAGTGCTTTTTGAATGAGCTGCATATGGGGTAACTATCCTTTGCAAAGCAGTATTATATCCAAATCGCATGTTTTTTTGCGGTAATTCATCGCAACAAAGGCATATTTATCTGTTTTTACCGTCAAAAGGCTTATTTTTCGACGGTTTTTATCCGTAAAGTAATACTGTTATTTTTTTTGTTGTCATTCAGATGTTTTTGGAGAAAAAAATGCGTTATTGGGTAGTCGTGGTTTCATTAATAGTATTCAACATGCCTGCGTATGCGCAGATCTACAAATGGATTGACGAAAACGGTAAAACGCAATATGCGGATCAGCCGCCGCTCTCAGGTAAGGTTCATAACGAACAGCGCTTAAGGATCAATTTTGCGCCAACACCGGTTTCATTATCGGAAACCCAGGAAGAGGGCGGTGTGGATAAACCGCAAAACCTGACGGATGAGCGGATTGAATATGACAAACGTCGCCAGGAGAGATTGGCTAAAGAAGCGGAAAAAAAAGTAAAAGTTGCTGAAAACAAGCAGAAATGCATTGACGCGCAAAGCAGATTAAGGTTATTTTTGGAGTCGCCGCGACTGCGGGTGCCGGATGGCGAGGGCGGCCTGACCTATGTTGACGATAATGTACGCGAACAGAAAATCAACGAAGCGAACCAGGCTGTAACAACTTATTGTAAATAATGAATTCGAGTCATTGTTTTTGTTGAGAATACAGCGTGCATTTCAATCGATAGCCATTGATGGTTTGGTCAAACAAATCTTTTTGATTTCTTTGGTTATGCTGTTGTCATGCACCGTATTTTTGAGAGCGGCGCAATCGGCGTCTGAATCACCAACAATTAATACCCCGATTACTGTAGAGCAAGTATTGCAGCGTATCGCCGCACTGGAACACGGTTTTGAAAAAGAATCGCAGGCTATTGCGGCACTGGATGAACGTATCGCGCAATTGGAATTGAAGTATCTGGACGTTAAGTCCGGCATCGAACATAGTGCAGCCGTTCATCCCGGTTATTCCGGCAGCGGATCAGCAGGCCAGGTGGCCGATGCTGCGGCAACAGTATCTGTTCAATTTCCCTCTGTTTCAGTAATGACCGATAGTTCCGGTGCGGCTTTTGAGCACAGTACTGCGCCGTATCTGGCTTTGAATACCAATGAATTGCGCGCTGCAGGTGGTTTTCTGGCGATCCTGCTATTATTGTTCGCATTAGGGTTGTACCGGAACCGGAGACAGCGCGGACAATCCAATACCGCAATCGGCACCGGCTTCATTACAGTCCATGATTCTGTCGCGCAAGACCAGGACAATAAGCCATACCGGCAATCACTGCTGAAGCTGGCCGCATTGAAGAAGGCAGCGCAAGGCGCTGAACCGAGCGACGAATCCGCTATTGTGATCAGGCAGAACCAGTTATCCCATAAATCAGTACATTCGGTGATTGCCGATGCCCAGGCGTTCATGGCGCAGGGGCAGCCTGAGCTTGCGCTCCAGATACTGGAATCATTACTGACTAAAAACAGGCATTCTGAAATTGGCTGGCAACTGCTTTTTAAAATTCTGCATGATCAGAACAAGAAAAGCGCATTCAGAAAACATGCGCTTCGTTTTAAGCGACTCGAACAGTTTCCTGAAACCTGGGAAAAGATTCAATCCTGGGGGCATGCGCTTGAACCGGATGAACCGATTTACATGAATGCGCAGGAAAGGAAGCGGCGCTTCTTCTCGAACTAAAACCACGCCAACAGAACACCAGCAGGTAACACCGATTGCTTCAGCCCGATATTACCTGCCGGGTCATGATGCTCTGATTATTCTTCTACTATTATTCCAGCGCAAGGCTTTTCATGGCTTTTTGATGATCCCATTTGCCATGAAACAGATGACCTTTCCGGGCCGGAACGCGGTCGCTGGTCCAGGTCAGATAATTGCCATCGGGTGTGAATACCGGCAAACCATCGAATCCGGTTTTGTTGGTTACGCGGACAGGTTCTTTTTCACCGTCGACATCCACGATATACAGTTCAAAATTGCCGTGTCCGTGAAGATTGGTCGAGAAAATAACGTATCTGTTTGAAGGATGATAAAAAGGTGCCCATGACAGCGCATTCAGCCGCGTAATCTGTTTCTGGTCGGAGCCGTCAATATTCATGGTAAATACTTCAGCCTCGCGCCCACTCGGTGCAAAACGCCGCCAGACGATACGCTTGCCATCCGGGCTGAAAAACGGCCCGCCGTCGTAGGAATTGTTGTGTGTAAGCCGCTTTACGTTGGAACCATCCGCATCCATGATATAAATATCGATCAGCGAAGAAGGGTCTTTTTTGAATAACTCGGCTTCTTCCTCGGTTAATTGGTCCGTATAGGCCCGGCGATTGGATGCAAATGCGATATATTGACCATCCGGCGACCAGGAGGCTTCCGCATCGTAACCCATTACGTTGGTCAGGTTTTTGATTTTATTGCCTTCCAGATCGGTTTCATAGATATCGTAATACGCATCGTAATCCCAGGCGTAGGACCTGCGTTCGCCCGATTTCCTTTGCTCGAGCTCTTCGGCCATTTTAACGCTGGCGTTTGGATCATCGTGCGTGGACGAGAACAACACCTTGTCTTCCTTGGGATGAATCCACGAACACGTCGTCTTGCCGATACCGGGCGAAACCCGGTTGATATGACCGTTACTTAAATTTTTCAGATAAATCTGGTAAAAGGGGTTCTCGTCGGCGACTTCCGCCTGATAAACCATCCACTGCTGATCAGCGCGGTAATACGCCTCGCCGACGCGTTTTTCCTTAGCGGTATCGGAAAGCAGAAAATCCTCCGTGATAAAGCCCTCCGCGCCGGCATAGGCCGTCCATGTTAGCAAGAAGGCCGGTAATAATGTGGCCAGGCATCGTGATTGAGCGGGCATGCGTGTCTTTAAAGTTCGGGCAATAAGCTGCGTTTCAGTATTTGTCATTGGAGTATATTGAGAGATATTGAGATATTCAGGCTGCGTTGTTCACTGTTTTCAATGATAGTGGCATACATTAAAACATAGCTTAAAATAAAAACACAATCTAAGAACCTGTTCAAGATCTCCCTGAAGGACACATTGCGGCGTTAAAATCGAACTCAAAATGCTCACATACTTCAAATATGCTGTGCTTTGCTTGCGTCGTTCAATTTTGCCGTGCACTGAACCTCCTGATCGAGATCCTGAGCAGGTTCTGAGCGGAAAAGAGCAGTTTTCATACCGTGTTTATTCATTCCGGCAGCATGCATGAATTACGGTGATAGGGATCTTACGATATTTTATAATATTGTGGTTTGGATAATGGACGTCCATGCGATGGCCTGAACAGCTGACATGCAGTTGCTGGAATGACTGTTCGGGGTTGAGTGGGCGCATTGAATTGAAAAGCGTTTTACCGGGATCAAGGTGTGTGATGAAAAAAAATCTGATTATTGTTTGCAGTGTTGCATTATTGGTTTCCTGCACCACCTGGGTGAAGGTTTCGCCGAAAGGTGAAGCTGTGCGCCTTGTACAGTCGCAGCAGGCAGTCGAATCGTGTAAACGGATTGGCAAGGTGAATGCCAAGGTTGTCAGCCGGGTTGTGATTGAGCGGGATGAGGGAAAAGTCGCCACCGAGTTGGCTAATCTCGCCCGTAACGAGGCCGGCCTGTTGGGGGGCGATACGATTGTGCCTATTTCGGAAGTTTACGATGGCAGGCGGTTTTTTGCGGTTTATCAGTGTTTTCAGTCTGGCCGGAAAAATTGATTAAAGCGGGTGAATAAGGCAGCGGCGAAATGAATCCAGTCCTGATTTCAATAGCATTACTGATTTGCAGCAATGTTTTTATGACGTTTGCATGGTACGCGCATCTCAAGGAATTGAATCATATGCCCTGGATCATCGCGGCGTTGATCAGTTGGAGCATCGCGCTGCTTGAATATATGCTTCATGTACCGGCAAACCGAATCGGCTATTCCGTGCTCAATGTCGGCCAACTCAAAATTATGCAGGAAGTTATAACACTGACGGTATTCGTTCCATTCTCGGTGCTTTACCTCAGGGAGCCGTTGAAACTGGATTATCTGTGGGCAGGGCTTTGGCCTGGTCGGTGCGGTGTATTTCATGTTCAGGAGCAAGCTGGCAGGGTGAAGACGCCTGATGTAGATACCCGATCGGGGAACAGGGGCAGTATATTTTACGCGCTATCCAGAATCGATTGCCGCGACCATAACAGACACAACCGGTGTCAGATTGTTCAGTAATTCGCGATAGCGTTCGTGATTGTGGTAATCGACAAACAAATAGAGTGAAATTGCCTGCTGATCAGTTTCTTAAAGTGCCCTTGGATAGTGACAATTGTGTTGCTTCAATCGGCATCAGTCCGCTTTTGCTTTTGTTATAGAACTTAGCCGATTGTTTCGTAAATTTCTGGTTGCTCTTGTTCGTGCTATCTGTTGTTCTCCATTTCATAAGCACATTTTATGAAACGCTGGATGCTGCTGAAAATCAGCATCCCTCAGTTTTTAACTGTCCGTTAAGCCCGGGGTAAGTAAAATTTTTTCCGGGAGTTTTTCTTGTAGTGAGTAAGGACTTGCTTTGTTTTCCACAACCCAGCGTTTCTCAGCTACTGATTCGAACGGTGGTGGCAGTTCGCCTTGAAGGGACCAAAGGTCGAATGGGGTTTCATCGATGGAAATCTCCCAATCGTAGCCACGTTCTTTCACAAAAGGGGCGATCGTTTCGTCAAGGGTACGGATCCACCATTCCCGCAATATGGGACCGGGTATAGTTCTGGCTATCTGGTCAATTTTAAAACGAATAAAATTGTCGTGGCGTTTTCCGCCAACGAAACAATTGCCTTTAGTCATTTCCTCGAAAATAATGACGACATAAAATTTCGGAATCGGTACGCTCGCGTAAACTTTGGTGATGCGTTCGGACAATTCCTGCTTGTTTTCTGCGCTAAATGCGCCGGTGGGGTGATAGATTTTCCACAATGGCATGATACGGTCTCCTTTAAAGTGAAAAAAATTAAATCATTTAGGTTGTCGAAGTCTTTGGGGGACAACTGTTACATTTCTATGGATAACCCTACTGTACTGAATCTTTAATCTGTACAGAAATACTGAGAATTTTTGGGCGGTTATCAGTTCTTACAGAATTTATTACCGTTCGGTAAAAAATTCTACGTATAACAATTCCCTATGTCAACTGGAATAATTAGAAAAGCGATGTAGTCATTCATGAGTGTGCAATTGAGATCTGGAAATAGCGGGAGGGGATGTGCACAATGAAATCGCCAGGAATTCAGAACCTTTATGGAATCAATAGCATACTGATCCCGTAATCCGTGAGACGAAAGAGATCGGCAGGAAACGAGAACGCAGGTGAAGTAATTGCATTGATCGACTGTGGTCAGGATGACAAACTTTTTGCTTCCCCCGAGGAAGCTCCTGGAAAAACAAGCAGCTTTGACAAATGGTTGCGACAGGGTGAGGGAATGTTAAGTAATATAACGATGCATCTGATGTTTTCTCCCTCAATAGAGACATTCTTGATCGATTGGTATAATGCACCGTTTGAATATCGAAACTTTTATGCACTCAAAAACCACAACTACACGACGTGGACGTCCTCGTGCCTTTGATCAGGAAGAGGTTTTAGAGAAAGCGATGCTGGTTTTCTGGAAATATGGCTATGAAGGTGCTTCATTAGGGGCTTTAACCGAGGCAATGGGTATTAATAAACCGAGTATGTATTCGGTCTTTGGATCAAAAGAGGAGTTATTCCATAAGGTTATCGAGAAATATCTAGCCGGTCCCGTTTCTTTCATTCCTGATGCATTGAATGAGCCCACGTTGCAAAAAGCATTGAGCGCACTATTCACTCAATCTGTCGATTTCTTAACCGATAAACGGCATCCGCTGGGTTGCATGGTGCTTCAAGGGGCATTAAATTGTGGACAGGACCATGAAAATATAAAAAATGAACTGATTGTTCAACGGCTTGCTTATGAAAATGCTGTGCTTAAGCGCCTTAAATTGGCTCAAATGCAAAACGATTTGGATCGTCAGTTAGATGCAGCCGTACTCACAAAATATGTCGTGACAATCCATCAGGGTTTATCTGTGCAGGCGACCAGTGGCGCAACAAAAGAGGAGTTGATGGCGGTTGTGGATACTGTGATCCGCAACTTTCCCGGTGCTTGATCGCATTAATTCGATCATGGCTTTTATAAGCGGCAGTATAAAGTACGCGGTAAGGTGCAATAACATAGGGCATTACACCTTATCGCAAGTTTTCCTAATCCGTAATCGCTCCCTTGCTTGCGGTTGATACCAGCTTGGCATATTTGGCCAGTACGCCACGGGTATAGCGGGGTTCGGGCGGTTGCCAGGCGGCGCGGCGGCGCGCGAGTTCTGTGTCGGATACGTTGAGTTGCAGCAGGCGTTGTTCGGCGTCGATGGTGATGGAATCACCTTCCTGCACCAGTGCGATGGTGCCGCCGACATACGCTTCCGGCGCGACATGGCCAACAACCATGCCGTAGGTGCCGCCTGAGAAGCGGCCATCGGTAATCAAGCCGACGGAATCACCGAGTCCTTCACCGATGAGCGCCGAGGTGGGCGAGAGCATTTCACGCATGCCGGGGCCGCCTTTGGGGCCTTCATAGCGGATGACGACGACGTCGCCAGGCTGGATTTTGCGTTCCAGAATCGCGTGCATGCAGGTTTCCTCGGATTCAAATACGCGTGCCGGGCCGGTGATGTTGGGGTTCTTGATACCGGAGATTTTGGCCACGGCGCCTTCGGTCGACAGGTTGCCTTTCAGAATCGCCAGATGCCCCTGTGCATACATCGGATTGTTCCATGCACGGATGACATCCTGATCGGCGCGCGGCGTGTCCGGAATATCCTTGAGCACTTCGGCGATGGTCTGGCCGCTGATGGTGATGCAGTCGCCATGCAGCAGACCATTGATCAGCAGCATTTTCATCACCTGCGGAATACCGCCCGCGTCGTGCAGATCGGCGGCGACATAGCGGCCGGACGGCTTCAGGTCGCAGATGACGGGGACGCGTGCGCGGATGGCTTCAAAATCGTCAATGGTCAGATCGACTTCCGCGGCGTGTGCGATGGCCAGCAAATGCAGGACGGCGTTGGTGGAGCCGCCGACCGCCATGATGACGGAAATCGCGTTCTCGATCGATTTACGGGTAATGATGTCGCGCGGCAGAATCTGCTGTCTGATTGCGTTGACCAGTACTGCGGCGGATTCACCTGCGCTGATCCGCTTTTCTTCATCTTCCGCCGACATGGTGGAAGAGTACGGCAGGCTCATGCCCATGGCTTCGAAAGCGGAAGACATACTGTTCGCGGTATACATGCCGCCGCAGGAACCCGCGCCAGGGCAGGCATGCCGTTCAACCTGCAATAACTCTTCGTCGTCGATTTTGTGCGCACTATGCTGGCCGACGGCTTCAAACACGCTGACGATGGTCAGATCCTGGCCTTTGTATTTGCCGGGTTTGATCGTGCCGCCATAAACAAAAATGGCGGGCACATTCATGCGCGCGATGGCGATCATGGCGCCCGGCATGTTTTTGTCACAGCCACCGATGGCAATGACGCCGTCCATGCTTTCCGCCTGCACACAGGTTTCGATCGAATCGGCGATGACTTCACGCGACACCAGCGAATACTTCATGCCCTCGGTACCCATTGAAATGCCGTCTGAGACGGTGATCGTGCCAAACATCTGCGGCATCGCGCCAGACTGGTACAGCGCCTGTTCCGCCTGGATCGACAGATCGTTCAGGCCCTTGTTGCAGGGCGTGATGGTGGAATAGCCGTTGGCAACGCCGACAATCGGCTTGTTGAAATCGCCATCGGTAAAACCGACCGCGCGCAACATGGCGCGGCTGGGTGCGTGCTGGATACCCTGGGTAATGGTCTGGCTGCGTTTATTGTCTGGCATATTGACTCCTGAAGTGATAAAAAAGATACATCGCACAACGCTTCATTGCGCTTTGCCTGAAAAGGCATTCAATTGCGGCAAGTGCGCTTGTTATAATAGGCCTATTTTACCGTAAATAATAAGGCGATAATCCATGCTTGTTCATCCGCAGTTCGACCCTGTAGCCATTTCACTGGGACCGGTGTCCGTGCACTGGTACGGTTTGATGTATCTGCTCGGTTTTTTGTCATTTTTTTTGCTGGGGCGTTATCGCATCAAACATGGCCCGAAAACCGTGGTGACCTATGAACTGCTCGATGACATGCTGTTTTACGGCATGCTCGGCGTGATTATCGGCGGACGTCTGGGGCATGTGCTGTTTTATCAGTTCGGCTATTATCTGGAACATCCGCTGCGTATTCTGGCTGTCTGGGAAGGCGGTATGTCGTTTCATGGCGGTTTTCTCGGCGTGATCGTGGCAATGATCATTCTGGCGCGCAAGTATGGCGTGCACTGGATGAATATTACCGATTTTGGTGTGCCGCTGGTGCCGCTCGGGCTTGGTGCGGGCCGTATCGGTAATTTTATCAACGGTGAACTCTGGGGGCGCCCGACGGATGCGTCCTGGGGCATGATTTTTCCTTATGTCGACGATTTGCCGCGGCATCCGTCGCAGCTGTACCAGTTTTTTCTCGAAGGCATCGTGCTGTTTCTGCTGGTCTGGCTTTATTCAACAAAACTGCGCCCGATGGGTGCCGTGACCGGCATATTCATGATCGGCTACGGCGTGGTGCGCTCGATCGCGGAATTCTTCCGCGAACCGACGGAAGGTTTTATGGGACTGCTGACGTTTGGTGTCAGCATGGGGCAGTGGCTGTCGATCCCGATGATTCTGGCGGGGGTTGCGTTGATCGTTTGGTCAGGGCGGCATCCCGTACACAGCGAATCAATTGACCGGCCGCGCAAACGGAAAATGGGCAAAAACCGGTAATTTTTTTAAGGCGCATGCTTTGCTGGGAAAATTTGTCATGATCGACGCGCTGAAGAATTCAGTTTCTGCGGATTGCCTTGCTTTTGACGCTGAAAATGGGCGACCAAAAAGGGCCGTCTTTATTTTTTAGCCTGGAATTCTCGTTCGCTGTGCAAAGGCGCTGTCTTTGTTGGGGTAGGCCGGGTTGAGCTTGCGTAACCCGGCATTAAAACGTAACCCGGAAACACGAAAGCCCGATTACGCGAGGCTAATCGGGCCTACGCGGGCTGATCGTGTGGTCGGGGCGGCATCCCGCGCACAGTGAATCAATTGACCGGCCGCGCAAGCGGAAGACGGGCAAAAACCGGTAATCTTTTCAAGGCGCGTTCTTTGCCGGGGTAGGCCGGGTTGAACTTGCGTAACCCGGCATTAAAACGTAACCCCGGAGACACGAAAGCCCGATTACGCGAGGCTAATCGGACCTACGCGGGCTGTACCAGTTTTTTCTCGAAGGCATCGTGCTGTTTCTGCTGGTCTGGCTTTATTCAACAAAACTGCGCCCGATGGGTGCCGTGACCGGCATATTCATGATCGGCTACGGCGTGGTGCGCTCGATCGCGGAATTCTTCCGCGAACCGACGGAAGGTTTTATGGGACTGCTGACATTCGGCATCAGCACGGGGCAGTGGCTGTCGATCCCGATGATTCTGGCGGGTTTTGCGCTGATCGTGTGGTCGGGGCGGCATCCCGCGCACAGTGAATCAATTGACCGGCCGCGCAAACGTAAGACGGGCAAAAACCGGTAATCTTTTCAAGGCGCGTTCTTTTCTGGGAAATTTGTCATCATCGACGCGCTGAAGAATTGAGTTTCTGCGGATTGCCTTGCTTTTGACGCTGAAAATGGGCGACCAAAAAGGGCCGTCCTTATTTTTTAAGCTGGAGTTCTCGTTTGCTGTGCAAAGGCGCTGTCTTTGTTGGGGTAGGCTGGGTTGAGCTTGCGTAACCCGGCATTAAAACGTAAACCGAAAACACGAAAGCCCGATTACGCGGGCTAACGGGCAATTGATTATCGATCATTCTTGCAGTTCTGTTGCCAGTTCCACCACGCTTATTGCGTCCGTCTGCGCTGTGAGCGGGTAGCGGTCCGATCCCGCATAGACGGCAAAACTTCGGTTCGGCGCTATATCCTCAAGCGCATGGTGAAATCCTTTTTCGAGTTTCGGCCCCAGACCACTCTTAATTTCAATCGCCCATATTTCACTCCCGGGCAATTCCAGCACCAGATCAACTTCCGCTCCGCCCGATGTACGGTAGAAACTGGCGCGCGTCCGTGCCGGCGCAACGGAAAGAAGATTTTCTATGACGAACCCTTCCCAACTGGATCCAAAAACAGGATGGCCCGAAAGCTGGTTATAATCCGCCAGCCCCAGTAACGCATGGGTAATACCGCTATCGCGCACATAGACGCGGGGTGCTTTCACAAGGCGTTTTTTTGTATTGGCATGAAGCGGTGGCAAGCGCCGTACCAGCAGCAGGTCGGCTAGGAGATCAATATAACTACTGACCGTAGGCGCAGATATGGACAGACTACTTGCCAAGCGAGAGGTATTCAGACATTGCCCCTGATTATGCGCCAGCATAATCCACAGGCGTTCCAGCGTTTCTGCCGGAATACGTGGGCCGAACTGAGGTACGTCTCTTTCCAGATAGGTACGGATAAAATTTCGACGGTAGGAATAGCTATCTTCATCGTTAGCGGCTAAATAACTATCGGGAAACCCGCCGCGCACCCATAGTTTTGCAGGGTCAGACTGATTATGGGCACTGGTTTCTAAAATGCTCAAAGGTTCCATGTCGATGTATTCAATGCGTCCAGCAAGTGTTTCACCCGATTGACGGAGGAGGTCGATGGACGCCGATCCCAAAATCAGGAAACGGCCCGTTTTTAATCCCTTGCGGCGTCCTTGGTCGATTAAACCGCGTAACGTCTGGAATATTTCGGGCATTCGGTGGATTTCGTCGAGAATGACAAGTCTATCTTCATTCTTTGTCAGGAAAAGTGTTGGGTTTCTGAGCTTATCCCGATCTTCAATGGCTTCAAGATCAAGATAAACCGCTGCTCTTTCTTCTGCGATATCCAGCGCCAGGGTTGTTTTTCCGACTTGACGCGGCCCAATAAGCGCTACGGCAGCTTGCCGCGCCAATGCCTGTGATACTTTTTGATAGGCTTGTCGTTTTATCATCCTTACATATTAAAATCTACAATTTTAAATTGCAAGGTAAATGGCTGGTTTAGTGATTCGTGGCTCCATCCTCGGATCAAGTCCGGGGGGCCTGCACCAGCTTTGTCAATTTTCTTTCCGGCTTGCCCCTGCTCGCCATGCGATAGGGGCGTAGTTCGAGTTTAACGCCGTAATGCACTCTTTAGTGAGATCTTGAACAGGTTCTTAGAGATGCACTGCGGCGCGGATGACCGATTCATTGAGTGACGGCACGCAAAGTTCTATGAACCGGTAGGCATAGCTGCGCAGAAAATGATTGCGGCGGATTGCGATGAAGGTTGTGTTTTTTTCGAATAAATGTTCCCCGGAAAGCATGATCAGGGAAGAGTCCTGCTCCGGAATAAAAGCCACCGATGCGATAATGCCAATACCCAGACCGAGCTTGACGTAAGTTTTAATCACATCCGCATCCAGCGCCGACATGGCAATATCGGGTGTGAGTCCGGCACCGGCAAAAACCTGGTCAATTTTTGACCTGCCGGTGAATCCCTGGTGATACGTAATAATCGGAAACTGTGCGATTTCTTCAAGCGTCAGCGGTTGCCTGGAGAGCAAGGCGTGTCCGGGTGGTACGATAATCGAATGATGCCATGAGTAGTATGGAAACGAAATCAGACTGTCCACATCGCCAAGTGCTTCCGTTGCAATGCCGAGATCGGCCTGGTCATCAAGCAGCATTGAAACAATTTCACTGGGACTGGATTGATGCAGCACCAAGTGTACCTTGGAGAATTCCTTTTTAAACTGCGCTACAACGGGCGGCAAAGCATATTGCGCTTGTGTGTGTGTCGTGACGATGGTCAGTTCACCCTGATCGTGCTGGCTGAATTCTTCCGCCATGCGTTTGATATTATTCGCATCCAGCAAAACGCGTTCAACGACTTGGACCAGTTGCTTGCCAGGCACAGTTAATCCGGTAAAGCGTTTGCCTTTCCGAATAAATAGCTCAATACCCAGTTCGTCTTCCAGATCCTTGATATGTTTGCTGACGCCGGATTGTGAGGTAAACAAGGCATTGGCGACTTTCGTCAGGTTGTAACGTTGACGAACGGTTTCACTGATAATGCGTAATTGCTGGAAATTCACTTTTTTATGTTGTTCTATGGATTGATAAACATCTGTTCATTTGAAGTGCAGCGTGACGGACAGCTTCAGAGCTATCCGCTGCACTGCAGTAACTTTTAAAAGAGATAGCGACGGCTGCCTTCGAGACGATTCAGTGCAGCAATTAACCGGTCAATGTCCGCATAGGTATTGTAGAACGCGAGCGATGGCCGGACTGTTGTTTCAACACCAAAACGGCGCAGAATGGGTTGTGCGCAATGATGCCCGGAGCGAACGGCGATACCTTCCCGGTTCAGTGCTTCACCGACTTCTTCAGAGGGTAATCCCTTTAAAACAAAAGAAAGCACGCCGGCTTTCTCGGCTGCCGTGCCGATGAGCCGCAGGCCGTGTATTGAATTCAGGCCGTGTGTCGCATAAATCATCAAATCATGCTCATAGCGGTTGATGTTATCAATCCCGATACGCTCCACATAATCAATCGCAGCACCGAGCCCTACAGCATCTGCGATATTCCCCGTTCCTGCTTCAAATCGGGCAGGCGCACCATGATAAGACGTTTTCTCGAAAGTAACGTCTTGAATCATGTTGCCTCCCCCTTGCCAGGGCGGCATTGTTTCAAGCAGGTCAGCTTTGCCAAACACGACGCCAATGCCGGTCGGGCCAAATACTTTATGGCCCGAGAACACAAACCAGTCACAATCCAGCTGCTGGACATCCACGTGCATATGTGAAACGGATTGCGCACCATCGACCAACACGCGTGCACCGGCACGATGCGCCATTTCCACGATCTGCCGGGCAGGCGTGACTGTACCCAGTGCGTTGGAAACTTGTGAAAATGCAACCAGCTTGGTATTTGAATTGAGCAGCTTCTGATATTCCTCTAGTAAAATCTGGCCGCTGTCGTCCACCGGTGCTATCCGTAATTTGGCGCCGCGTTCGCTGCACAACATCTGCCAGGGGACGATATTGGCGTGATGCTCCAGCCAGGTAATTACAATTTCATCCCCTTCCTGGATATTTTGCCGTCCCCAGCTTTGCGCGACAAGATTGATGCCCTCGGTTGTGCCACGGACGAAAATGATCTCTTCCACTGACGGCGCATTGATGAAACGGCGGACTTTTTCACGTGATTCCTCATAAGCATCGGTAGCGCGTGCGGCTAATTCATGGGCTGCGCGATGGATATTGGAATTTTCATGCTGGTAGAAATAGGCGAGGCGATCAATCACAGCCTGAGGCTTCTGTGTTGTCGCTGCATTATCCAGCCAGACCAGGGAACGCCCATTGACATGCTCCTGCAGAATCGGGAAATCACGCCGGATGGCATGCACATCAAAAGCGGCATGTTGGGAAGTAATGTGCGGTATCTGATCACCACGGCCCGGCGTGGCAACTTCATCAAGAAAATAAAATGAGGGTTCCCGGATGGGCTGAGTTAAAACATTGGCTTCTTTTCCGCCGAAATCTGAGGGTATGGCATTTTTGCCCGGTGTAAGAAATGCATCCAACAATTCCCCCTGCGGAATTGAAGCTACTGATGAGTAGTAGGCGCCATGTATATGATCAGGCGAATAATCCGTATCTGATCCGGGAATCGCCGAACCGATCGATTCCAGGGCCTGAGAAGATGAAGAAATGCTCGCGTCTTCATGTGGCAGCGTCCTGGTATCCAGCGAATACCGGGCAAGCTGTTCTACACTCTCCGCCATCAGTTGATTGAAATTATTTGTATTCATGATATTTACCTACGTCGACATTCTCGAGTACGCCGAGCGCATCTTCTGTCAATACGGCCAGCGAGCAATAGAGGGAAACCAGGTAGGAAGCAATTGCTTTATGATTGATGCCCATAAAGCGCACGGACAAGCCCATGCCCTGTTCACCCTGCAATCCGGGCTGGTAAAGGCCAACGACGCCCTGACGGCTTTCTCCGGTGCGAAGCAGCAGGATATTCGTTTTACCGCCGTTAATCCCCAATTTGTCGCACGGTACGAGCGGCAGTCCACGCCAGGTAAGAAATTGTGAGCCGAACAGCGATACTGTCGGAGGCGGTACGCCGCGTCTTGTACACTCGCGTCCAAAGGCCGCTATGGCTCTGGGGTGTGCCAAAAAGAAGCCGGGCTCTTTCCAGACCAGTGAGATCAACTCATCCAGATCATCCGGCGTCGGTGCGCCTGAACGTGTCTTTATTTTCATGTTTTTACCGGCATTGTTCAGCAAACCGTATTCTTTGTTGTTAATCAGTTCGCTTTCCTGACGCTCCTTGACCGTTTCGATCGTTAAACGGAGCTGTTCGCGTGTCTGATCGTGCGGGCTGCTGTAGAGATCGGCCACACGGACATGTACATCCAGCACAGTATTGACTGCGCTGAGCACGTATTCCCGCCCCCATTCTTCATAATCGACATAGGTCGCCGGCAGTTCGCGTTCATCCTTGGCTGAGCAATCAACGGTCACCCGATCCGGATCCTTCACTTTATTGACACGGTAAATACCGGCTTCGACGGGCACCCACTGTAGCAAGTGGGTCAGCCATCGCGGTGTGATCGTGCCCATCATCGGGATAGTTTTGGTCGCATTGGAAAGCGTGCGGGCTGCTACATCGCCGAGTGCAGTGTGTGCTTGATGGATATCGGTCATTTTAATTCTCCTGGAAGTAATAAATAATAAATGTATTTTAATGAGGCAAAAAAATTATATATAGTTTTTAGTTATATCTATATATGAATAAAATATATAGGACTGTTTTATGTGCTGTTTTTTTCATGATGCATTTGTGCTTGTGAAATGCGGCTGTTCGGTGGAATACTGTGTGTCAGCCAAACATTGCCACCAATGGTCGATCCCCGGCCGATCGTGATACGCCCAAGAATCGTGGCGCCTGCGTAAATCACGACATCATCTTCGACAACAGGATGGCGAAGATTGCCTTTTATCAAAGCACCGTGCTCGTCGACTGGAAAATGCTTGGCACCCAGCGTGACCGCCTGATATAAACGCACATTCCGGCCAATGATGGCCGTTTCGCCGATGACAACGCCTGTACCATGATCGATAAAAAAACTTTCGCCAATCTGTGCGCCCGGATGAATTTCTATGCCGGTCAGCGAATGGGCGATTTCAGAAATTATGCGTGCAATTAAAGGTACTTCCAACTGATGTAATTCATGCGCAAGGCGATAATGGGTAATCGCCGCTATGCCGGGATAGCAGACCAGCACTTCATCAATACTGCGTGCGGCCGGATCGCCCTGATAGGCCGCACGAATATCGCTTTCCAATACGACCCGGATATCAGGAAGCCGCGTGGCAAATGCGGAGATTATCCTGGCAGCCTGCTTTCGAACCGTGCTGCTGATTACTTCCTGTCCTGAAACAAAGTGCAGCTCCCGCTGTACTTCGATGGATAAATTCCGCAGCGCTGTATCCAGCATGTGCCCTACAAAAAAATCGATGCTCTCGTCAGTCAGATCGGGCATGCCCAGGCGATTGGGAAATAGCGCGGCGCTCAGGTTGTCCACTATGTTTGCCAGCACCTTACGCGAAGGCAACTTTGGCGGGTTATTCAACCGCTGGCGATGCTCCAGCGATGTCAAGCGTAAAGTGCGTAGCTCAGCAACGATAGCACTTATCGTTGGATGGGGAGGGGTTAAATGTGGAGATGTCATTTCTTAAATGCGCGTTATTAATGAATCAAATTGGTCTGCGTATGACTGGGAAATAATTCCATCCTGCGCGGCTTAATGTAAACCTGGTCGCCTTTGATCAACTGCAATTCACGAAAACGGTCTTTGGTGAGCTCAACCTGGACGAGATTGTCGCCATGTGTCAACTCCAGTCTGACGATCGGGCCGACAGAAACAATATGCACAATGTGCGCTGTCAGTGCCGATTCACCATTCGCCACGCGGTCAATCTCGATATCATGCGGCCGCACATAAGCAACTGCAGCCATATTTTCAGCCTCGGCATGTTCCGGTGCTTCAATCTCGATATCATTGATAATGGCGCGTCCGCGATGGACGCGTCCATGAAACAGATTCACATGACCGAGAAATTCATATACGAATGGATTGGCAGGGCGTTCATAGACTTCATCGGGTGTTCCGATCTGTTCAATCCGCCCTTCGTTCATTACAACAACCCGGTCGGAAACCTCCAATGC
The DNA here is from genome assembly GCA_964612715.1 of uncultured Nitrosomonas sp. Taxonomy (GTDB): domain Bacteria; phylum Pseudomonadota; class Gammaproteobacteria; order Burkholderiales; family Nitrosomonadaceae; genus Nitrosomonas. The sequence goes on along the minus strand of CAZTCY010000001.1, from coordinate 18,928 downwards.
TTCCTCCTGATCGTGCGTGACAAAAACGCTGGTGATATGCATGTCATCATGCAGTCTGCGAAGCCAGATGCGTAATTCCTTGCGCACTTTGGCATCGAGCGCGCCAAACGGTTCGTCCAGCAGTAATATCTTGGGTTCTACTGCAAGGGCGCGCGCCAATGCGATACGCTGACGCTGTCCGCCGGATAGCTGATGCGGATAACGGTCCGCCAGCCAATCCAGTTGCACGAGTTTCAGCAGGCTGGTGACGCGCGCGCGGATTTCCGCGTCTTGCAGGCGGCTATGTTTTGGACGGACGCGCAGACCAAACGCGACATTCTCGAAGATGGTCATATTGCGAAACAATGCGTAGTGCTGGAATACAAAACCGACCTGCCGGTCACGAATATGCTGGTGGGCAGTGTCTTCGTTGTTGAACAGCACCTGACCCGAATCGGCTGTTTCGAGACCCGCGATCACGCGTAACAGCGTGGTTTTTCCGGAACCGGAGGGACCCAGCAGCGCGAGCAATTCCCCAGGCTGAATCTCGAGATTGACGTCGTGTAATGCCGTGAATGTTCCGAATTGTTTGGAAAGGTGGCGTATTTCTATGCTCATGATAATTTTCCTTGTTTACCCTTTTGTTTTCTGTTGTGTGACTTTGGCTTCTACAAATGTTTTGATGGCGAGCGTGATCAAGGCGAGCAACGCCAGGAGTGACGCGACTGCAAAAGAGGCTGCATAGTTGTATTCGTTATAAAGAATCTCGACATGCAGCGGCAGCGTGTTGGTCTCTCCGCGAATATGTCCGGAGACGACGCTGACTGCGCCGAATTCGCCCATCGCCCGGGCATTGCAGAGGATGACGCCATACAGCAAACCCCACTTGATATTGGGCAGCGTGACGCGCCAGAAAGTCTGCCAGCCGTTTGCACCCAGTATCACTGCCGCCTCTTCCTCCTCGGTTCCTTGTGCCTGCATCAGGGGAATCAGTTCGCGTGCGATAAACGGCACGGTGACAAAAACCGTGGCCAGCACGATGCCGGGTACCGCGAAGATGATCCTGATATCGTGTTCGGCAAGCCACGGTCCCAGCCAGCCCTGCAATCCGAATACGAGCACGTAGATCAATCCGGCGATGACCGGGGAAACCGAGAATGGCAGGTCAATCAGTGTGATCAGAATGTTTTTGCCGCGAAATTCAAATTTTGCAATGGCCCAGGCTGCTGCAACGCCGAATATCAGGTTGAGCGGCACCGCAATGGCTGCCGCGATCAAAGTGAGCCGGATCGCTGCTTGCGCGTCGGGCTCGGTAATGGCGGCAAAATAAACATCGGTTCCTTTCTTGAGCGCTTCGTAGAACATAGAGACCAGGGGAATGAACAGGAACAGCGTCAGAAATGCAAGCGCCAGGCCAATCAGCGTCCAGCGTACCCAGACCGGTTCCTGGGTAATGGTTGTGCGCCGCGTCTTTTCAGGATATGAAATCGTTATCGTCGTCATGGCAGATCTTTTATGCGAGTGCGTTGCGGTGGCGGCTCCACCATTGCAGCAGATTGATAATCAGTAACAGTATGAACGAAATGACCAGCATGACGACGGCGATGGCCGTGGCTCCGGCGTAATCATACTGTTCCAGTTTGGTGATGATCAGAAGCGGGGTGATTTCCGAAACCATCGGCATGTTGCCGGCGATGAAGATGACCGAACCGTACTCCCCGATAGCGCGTGCGAAGGCGAGCGCAAAACCCGTCATCAGCGCCGGAAAAACGGCCGGAAAAATAATCCGCAGAAAGATCTGTAACCGGTTTGCGCCCAGCATTGCGGCCGCTTCTTCCAGTTCGGTTTCGATATCTTCGAGCACGGGCTGTACCGTGCGCACCACGAACGGCAGGCCGATAAAAGTCAATGCGACATAGATGCCGATGGGGGTAAAGGCAACCTTGATGCCGAGCGGTTCGAGAAACTGCCCGATCCAGCCGTTTCCGGCGTAGAGCGCTGTCAAAGCGATGCCTGCTACGGCGGTGGGCAGAGCGAATGGCAGATCAATCAGTGCATCGACCAGCCGTTTGCCGGTAAATTGATAACGCACCAGCACCCAGGCTACCAGTAACCCGAATGCTGCGTTGGTCAATGCCGCTGCAAGCGAAGCGCCGAACGTCAGGCGATAGGAAGCCAATACGCGCGGCGTCGTTACTGTTGCCCAGAATTCCGCCCAGCTCAGTTCGGCGGTGCGGAAAAATGCGGCCGAGAGCGGAATCAGGACAATCAGACTCAGATAGAATAGGGTAAATCCCAGCGCCAGATTGAATCCCGGCAATACGCTGTGCTGTTTGAATAGGCTCAAGTTATAGGCTCCTTTTTGAGTGTGTTGCTGTCATGGGCTTGTTTTTCTTACGGCTTCCGCCTGCAGGGTTTCCCGGACCAGTTCGGGCGATATTGCTGAAACTGCACGTAGCGGCGATCCGAGATAATTGCCCTGCAAATAGTCCGCACCGACGTCCCTGGCAGCGGCAAGCTGACGCGGCGTGTCAATATTCCATACCAGCAACCGCAAACCGGCGCGTGTGGCGTTTTCGGCAAAGGTGACAGCGCCGCCGTCGCGGAATAATTCATCCGCGTCGATGCGCACGATGTCCGGCGTTAAGCTCTCGGCCCTGGTCAACCAATTAACGGAACTGAATGAACCGGGCGTTCCGGCGGGTGTGTAATTTGCCGCCACCTGATAACCGCGCGCGCGGTAATTGTTGATAACCTGATACAACAGAACCGGATCCCGATTGATGGCAGGTGGTATTTCGATGGTTACCCGGGATGTGCGCACGCCAATCAAGTCGAGAAAATTTTCGAATGTGCGTCCGTGATCAGTCTTGACGCTTTCCAGAAGTCGCGGATGCACGACCAGAAAAAGTTGTTCCGAATCCGATACTGTCTTGAAATAATTCAATGCATGAACTGCGCGGCATAAACGATCCAGCTCCACCAATTGAACATCCGTGGATGCCTGGGAAAAAACCTGCCAGGGCCAGAGCGCGATTTCGTCGTTTATCTGGGAACGGATATAAGCCGCATGCCCGATGGTTATATTCCGGGTAACACTAAAAACCGGCTGAAAAGCGCTGGTCAGTTTGCAACGGAAATAATGTCCGCTGATCCAGCCATCTTCGGCACGCTCCAGTGAGAAATCGGTGGCGGATCGGATCAGTTCAAATTCATCTTTGATGACAAACGATTGGGTCGCGGTTGAATTCATGGAAAGACTCCTGTTAACCAAGGTATTAATATGTGTCATGTACCATTGCTCGATAAACGTATGTCTGGTGATTCCTGGATTTGAGTTGCCGATTTGATCGATCATCATCAATACAGGGCTGCTCAAATCGCACATGGAACCCGTTTATCTCTTGCTATTCGTATGAACGTTCATTAAAAACTGTAGCAGTAACAACACGCATCGGTTTCTTCCCGGTTTGATAATTTATCCTTGAGCTCATGCGCCGAATGGCGGCAATAAACAATCGGGATACCCTGGCGATGCGCCTTGTTTTTCAGCGTGATCGCCAGACTGTGGCTGACATAATCGTAAATCATGACGATCAGCCGTGTGCGACTGGACAATGAACGGTTGAGAAATCCTTTTTTACGGCCATTCCAGTGTTCGATATGGTCGTATCCTTGTGCAATGATCTGACGTTTGACTGATTCGACCCGGTCTCCGCCAACAATTAATACCTGCATGTTTTTCCCTTACATTACTGTTTGTTACTTGCGGGAGGATACTGTCCGTACAGTACCCTCCTGTCATGGCTACTTCAGGTAAATCTGATCAAATGTACCGCCATCGTCAAAATGCACTTTTTGCGCATTTTTCCAGCTGCCGAAGGCGTCATCGACTTTGAACAGTCTGATGGCCGGAAACTGCTGACCGAATTTCGCGGCTATTTTTTCATTGATGGGCCGGTAGAAATGTTTGGCGGCAATTTCCTGTCCTTCATCCGAATAGAGATACTGGAGATAGGCTTCGGCAATCTGGCGTGTCCCTTTTTTGTCCACTACTCTGTCGATCAGGGCAACGGCGGGCTCAGCCAGAACGCTGAACGAAGGGATTACGATTTCGAATCTTTCCTGGCCGTATTCCTTGAGCGCCAGAAAGGCTTCGTTTTCCCATGAAATCAGCACGTCGCCGATGCCGCGCTCGATGAATGTTGTGGCCGAGCCGCGTGCGCCCGAATCCAGTACCGGTACGTTTTTAAAGATAGCCTTAATGAAATCTTTCACGCGGTCTTCGCCAAACTGTTGTTTGCCGAATTCCCAGGCAGCCAGATAATTCCAGCGTGCACCGCCTGAAGTTTTGGGGTTCGGCGTGATGACCGAAACACCATTTTTGGCCAGGTCGTTCCAGTCTTTAATGCCTTTCGGATTGCCTTTGCGCACCAGAAAAATAATGGTGGAGGTATAGGGTGAGCTGTTGTGCGGCAGGCGTGTCTGCCAATCCTCCGGCAGCTGCTTGCTGTGCTCGGCGATGGCGTCGATATCGACAGCCAGAGCGAGCGTGACGACATCGGCCTCCAGTCCGTCAATGACTGAACGCGCCTGTTTTCCGGAAGCGCCATGCGATTGACGGATGTTGACTTTCCCGCCGGTCTGCGCTTGCCAGTGTTTGGCAAAGGCAGGATTGAATTCCTGATAGAGTTCGCGCGTCGGATCATAGGAAACGTTCAGTAGTGTTTTTCCAGCGAATGCCTCCGGTCCGATCACTAACGCGGTTGCCAGCAGAATGATTTTGGGCCATATATGCGATAGTTTTGTGGTCATGTTTTTTCCTTTACTCGGGTAATGTGGGTTATTTAAATGCTCTGATGGATACTTCGACGTAGAAAAAATTGGAGCCGCTGTTCGATTCTCCAAGTGCTGCCAGTTGCCTGTTTTTTACAAACGAACCGTTCATCCAGCGCGAATATCCGATGGTGGTGTCAATGAGTGGTGCGAGTTTGTAGTTAATACGGGCGTTAATCGACTGCCCGAGAAAGTCGCCGCTCTGCCCGGTTGGGTCACGATTGAGCGAGGTGGGGGTGGAAACGCTGAGAAGGTTGTTGAAGCGGTCGGTGTCGCTGGCCAGCCAGAACCAGCTGTAACCACCGTCTATCGAAACATCTTTGTGCGGAGAGAACTCAAACACGATCTTGGGCGCTTTGACGTTCTCCATAATGAGATTGTCATCGGGCGACCAGGGACGCGCAAAGCCGAAAAAGCGTTCGAAACGATTGTTCACATTGTCGTTCGGATTCCGGTCGCCGCTGACGAAGCCATAAAAGGCGCTCAGCCGTGGTTTCCAGTCATGCTTGAGGGTATAACCCAGTTCGACCAGGTACGACCAGGCGGATTTTGTCTGGCCGTTGTCGCGCCCGAACTGATAAATCGCGCCCAGATCGAAATCGATATTGGTTTTCGGCAACATGCCGTAAGCGCGTATGCCGGGCGAATGGATTTCCCGGCTGGCCTGCTGCCCGCCTTTGTCATCCTGCATCAACCCCATGTAATAGGGCTGTATCGTGATGACATCGGACCATTTCCGCCAGTGCCCCACCGCACCATAAAACCATTGGCTTTTATTGCGCTCATCAAATTTATCGATCTCGCGGATAACCGGTTGCACTCCCCATGTATCCAGTTCCCAGTCATTCGTTTCCTGCCCGAATGTGACCCTGAAACCTTCGAAATTGTTGGTGGTGTTACGCCACTGGTTGTTACCGAGCAATCGTCTGTCCACGGCTTCCCAGGCCATGCGCCCACCGCGGATCCGGATCGGGCGGTTATTGCCCAGATCGTCTTTTCCCAACGCATCCTTGAAGTACAGTTCACCATAAGTCTGAATCAGTTCAAATTCATTCCAGTCGCGATTGTCTTTTGGAAATCTGCTGTTATAGGCGCGGGCGTCCTCGAATTCGACGGCAAAGCGGAAAGGATCGACAATGTTTCTGATGCCGATATAAGCGCGCGTGCGCAGCAGGAAGTTGTTGTCAGTAATAAGTCTGTTGCGCCGTATATCGCCATCGCGCAGTTCATACCGCATCCGGTAATCAAGGCCGACGTCGAGCCAGTCAAGATTCTTGAAAGCTTCAATATCGGTCTTGGCCAGATTGCGCACATAACGCGGCGGATCGGACTCAGGGTGTGTGGAATAGCTGCGCGCACGTTGAAAATAGGTGGTTTTCTGCGGTGCTTCGGGTTGTGCGGCCGGCTGCTCCTTAGGTTTGATCGCCCATTGATCCGTATCCTGGCCTGCTGCACCGGCTTGCGCGATGCGCAGGGCGGATTGTCCGGATGCCGGGCTATTGTTATGGGGTATAGCGTGTTCATTTGCCTGTGCTGCGGCAATAGGCAGTATAGCCAGCAGAGGCAAAACGATGCGCCAGACAGGTTTCATAGCGTTCTCCCGAATGTTCTTCCGGTATTCCGGTCAGTCCATTGTCGCGTGTTTATTGTATTCTCCAGTGGTCTGGTCGAAGTGATACGAGATAATTGAAGCATCATGATCAGATCGAGTTGATAACGCAGTACATTATTCGATCCTGCGAATGTTGTTCGCGGAATGGATGCGGATTTTTTCCCGGCATTCGATCTGTACAACCTGTCCCTCATGGATGATGATCTCGACCGAACCATATTGAATACTGGCGATGGCGCGTAGAACCTCCTGGTCAATATCGCGGGAGGCGGGATGATGATCTTGTGGTGTCGTGTTGTGTTTCATGATGCTGAGCAATCCGTGTTTTGTGGAGCGAGAATGTATCAGTTCACCTTTATAAGAGGAACTAATAAATTTTCATTTGTTTATCACTTTTTTGAATATAGAAATGCTGATGCGCCGGTTTATCGGCAGGAATGCTTATTGATGGGCGTTAATGGACGGGGTCGGAAAGCTCTGGCGGAAGACCGAGCATCTTGTTTTGTCTCTTGTCCGGGTAATCGATCAGGGATACATTCCGGGAATATGAATGTACCGGTCGTGTATGGGTGTGATGCGCGCGTTATTGCGTTTTTTTGAAATGCAATCCCAGCCGTTCCATGCGATAGCGCATCGAACGCACTGTGATGCCTAAAATCTTTGCTGCTGCTGTTCTGTTATAGCGTGACTGTTCCAGCGCATGAATGATGGAGTCTCTTTCCAGCCGATCCAGATAATCCTGCAGCGGCAAACCCCGGTCTGTACCGGCGGTGCCAGCCGCAGTGTTTTTTGGATTTTCTCTGGATTTGAGTTGTAATTCGTTTTTGCCAATCCTGTTTTCACTGCACAGCGCCAGGGTACGTTCCAGAATATTCTCCAGTTCGCGTACATTGCCGGGGAAATCATAGTTTGCAAGCACTGAAAGCGCTTCTTTATCCAGGTGGCAGGCCGGTCTTGCTGTGTCGCGGCAGATTCTTTCCAGAATAGTGCCAGCAATCAACGGAATGTCCTCGCGCATATTGCGCAAGGGCGGCATATCCAGTTCTATGACGTTGAGCCGGTAATAGAGGTCCTGACGAAATGAGCCGTTTTCAACGCATTCGTTGAGTTTCTTGTGCGTTGCGCTGATGATGCGTACATCAATATTTTTTTCCTGCGTTTCACCCAGCCTGCGGACTTGTTTTTCCTGGATGACCCTGAGCAGTTTGACTTGCATCGCGAGTGGCAGGTCGGCGACTTCGTCGAGAAATAATGTGCCACCGCTGGCGGTCAGAAAAAAACCATCGTGATCTTTGTCTGCACCGGTAAATGCGCCTTTTTTGTAGCCAAAAAATTCGCTTTCCATGAGGTTTTCCGGAATCGCGCCGCAGTTGACGGGTATAAACGGTTGATCGCGGCGCGCGCTGCGTTCATGAATCATGCGTGCGGCGAGTTCCTTGCCACTGCCTGATGCGCCGCTGATGTAAACAGCGGCCTGGCTGCGCGACAATTTTTCGATTGCGGCGCGTAACTGGCGCATGGGTTGTGATTCACCCAATAGAACCCGCTGATTGTTGGGTTTTTTTGCGGACGTTTCTTCGTTCCGTATGGGTGGCAGGTTTAACGCGGATTTGACCAGTGTCCGCAATTGTTTAAGCGACACGGGTTTGGCCAGATAATCGAAAGCGCCCGCTTTAAGTGCTGCCACAGCGTTTTCAGTCGTGCCAAAAGCGGTAATGACCGCTACGGGCAGGGCAGCGCAATGCTGCGTGATGTATTGCAACAGATCCAGTCCGCTGCCATCCTGTAACCGCATGTCTGTCAGGCATAGCTGATAGGATTGCGACTGAAGCATCGCTTTGGCGCCTGCTATGCTTAATGCGCTGGTGACATGCATGCCCATGCGTGCCAGCGTCAGTTCAAGCAGTTCTGTGATGTCCGGCTCATCATCCACGATAAGCACATGAGGTATTGAATCTGAGTTAAGCATGGTCTTATTGATTGTTCTTTGTCTTTTCTAAGCCTCGCGGCGGGTATTTCTGAAAGTCACTCTGAATTGAGCGCCATCGGCAGGATTGGTATATTCAAGCAATGCATTGTTTGCTTCGCAAAGTTCACGCGCAATGTAGAGTCCCAATCCGGTGCCGTTTTGCGCTGTCGTAAAGAAGGGTTCGAAAAGTTGTTTTTGTTGCTGTTCCGATACGCCAGGACCGTTATCGCAGATGTCCAGATATAGGCTGTTTTCGTTATGCGCCCGGATGATTCTGATGGTGATACTGCCGTTCTGTTGCAGGCAATGCCGCCAGGCGTTGCGACATAAATTCCACAGTATCTGGTGAAGATGATTCCGGTCGAAATGGATGAAGTCGCCGTCGATGAAATGTAATGTAAATACACTCGCGTCAATTTTTTCAGTCAGACAGAAATCGCTGATGAATGCCCGGAGAAATGCGGACAGATCAAGATACTCGGTTCGGGTGGTATCGCGCCGGTTCAGTTGCAATACATCCTGTACAATTTTATTGAGCCGCCGGGTATTGTCGGTGATGATGCGCACCAGACGGCTGCTGGTGCTGTCGTTGAATCGTTCTTCATGGAGCAGTTCGGCGGCATGGCTGATGGACGACAATGGATTGCGGATTTCATGGGCGATATTGGCGGTCAGCCGCCCAAGTGCGGCGAGTTTTAATTGCTGCACTTGGGCCTGGACATAGCTGAGGTCTTCCAGATAAATAATGGCGTTGGCATTGCGGCTGTCGGGAATGGGAACCAGGCGGACGCGGACCGGATGGTTGCGAATACATAAATACTGCGGTTCAGCGTCAGTGCTGTTGATGCATTGCTTCGATAACAACGTCGCCAGATCCGGTGCGTAATCGGAAAGTCTGGCGGGATGGAAATAATCGGGCTGTGATGCAAGATTGATCAGTCTGCCGGCATGCGCATTGCACTGACGAATGTTGCCGTTTTTGTCGACAACCAGAATACCTTGCTTCAAATCTTTGATGATCAACTGGTTGATCTGCGCCATGTTGGCCAGATCAATACTGCGCTCACGGGCCAGCTTCTCACTGGCGACAGCGCGGGTCGCGAGCCGCTGTGCCAGCCAGGCGACCACGAAATAGCCCAGGCTCATGAGCGCGGCATGTGTGAACTGGGCATGGGTCGATCCGAAAGAAAACAGCGTATAGACTTCCTGCAGCAGAATGCCGATGGATGCAATGGCGGCGTAAAATAACGTTAACCGCCCTTGGCTGATGAGTCCCGCGCCTGCCAGCGATATCATGAGCAGTATCCCGAGTCCGTTTGTCAGTCCGCCGCTGGCGTGGATCATGACGCAAATCAGGATGACATCGACGCAGACCTGTTGCGTCAGCTGCCAGTTAAAACCGGGCTTGCGCCGGTAAATCAGCACCAGGAAAAAGACACTGACGGTCAGATGTAACCCGGCGGCATAGAAAAATAAATTCTCGTTATAAGAGCCCAGACTCGTGAATGACAATGACCATGCCAGAATGATGAGTCCGCCGGTAATGGTGATGCGGGTAATGTTGAGTAACGACAATGAATGCCAGAACGATTCCGGAAAACCGGAATGTCCGGCATCGGCGTATGACTCACTGTTGAACCCGATAAATTGTTCTGTCGGATGGGATCTGAATGTTTCCGCGGTATTTGTGATCACAATGCGCTTATGATGATGTATCCGAGTCCGATTCCTGATGTTCTAGGCGATGTTCGTTGCAACAGAAAAATTCGCTCTGGCTGGTGACGCTTTCGCTTCTGGGAAGATGAACACCGCAATGCACGCAGCGCACCATTTCCTCAAGCGCTTTGGGTGGGGCGTTGTTTTCTGTGCTTTCTTCAGTTTCTTCATCGGTGTTTTCAGTTTCTTCCGGCGAACGGATTTTGATCAACCAGTAAACCAGTGCAGCTATGATTAAAAATAGAGCTAACTTACCAAGCATTATTCTTCTCCTTTAAGACAATCGCGAGCGATGAAAACAAAACCGGCTTCCGGCGGCTGTGGATTTGTATTGCTTCATGAACTGATTGTACTTGTCAGAAGAATACTGGCAAGCATAATCGCAAAGACAGGAATTTCATCGCCGAATTAATCGGGAAATTCCCCTGTTAATAGAAAATCTTGTCGATCCGATTCCGGATATCTTCAGCATTGTCACTGAACTCAAAAACCGTGGTTCCGGATATCTTTGTCGCCTGTGTCGATGGCTTAGAGGGCTTCTTGAGGTGATTGGAACGGTCTTACCATAAGCCATTGCACAACGCTGTATCGTACACAGGCTGTGTAACAGCCTCAACGACGTCGGCTGGAATAAACACAAAGAAGTGCTGCTGATTTACGTTTGGTCTGCAGCGCCGCCGCCATTGATGAGGCTGAACAAGCGCTATCAGACTTTGAAGATAATGGAATAATGCTTATCCACTGATCGCCCTGTCTTGGCGCAATAACGGGCAGTGCATCATTCCATTCTTCGATTATCCGCTTGAGATATGCCGCATTATTTACTACACAACCCATGCGATTGAATCAGTGAATATGCGCTTACGCAAAGTCAGCAAAAGCCGTGGATCGTTTCCCAACGATGAGTCTGTGATCAAATTGTTCTATTGGGCACTCATCAACAGCGCTAAAAAATGGTTTATACCACTGAAGATAGTAAACCTGCATTAAACAGGTTTACTATTCAATTTAAAGAAAGAATGCCTCGGTACTATTAACTTCCGTTTACACAAATCCAGGACACCCGCCATTTTTTCGAGGCGGCAGATATCCTGTCTGATGTCAGATAACCTCAGCCTTTTCAATGATGGCATCTTCAAGGGGTACATTTTGATGCCCACTACGGTTGCCCGTTTTGACTTTCTTGATTTTATCGACAACATCCTGGCCGTCTATCACTTTGCCGAAAACGCAATAGCCAAATCCCTGCGGCGTTGGTTCCTTGTAATTGAGAAAGCCGTTGTTGGCTACATTGATAAAGAATTGCGATGTGGCTGAATGAACGTCTGCGGTTCTTGCCATGGCAATAGTATAGATGTCATTTTTCAGGCCATTGGCCGCTTCGTTTCTGATGGGTGCCTCTGTTTTCTTCTGCTGCATTTCGGGTTCAAACCCGCCGCCCTGGATCATGAAATCATCAATAACACGATGAAAAATGGTGTTGTTATAAAATCCGCTTTCAACATAATAAAGAAAGTTTTTTACGGTTTCCGGTGCTTTTTCGCTATTGAGTTCAAGGGTGATGTCGCCAAAATTTGTTGTTAGTTTAATCATTGGATAGCCTGTTTTGTGGTTTAGCGTGCTGCGTTTTCAGATGACAATACTGTTATTTCTTCTATGATAATCATATTCTTAGGAACATCACCCGGGAATGGTCCATTGGGGCCGGTCGGGGTTCTTGCTATTTGATGAACGATGTCCATGCCATCGGTTACCTTGCCAAAAACAGTGTAACCGTAGCCACTTGGCGTTGGCGCAGTGAAGTTTAAAAATGTGTTATTGACGACATTGATAAAAAACTGTGCCGTGGCGGAATGCGGATCGGAAGTACGTGCCATTGCTATCGTGCCTATTTCGTTTTTAAGGCCATTATTGGCTTCATTCTCGACGGGTGCGCGTGTTGATTTTTGCGTATATGCGCGATCAAATCCACCGCCTTGTATCATAAAGTTTGCGATGACGCGGTGAAAAATCGTGTTCTTATAAAATCCATCTTCAACGTAGCGTAAGAAATTTTCAACTGTTTTGGGTGCTTTTTCAGGGTACAGTTCGATTTTAATATCGCCCAGGTTGGTTTTCATCACGACCTGAGGGTTCCCGGCATAACTTGACATGCTGCCTAGGAGGAATACAGTCAATAAAAGAGATTGAATTAAACGCATTGGATTTCCTTATGGTTGTTTGTTGTCCGTGTTGATTGTTTATGGACAGGTTCTAAGTCGGAGGAATGAGCGGATCGTTGTTATGCTATACTCCTCGAGCTTTTTTTCTGATTAAATTTAGTGTAATCAGGATTCTATCAAGAAGATCGATAATTCTACAATCTTAAGATTCTTTGCATGCTAAAAATTTATAATACGCTGATTCGCGACAAGCAGATTTTTGTGCCCATTACGCCCGGAAAAGTAAAAATGTATGTCTGCGGCATGACGGTTTATGATTTTTGTCATCTTGGTCATGCGCGTGTTCTGGTCGTATTCGATATGGTCGTGCGTTGGTTGAAAGCCAGTGGATATGACGTTATCTATGTCCGTAATGTTACTGATATCGATGACAAAATCATCAAGCGTGCTGCAGAAAATAATGAAAGCATTGATTCGCTGACAAACCGCTTTATTGCGGCGATGGAGGAAGATGCGGCAGCACTGGGTGTTGGTTCTCCTACCTTTGAGCCCCGGGCAACACAACACGTCGAGCGTATGATTGTCATGATCAATACTTTGGTCAACAAGTCTCTGGCTTACCAGGCCAATAATGGCGACGTTTATTATGCGGTACGTCATTTTCCGGGTTACGGAAAGTTGTCAGGAAAGTCGCTTGACGATCTGCATGCCGGAGAGCGTGTAGAAGTTGACACCTATAAAAAGGATCCGCTTGATTTTGTGCTATGGAAATCGGCAAAACCAGGGGAGCCCTATTGGGAATCACCCTGGGGTAATGGCCGTCCCGGATGGCATATCGAATGTTCAGTCATGAGTGAGCAATTTCTGGGTGAGTATTTTGATATCCATGGCGGCGGACAAGATTTGCAATTTCCACATCATGAGAATGAAATTGCGCAGAGTGAGGGCGCGCACGATCATCCCTTCGTTAATTACTGGATGCATAATGGTTTTGTGCGTGTTGACAGCGAAAAAATGTCAAAATCCATGGGTAATTTTTTTACAGTCAGGGAAGTGCTTAAAAAGTATCAGCCTGAAGTGGTGCGTTTCTTTATTCTGCGCGCGCATTATCGCAGTCCGCTGAATTATTCCGACCCGTATTTAAATGACGCAAAGCAGGCACTGGATCGTTTGTATATTGCATTGAAGGAGGTCTCGGCGCCGGAAGCAACAGCAATCGACTGGACTGATGAAAGCGCGAAAATCTTTATGTCCGCGATGAATGATGATTTCAATACACCCGAGGCCGTCGCGGTGCTGTTTGATCTTGCTAGTCGCGTCAATAAGACGCAATCGGTCGAACATGCGGCGTTGCTGAAAGCGCTGGGTGGTATTCTGGGGTTATTGCAGCAGGCACCGCAAACTTATTTGCAAAATGCTGTTCCTTCCGAATCAGCGGAGAGGTTCACGACAGAGGAAATCGAGCGCATGATACAACAGCGCTTAACGGCACGCAAAGCCGGGCTGTATTCGGATGCCGATGCGATACGCAAAAAATTGCTGGGCGCAGGCATTGTACTTGAAGATGGATCTCAGGGAACGACCTGGCGGCGCCAGTAATAATTTATGAGCGTGTTCAAAATTCTGTGTTAATCCATAAATCGCCCGGGTGTTTTACTTGCGCATCCAGAGCCATAGCAATAACGACAAAACAATTGAAATCAATAAGCCTGTCGCCAGCGGGAAATAGAAGGTGAAATTTTCCTTTTCGATATAAATGTCACCCGGTAATCGGCCAAACGGCAATTTGGATATCAGGGGCCAGGCAACGCCTAGAATTAACAGAATGATTCCGAGTGTAATGAACAGTTGTTGCATGGTATGTGTCAATGTAAGAAAACAATGCTTCATGCTAGCAAATGACACTCATATTCTCAAATGATGAAGAAAATACTTTTCTTTGGCTACGGCAATCCGGGACGGGGTGATGATGCGCTGGGGCCGTTGTTTGTCGATAAAATTGCGCAATTGCGACAGAAAGATGTCGATTGCCGCAGTGATATGCAATTACTGGTTGAACATGTGACAGACCTGCATGAGCACCATGAGACGGTATTTGTCGATGCAGATATGGCTTGTAACGCGCCATTTGAATTTTTACCCATTGCTGCGTTCAAAGATGGGAGTTACACCAGTCATGCGCTCACGCCTGCCGCATTGCTCTATGTTTATCAACAGGTTTATCAGCTTAATCCGCCGGCAACGTCTCTACTGCGCATTCGGGGTTATAATTTCGCCTTGGGTGATCTGTTCAGTGAGAAGGCAGCGTACAATTTGAATGCAGCAATCCAGTTTATAAACCGGCGCTATTGGCAATCATGAATATTTTTCTCGGAACACTGCGATATACGGTGCCGGTAATGACGATGCTGCTGTGTGCAACTATGGTGCAGGCGCATACCGGGGACGGACCGCACAACGGCTGGTTGCATGGTTTTTTGCATCCGCTGAATGGTCTGGATCATCTGCTGGCCATGATTGCCGTGGGTATATGGTCGATGCAGCTGTCGAATGATCTGGATAAGCGCGCAATCTGGCTGATGCCATTCATTTTTGTCGTGGTGATGGGGTTGGGCGGCGTGCTTGGGCTGATCACGGTATCATTTGTTTTCGCTGAACATGGGATTGCGTTGTCTCTGCTGATTACAGGATTTTTGATTGCACGTGCGATACATTTGTCGATTCCGGCCAGTGCAATCCTGATTGCAGTTTTTGCCGTCTTTCATGGTTATGCGCATGGCAGCGAAATACCGGAGGGTACCGCGATCGTGGATTATGCTGCCGGCTTTATGCTGGCGACAGCATTGCTGCATCTTGTCGGTATTGGCTTGGCCACTCTATTGTATCGTGTTGAGCGCGATCAATGGTTGCGCTATGCAGGTGTTGCGGTTGCGTTGTCCGGTGGGGTGATGCTGGTTGGCGGTACGGGCTAAACACGGTTGATATGCATGAAATGGCGCTGGCAGAGAATATGCTGCAAATAATCGAAGAAGCTGCCGCCGAACAAGGCTTTATGCAGGTCAATACGATATGGATGGAGGTGGGGCGGTTAGCGTGTGTGGAAAAGGAAGCGTTGCGGTTTTGTTTCTCAGCGGTTGTTGATGGTTCGGTTGCACAACAGGCAAAGCTTGAAATTATCGACATTGAAGGCCGGGGCCGGTGTGCGCAGTGTCATTGCGAGATGGTTCTCGGTACGCTTTATGATGCTTGTCCAGTGTGTGGTAATTATGCGATAACAGTAATCGCCGGCGATGAGATGCGTATCAGAGAACTGGAAGTTGAGTAGGGGGCGATAATGTGTACAACTTGTGGTTGTGGGACGGGTCATGTTCATCTGGAGGGTAAAGTTTTGCATTATCATGATCACGATAGCGCAATGGGTGTGCATGCGCATACTTATGTACCAGGGATGAACGAATCACGCAGGATTAAGATCGAGCAGGCCGTTCTGGCCAAGAACGACCGTTATGCGCAGGGAAATCGTCATTTTCTAGCCGGGCATGGCATTTTTATGCTGAATCTGGTTTCCAGTCCTGGTTCCGGTAAAACCACACTACTGATTGAGACCATCAAAGCTTTGCAGGATACTCTGCCGATCGCCGTGATTGAGGGCGATCAGCAGACCGATCATGATGCCATGCGTATCCGTGCAACCGGTGTACCCGCCTTGCAGATCAATACCGGGAAGGGGTGCCATCTTGATGCGCATATGGTCGGGCATGCCATGGAACAACTGGATTTGCAGGATAATAGTCTGCTGTTTGTCGAAAATGTCGGGAATCTGGTGTGTCCAGCGGGTTTTGATCTGGGTGAGGCGCATAAAGTAGTGATTCTGTCCGTCACCGAAGGGGAAGACAAACCACTTAAATATCCCGATATGTTTCATGCGGCGGATGTAATGCTGCTAAATAAATGCGATCTGTTGCCTTATTTGTCATTCGATGTGGAGCGCGTGATTGAATATGCGCATCGTGTTAACCCGGGGTTGCGGGTTATGAACATATCCGCCATTCAGGGGAATGGACTGCAGCAGTGGATAGACTGGATCAAGTCAGGCCATCGGCATGTGACACAGCAGGCTGTGACGGCTGAAAAGGCAACGTTATAATCTTTTATTTAGTCTTCTGCTATTGATTCATTCAGATCCTGCTACCTTTACGGCAATCAAACTGGCAATTACCGGACCGTCAGTGCTTGCCTGTGGTGCGTGGTTGAAAAATACGATTTGCCTGACGCAAGGGGATATCGCTTATCTGTCACCGGTAATAGGCGACTTGTCTACTGCGAAAGCGCGTCATAAGCTTGATGATACAGTCGCTCTGATGTGCCGGACTCTGTCAATTACACCCGAAATCGTTGTGCACGATTTGCATCCGGATTTCTACAGCACCGAGTTTGCCTGTAGCTTTGCGGCGCATCGGCAAATTCCGGTTCTTGCCGTGCAGCATCATCATGCACATATTGCAGCGGTTTGTGCCGAGCATCAGCTTACAGAACCGGTATTGGGGCTTGCGCTCGATGGAGTCGGTTTCGGAACGGATCAGGCGCCGTGGGGTGGTGAGTTATTATATGTTGATGGTGAATATTTTGAGCGCCTGGGACATTTGTCGACACTGGCGCTTCCTGGGGGTGATCGTGCCGCACAGGAGCCTTGGCGCATGGCGGCCGCAGCTTTGGCGAAGCTGGGTCGCCTGGATGAAATTGCGCAACGTTTCGCGGAGCAACCCGCGGTGCAGTCTGTGGTTTATATGTTGAGGCAGAATATCAATTGTCCGCAAACCTCAAGTATGGGGCGATTGTTTGATGCGGCGGCAGGATTGCTCGGCGTGAATCTGATCCAATCGCATGAAGCGCAGGCGGCAATGAGTTTGCAACGGCTTGCGGAAAAAAAGCGTCAAACGGATGCTTTGGAAAAGGGTTATCTTATCACTGACAATAACCAATTGGATTTTTCGCCATTGTTATCTGCACTGATGGATTACTCCAACATTATTGAGGATATTGAACATGCGGCTGCAATGTTCCACGCCACAATATGCGCTGGACTGGTTGAGTGGGTAGAGCGAGTGTCGCAACAGCTGGGTGTTACCCGCCTCGCTCTGGGGGGCGGCTGCTTTCATAACGAAATTTTAGAGCATGGACTTGTGGATCGGCTGAGCGACGGTCGAGTACGTCTTTTCAAGACTCGGAAGGTGCCACCGGACGATAGTGCCATTGCACTGGGACAGGCCTGGGTTGCGATGCAAGCTTATAGGATGATGAATTTCAAGGAATGATTTGAAACAATGAGTAATTATGTGCAGCGCTTTTTGCTGGAGAATTTAGATATACGTGGTGCCGTAGTGCATTTGGACAGTGTGTGGCAGCAAATGCTGAGGGGGCGTGATTATCCTTGGCCGGTCGTTGATTTGCTTGGAGAAATGGCTGCGACAACATTGCTGCTGGGCGATAATCTTAAACAGCCTGGGCGCTTGACTGTGCAGCTCAAGGGTAATGGTCCTGTATCCATGCTGGTTATGGATTGTAATGAGAGTCTGCATTTACGCGGCATGGCAAAATGTGCACCCGTAATTGAACCACAATCGGTATCTGATTTACTCGGGCATGGACAGTTGGTATTGACACTTGACATGCTCTCCATGCGCGAGGTCTATCAGAGTATCGTGCCGCTCGATGGCGATACAATTGCGGAAATTTTCGAACATTATTTCAGACAATCGGAGCAGTTACCTTCGCGTCTTTTTTTAACGACATCAGATCAGGCCATATCCGGTATTTTGCTGCAAAAGCTGCCAGCTGCCGGTGAGTGGGATCCAGACGGTTGGACACGCGCGGAAGCACTCGCTGCAACCGTGTGTAACCAGCCTGTTTTTAATCTATCCGCGGCGGACTTGCTTACCCGTTTGTTTATTGACGAAACGATTCGTATTTTCGATGTACAGCCTGTCTGCTACGGTTGTCGTGATAACTCAGCGAAAATTTATGAAATGCTGCAGTCATTGGGGCGCGGAGAGATTGAAGCTATACTTCGGGAACGTGGAGAAATTATCGTGCATGATGACATCTGCAATCGGGAATATCGCCTTGATGCCCTGACTATCGATGCTATTTTCCGCGATGCGGGTCCGACGGTGCATTAAGGGTTGAGCTGAAGCTTATATATTGAGATCTTGAACAGGTGTTCTTACAGAATTTTGCAGAGTATTGGTGTGCGTTTTGAGATGCCTTGTACAGTTATAGGCTATGAAGGAAGTTGTGCATGTATGCCTTCAACGGATCGTAGGTGTTGTAGTAATACCGTTTCATGTTAGTTCCCTGATTGTCCGATTCATGCGTTCGGCCTTGTTCATTCAGGAATGCTTTGGTTTTGTGAGCCTGTATTCAATGCCGTGCTCGTTACGCACAGGTCGAACATAGAGTGGTGATCCATTGTTATGGGGAACGGCATCGATCAGGCCGCGCAGGAAAATGCCATTGATTTCTCCTATCGGATTTAGTGTGCACAGCTCAGCATTGGCAAACTGTGATGTGCAATCGAGGCTATAAATTAATCTAATCCATCAGGTTTGAATTGACAACCCGGTTCAATTTTGACTAAAGTTTCTACACGGGCTT